>NZ_OZ244153.1:0-300000 GCF_965216265.1 Kordiimonas sp.
ACGGATAATGATATCGGCGCCGACACGCTCGGCAAAGTGCATCAAAAGCTCGTTGAACTGAACGACCTCAAAATCAACGCCAGCGGATTCAGCCAAGGGGGCGGCCTCCTGTGCCACCATCGCCACGCGTTCTTCGAGCGTGAATAGCGGGTCTTTGCTTGGGTTTGTTGCAACACCAATAACAAGACGATCAACGAGGCGCAGCCCGCGCTTGATAATATCCAGATGACCATTGGTTATCGGATCAAATGTGCCAGGATAAATTCCAACTCTCGGCGCGCTCACGATACCTCCCATAACTTTAACCTTGTGACGAGCGACTATGTGGCTACAGGCGCCATGCAAAAGTTGCAATCGTCAAGCTTTGCAGCAACATTCACGAATACAGCAGAAAAAACAAGAGCCAACTGGCTTCTTGGTTCATCGGGTGAAGGTAGATCATGTTGCTTGTCGATCCACTATTGTATGGTTTTTTCATTGGTGCTGTCTTCCTCCTAGTGCTTACGCCGGGGCCTGTCGTCAGCCTGATTATCGCAGAGACCCTTAGCCACAGCGCGAGACATGGTTTGGCTGTTGTTTTGGGCGCGGCGCTAAGCACCACAGTAATGCTTGTCATTTACCTGCTCGGCTTCAGCACGATTATCGGTGAAATTTCGCCTCCGATGTTCAATGTCGTTCGAGGAGTTGGGGCGGCTTATCTAATGTATCTGGCAATACGGGCATTTCGCGCAAAGGCTAACCCGGCTGAGATGGATGGCTATAGTTTGGAACGTACGCCAGCCAAGGCCTTCAGGTCCGCGGTTATAATCGGCGCCACAAACCCCAAAGCTATCCTGTTCTTTGCCGCGTTCTTCCCGCAGTTTATCGCGGCAGACCTCGAGCCCGCACCGCAGTTGAACGCGCTGGCCCTCACCTTTGCTGTCCTTGCGCCTGCGCTTGATGGGGGCTGGGTACTGGCCGCAGCGACGGCACGCAAATTCCTCATGAAGCAAAGTTCAGCACTTCTGATCAATCGTATCTCAGGATCAGCTTTGGCACTTGGTGCTGTGTTGTTGTTATTCCTCAATAACTAAAAAGCTCGCCCTTTATATTAAGAGCGAGCTTTTATTCATTGTTTTAAATATATTTATTATTCTTCAGTGGAAGGCTCTTCATCTGAAGACGAACTATCATCTGATACGTCTACACCATCGGCTGCGGCCACTTCTGCACCAGCTTCGATTTCGCCTTCATCCTCATCGTCTTCATCGGATTCCTGCAGTTTCGCAACAGAGACGATCTCTTCCGTATCAGCTACCTTGAAGAGCGTAACGCCCTTGGTATTGCGGCTCGCGATTCGGACGTCATGAACAGGTGTTCTAATCAGCTTGCCATGATCGGTTACCATCATGATTTGCTCGCCAGCGGTAATTGGGAACGCCGCAATAACCCCACCGATTTGCTCACGCAGTCGCGCATCTGACGGAACGTTCCAGATACCCTGTCCGCCGCGGTTGGTGAGGCGATACTCATGGCTGCTGGTCCGCTTGCCGAAGCCTTTGCTGGTTACGGTCAGAATAAACTGCTCACACTCTTCCATCTCAGCCATGCGCTCGTTTGATAGCGTTTGCTCATTCGGCTCAACTTTCCAAGGGGCTGCTCTAAGGTAAGCGTCCCGCTCGTCGGTGGAAGCGTCGGTGCCGTTGATGATGTGCATGGAGACAACTTCATCTCCCTGAGCAAACTTCATGCCGCGCACGCCGGTAGAGGTCCGGCCCGCAAACAGACGAACATCGGTGGTTTTAAAGCGCACAGCGCGGCCACCTTTTGCTGCAAGCAGCACATGATCGTTCTCAGAACAAACGTCCACACCAATCAATTTGTCATCTTCATTCGAGAAGCGAATTGCGATCTTGCCGTTAGACATAACATTCGAGAAGTCGGAGAGCTTGTTGCGACGCACGTTACCAAACGCTGTCGCAAACATCACCTGCAGTTCACCCCAGCTATCCTCGTCCTCCGGAAGCGGCAGAATAGTTGCGATAGTTTCATCCTGCTGGAGCGGCAATAGGTTGATTACCGCCTTGCCTTTGGACTGCGGGTTGCCAAGAGGCAACTTCCATACCTTCAGCTTGTACACCTGCCCCAGATTGGAGAAGAACAATACCGGCGTGTGCGTATCGGCAATAAACACGGTAGAGAGGAAATCCTCATCCTTCGTTTGCATGCCGGAACGGCCCTTACCACCACGGCGCTGCGCGCGGTAAGTGGAAAGCGGTACACGCTTGATATAACCAGACTGTGTAACCGTCACCACCATATCTTCACGAGCGATAAGGTCCTCGGCATCGAGGCCAGTAATGGCGTTCATGTCGATTTCAGTGCGGCGGTCATCGCCAAATTCAGCACGTACAGCTTCAAGTTCACCGCGCAAAACCTCATATAGACGAACGCGTGACTGAAGAATTTCAAGAAACTCGCGGATACGAGCCGCCAGCTCTTCTAGTTCAGAACCGATTTCGTCGCGGCCAAGTGCTGTAAGGCGGTGCAGGCGGAGATCAAGGATCGACTTAATCTGAACCTCGGAAAGCTGGTAGGTACCGTCTTCATTCAGCCTGCTCGTCTCATTGATCAGCTCGAGGTAAGGCAATATTTCCGTTGCTTCCCAACGGCGCGCCGCCAAGGATTCCCGTGCTTCCGCCGGTGATTTAGCCCCGCGTATAATAGCGACCACTTCGTCGATATTGGTTACGGCAGTAACAAGACCAACCATGATGTGCGCACGGTCGCGAGCCTTATTGAGCTCGAACTTGGTGCGGCGGGTAATCACTTCTTCACGGAAGTCGATAAACGCCTGCAATACACGTTTCAGGGAAAGCTGCTCCGGGCGGCCCCCATCAAGCGCCAGCATATTGATGCCGAAGCTCGTTTGAACTTGAGTGAAGCGGAATAGCTGGTTAAGGACAACTTCCGAAACCGCGTCACGTTTCAACTCAACAACGACACGAACGCCATCACGGTCACTCTCGTCACGAATGTCAGAGATGCCTTCGATGCGCTTGGTTTGCACACATTCAGCAATCTTTTCAATCATCGAGGACTTGTTAACCTGGAACGGGATTTCAGTGATCACGATCGCCCAGCGGTCTTTGCGAATTTCTTCCACATGGGATCGGCTCCGGATCGTGATCGAGCCCTTGCCGGTCTCATATGCCTGGCGGATACCACCCGCACCAAGAATAATACCGCCAGTTGGGAAATCTGGGCCTGTAATATGCTCCATCAACCCATCTGTATCGATATCAGGATCGTCGATTACCGCACATACACCGTCAATAACTTCACGAAGGCTATGTGGCGGGATGTTCGTCGCCATACCAACAGCAATACCGGTACCACCATTTACAAGGAGGTTCGGGAAGCGAGCTGGCAGAACAACTGGCTCGTGCTCGCTTTCGTCATAGTTGGCCTGGAAATTGACCGTATCCTTATCGATGTCCGCCAGAATCATCGACGAAATCTTGGACATACGTGCTTCTGTGTAACGCATCGCGGCGGCGCTATCGCCGTCCATCGAGCCAAAATTACCTTGGCCGTCCACGAGCGGCGCACGCATGGAGAAGCTTTGTGCCATCCGCACCAGGGCATCATAAATGGCGCTATCACCGTGAGGGTGATATTTACCCATGACGTCCCCGGTAACACGAGCGGACTTACGGAACGGCTTGTTCCATTCAAACCCGTTTTCATGCATTGAGAACAAAATACGACGATGAACAGGCTTCAGGCCGTCACGTACATCGGGAAGCGCCCGGGATACGATCACGCTCATCGCGTAATCGAGGTAGGACGCCTTCATTTCATCTTCGATAGTAATCGGCTGGATGTCACGCTCTTGCGGCGCAATGGGTGTATTATCGCTCACCAGCTTCAGCCCCTTGTCTTGCGGTCGGGTTTCGACCATTACCTAGAACATATAGCCCACCACATCGGTTTAACCCCCGAGATGTTGTGGGAAAGATAGTCTTGTCTATCAATTCCCGTCGGCCTACGCAAGGCATCAGGGCGGGATTTTGGACCATATTGTTAACTTGGTGAGAATTAGACTAGACGAAGGCGATTTGAGCCGTTAAAACGCTCGCCAGTTCAACGCGAACCTATGTCCTGGGCAGGTGGCAGAGCGGTTGAATGCACCGGTCTTGAAAACCGGCAAGGGTGCAAGCCCTTCGTGGGTTCGAATCCCACCCTGCCCGCCACATAGACCCTAATGTTCTTAAGGACAGAAGGCGATGAACAGCGTCTTGTCGATTTAAGGCTTAGAAGTGCTCATGACACAACGGCGTACCATTGGTTGGGGTGAAGCAGCGCCGATGTTTAAGGCGCTCTCTCCGTTCAATCCTTCCTTTGATTTTTCATCGGTCGCTGGGCGTTATATTGCGCTGGTGTTTTTCGGCAGCAGCCGTAACCCACGCTCGTCTGAGGTCTTGGGTAAAATTGCTGCCGGGCCCGCCAAAAAAGGCGCACTCTATTTTGGTGTGACTAACCACAAAGAAGACTTTGATGCGGATATCGTCAAGAAAGCCTTCCCTCACGGCCATATTTTCTGTGATGAAAACTGGGATATTGCCAAACAGTACGGCCTAGTATCCAAGCGCGAGGAAGACGGTGCGACTGTTTTCAAGCCCTGCTGGTTTTTGCTGGACCCTACTTTACGGGTTTATGCGGCCGGCGAGCTGGAGCGAATTGATAGGTTGGCCAAAGTCATAGCAGGGTTGCCTCCCGCAGATCATCACGCCACTCATGTCGAACCCTGGGCGCCAGTGCTCGTAGTGCCACGTGTGCTTTCAACGCAATTCTGCAAGCAACTGATACAGCATTATGTTGATGGCGAGCCAGGGGAAAGCGGCTTCATGCGCGTGAAGGATGGCAGGACTGTTCCCGTTTTTGACCATAGCTTTAAGCGCCGGATGGATATCAAGATTCAGGACGAAGCTCTTAAGACTGAGCTTCGCGTGTCACTGCAGCGTCGGCTGGTTCCCCAGATTAAAAAAGCTTTTCAGTTCGAAGCTACGCGGATCGAGCGATATATCGTGGCGTGCTACGACAGTGAAAGCCAAGGCTTTTTCAAAGCACACAGGGATGACACCACGCCCGGTACAGCACACCGGCGCTTTGCGGTTACAATCAACCTCAACGCGGACGATTATGAAGGCGGAGGGCTGCGCTTTCCGGAATACGGATCTCGCGTTTATAAGGCTCCAACAGGGGGAGCGATCGTGTTTTCTTGCTCGCTATTGCACGAAGCAACACCTGTTACCGCTGGTACGCGTTACGCCACACTCCCGTTCCTCTACGGAGAGCAAGATGCTGCCATAAGAGAAGCAGGCAAAAGTACGATCGAGAGTATTTCCTCGGTCGCGCCTGAGAAAATTGCCTGATTGCTATTCAGCCCCGGTTCATACATTTCTTCCTAAGGTCATTTCACGTACAACTGTCCGAAACTGGATAAAAGCGAGAGATTTCATGAGAAGAGTATTTCTGACAATTGCCGCGACAACCGTTTATTTTAGTACTTGCTTGAGCCCCGCTGGCGCAGACGACAACAAGGAAGTCTGCCTCTTCTACGGAAATGTCGGTGCGGCGGCAGTAGATTTTATCCTGCCCCTAAAAGTGCAGCAGGTTGTTGATATGATCAGCGGGAAAGACACCACACTCGTCGAGAAAATGCAAAAAAGCGTTGAAGGGATCGGAAACGATGCCGCGAAAACAGCCATGAAAAAAATGGGTGAAGACGCCGCCGAGCATCTAGGTTCTTCTGCAGGTTTTCTTGCGTTTCAGCTTATCATGACCGGCCAGGCGACGTCTCCGCAGGAAGTTTTTTCAGTCCTCTATAAAAACTGTCTGGATACCGGTGCGCAAAAGATCGTTGAGAATCAACGCGCCGCTGCGCAACCCGAGCTACAATAAGAGCCCTGTTGCTTATGCGCCAATTTCGCTGGCTACCTGGTTTAGCCAGCGACCTATCTGAGGTCGATTAGCAAGGGACAGACCTCCATCTTCCGCAAACTGAGTGTAGGCCTTAAGGGCAATGTCTGCCAGGCTGAGTTGCCCGCCAACCATCCATTCATGCTTGCTAAGGTGCTGCTCCATCAAATCGAGCGCAGCATCGCCTTTTTTGATCAACATGGGGTCTATTGCTGCTATAGGTGTCTGCTGATATTTTAGCTTGAAACGGAGAACTGCGACAGCAGGCTCATGGCTGTATTGCTCCCAGAACAGCCATTCATCCATTTTTGCCGCCAGCCAAACGTCTTCAGGTATCAATTCACTCCCTCGGGCAAGATGCCTCATAATAGCATTTGACTGAGAAAGTATACGCCCGCTTCCAAAATCAACAACCGGCACCTGGCCTGCTGGGTTTAACGCCAGAAACTCAGCCGTTCGTGTGTCACCAGATAGCACCGAAGTCTCTATCCATTCATATCGAAGACCGAGCCTGTCGGCCACATATTTGACCTTCAAACAGTTGCCGGAAATGCTGTCGCCGTAAATTCTCATTTTATGCTCCTTTGCGTCCGCCTTTCATACCACTCCGGTGAACCTATCGCTCCGCAGATTTTCTCTTGAATTCATGAGCAATCTGAATGCTCATTTTTTAATCATGCGCTAATATTTAAGCATATTGTGTGATTGGCAAAACAGCGAATGTTCCATAACTCGTTGAATTAAAACGATTTCATTTGTTGGCACGGATGCTGCTCTAAGGAGGACAAAATACATATCCAACCATAGGGAGCGATTATGAAATATGTCATAGCCATTATTAAGCCTCACCGGCTTGATCCTGTCCGTGATGCCCTTGCAGAAATCGGTGTGAACGGAATGACCGTAACCGAAGTGCAAGGTTACGGCCGCCAGCGCGGTCAAAAGGAAATCTACCGTGGTGCCGAATATGAAGTGCACTTCCTGCCCAAGGTCAAACTAGAGATTGCCACTGAAGATCCTGTCGCTGAACAGGTTGTCGAAGCAATCCAACAGGCAGCACACACCGGTCAGATTGGGGACGGCAAAGTGTTCGTATTGGATCTCAACCAAGTGGTGCGCATTCGTACCGGCGAAACCGATGCTTCGGCCCTTTAAGGAGTTTTCTCATGTTGGATAAATCTATGCCCAAGAAATTGATTGTCGCCGGCGTCGGCGCTTTGCTGCTCACCGTACCAGCCTCCGCTGAGGTTACGGGAGAGACAGCCTACATTTTCAACACCCTGCTCTTTCTGATCGGGGGTTTTCTCGTCATGTGGATGGCGGCTGGCTTTGCCATGCTGGAAGCTGGCCTCGTGCGCTCCAAGAACGTTGCAGACATCTGCGTTAAAAACGTTGCGCTGTACGCTCTGGCATCCATCATGTGGATGCTGATGGGCTATAACCTGATGTATAGCGGCGTTGATGGCGGCTACGCAGGAACATTCTTCTCACTTTGGAACCCGGATGATGCTGCAGCCCTCGCTGACGGCGCTGCACACGACCCTAGCGGTTATTCGGCTGGTTCCGATTTCTTCTTCCAGATGGTGTTTGTTGCAACAACAGCCTCCATCGTTTCAGGTACTGTGGCAGAGCGCATCAAACTCTTCCCCTTCCTTATTTTCACGGCTGTCCTGGCGGGTTTGATTTACCCGATCCAGGGCGCATGGAAATGGGGTGGCGGATGGCTTGATGCTGCTGGTTTTGCAGACTTTGCAGGCTCAACACTGGTTCACTCTACTGGTGGCTGGGCTGCTCTTGTTGGCGCCATCATCCTTGGCCCCCGTCTTGGACGTTATACCAAAGAAGGCAAGGTTCGCCCGATGCCGGGTTCAAGCCTGCCGCTGGCCACACTTGGTACATTCATTCTCTGGTTCGGTTGGTTCGGCTTCAACGGCGCATCTCAACTGGCTCTCGGCTCTGCAGCTGATTCTGTCGCGATCTCGAACATCTTCGTTAACACGAACATGGCCGCAGCAGGTGGCGCTTTTGCCGCAGCTATCGTGACCAAGCTGGTCTACAAGAAAGTTGACCTCTCAATGGTACTGAACGGCGCTCTGGCCGGCCTTGTATCCATCACAGCAGGCCCAGATACGCCATTGCCTTATCAGGCCACACTTATTGGTGCTGTGGGCGGTGTTCTCGTGGTGTTCGCGGTACCATTCTTTGACAAGCTTAAGATTGATGACGTGGTCGGCGCTGTGTCGGTTCACCTTGTCTGCGGTATCTGGGGCACCATGGCTGTACCGCTGACATATGCTGACGCAAGCTTCGGTACACAGGCACTGGGTGTTGTTGCCATTGGTGCGTTCGTCGTGGTGACAAGCGCAATTGTATGGCTGGCGCTCAAATATACCGTTGGTATCCGCCTGACTGACGAGCAGGAAGAGCTCGGCTCTGACCTCGCGGAGCTAGGGCTTGAAGCCTATCCAGAGTTTGGTCGCGGGTCACAGAAACTCAGCGCCTAACAGTCGATCTTTTCAACCTCGGAGCCCTTCTCTCCCTGGTCAACTCGGCAGCCGCAAGCATGCGGCTGCCTTTTTATTTCGCCGACTTGCCTCTATTGATAATTTTATCATTTACCTGCTCATCTGGCACTGGTATCTTTTCTGGACGTTCGGGTCTAATATAGGCGCGGCACGACAACTGGAGGGGAAGATATGGCGTTAGATCCGCTTTACACCAATGCCGTTGAAGATTGCGCATGGGAAGTGCCGCAAGACTTCGAGGCACTGTTTAACTGGCAATATACAGACGATCGTAAAGACCTGCTTGGCCTGTACTCAAAGGGCAAAACGATGCAATGGGATACAGATTCCCGCATTGACTGGTCGCATGAATTGGACCCGGACAACCCGCTCGGCATTCCCATTGAATATTTCCCTCTCTACGGCGCCGATTTCTTCATGAAAATGTCGAAAAAAGAACAAGGCGAAGCTCTGCGCCATCAGGCAGCATGGAGCAATTCCCAATTCCTGCACGGCGAACAAGGCGCGCTTATATGCAGCGCTAAAATCGTAACAAACGTGCCCGATACAGAAGCCAAATTTTACGCCGCCACGCAAGTGATGGACGAAGCTCGCCATGTGGAAACCTATAAAAAGCTGGTTGAAAAAATAGGCCTCGCCTACCCCATCACAGGCCCGCTGAAAACACTGCTTGATCAGGTTTTGCGCGATAGCCGCTGGGATATGACTTATCTCGGGATGCAGGTGGTTATTGAAGGGCTGGCACTGGCCGCCTTTGCGAACATTCGGGATCATGGTTCTGATCCTCTAGCCTCATCCGTTAATGCCTATGTGATGCAAGACGAAGCCCGCCATGTTGCGTTTGGGCGCCTGGCGCTTCGAGAGTTCTACCCTCAGCTAAGCCAATCTGAGCGGAATGAGCGGGAAGAGTTCCTGATTGAAGCCTGTTATCTCATGCGTGACCGTTTCCAGAACAAGGAAGTTTGGGAAACGCTTGGTTACCCCATGAAAGAGTGCCTGGAGTTTCTGGAGCAAAGCGACGCGATGAAAATGTTCCGGACCAACCTGTTCAGCCGTATCGTTCCCATTGTGAAAGATATCGGCCTTTGGGGTGATAAAATCCAGGACGCTTATGGCAAGATGGGTATTCTTGGCTTTGCCAATATCGATATCGACGCCATGCAGGCCAACGATATGGCCGTAGCCGATGAGCATGATGCACGGCGGGTTCATGTCGATGAGATGGTGAATTTAGGGAAAAGCGCAGCGGAATAGCTGTTAAACCGCCCGCCCCTTAGGAATAAGAAACCCAGAGGGCGATGGGGGTAAGCCCTCTGGGTTAAGCAGCGTGCACGCTCGCGCGTCCACTCATGCTACTTGCACAAATTATATGCTCTTTAGGGTTAATTTAAACCTATTATTTCTAATCGGATCGACCGTCTCGCCTTGTGATGCCACGCACTTATCAGCTTGACCTATGTTTAGCTGAGATGCTTTGCTTGGGCTTAGATCAAAGGCACTCGAGGTATCAGCTTTGACCAATCCAGACTGGCAATCCAAACTTCTGGCGCTGAAGGAAGACCTTCAGGCTACGGACAGTGCTGCCAAGAATTCCCGGCAAGCTGTTGAACTGGACCAAAGCCGTGTTGGTCGGCTATCTCGTATGGATGCCCTTCAGGGCCAGGCGATGAACAATGCTATTGCTGTCCGTCGCCAGCAGATGCTGTCAAGGCTGGACGCAGCGCTGGAACGCCTGAAAACTGGCGAGTTTGGCTACTGTCTTGAATGTGGTGACGAGATTTCCGAAAAACGCCTGGAGTTGGACCCAACCGTCTGCTTTTGCACCGGGTGTGCCCGCACTTAGCGGGCAGTCCGCTTCTGCTCGGCATTCACATCGTCCCAAACCACAAATTCGTGGGCAATGCTCCATTCAATCAGGTGGCGATAGATATCTTCGATATAGCCAGTGTTGCCATCCAGTTTCTCAGCTTCAGCCTTCACTTTCGAGACAACGTCTTCAATCCGCCATTGATCACGGACCGTATCACGGTCGCCCTTGATGTGCCCGGCTTGTGCTATATAGGTGAGGCGCTCGAGCAAAAGCGGTACAATCAAACGGTCTACACGGTCTATCTCCGCGCGAACCTCATCCATGTTCTGGCATTGTTTCAAGGCTTCATCCAGTTCAATTACTGCAACTTCCGCGCACTGTTACCCTGCATCACCGTCGCAAACAAGAGGTCAATTTGCCTCACTTCCCATTCAGTTTGTCAACAGCGTTCACCGGTATACGCCCAAACATGGCTGCTGCAGCTTTTTGTTCCTTATCCAGCCTTGGCAGCAACTGGTAGAAGGGTCTCATGTTATTTGCCTCTTCAAGCGGCATTGCACTACGCGCGATGTGGAGTGCCGCATCTGTCTGGCCGGATAGCGCATAAATGATGGCCAAGCTGCGCTGCGCAGGAAGCTGGGCGGAGGGTCTGTCCATCGCCTTCTGGATCAGGGCAACAGCGCTTTCGAATGAACCATCCAGCGCATAAGACAGGGCAAGATGCTGAAGAACCGACGGATTTTCAGGTTCAAGTTTGAGCGCCTTGTCGAAAAAGATGCGAGCGCTGTCAGTCGCACCAGAAATGTAGGCCAGCCGCCCCGCAGTGTCATACACCTCGGCCGATGATGAAGATGTGATCAAAGGCTCAAATGTCTGAAGTGCGTTTTTATAGTCTGCATTGGCGATATAGGCGTCCACGAGGGCAGAACGGGCTTCGGTCGCCTTTGGATTTTCTACAACCAACATCTGCAGCAACTTCAGGCTCTCATCCGCGCGGCCCATAGGTGCGAGAATACGGGCGACGGCAACTTTCGCTGCCATGAGATCAGGCGATGCCGCAAGAGCCTGCTGGTAAAGCGCCTGTGCAGCAGGATAATTTCCCGCCCGCTCAAACCCTTCACCAACCTTTACGAGACCTGTGGGGTTTTCAGTGGCGAGACTGTTCCTTGCACGAACAGATACAGGCCCAACATCTTCGGTGGCGCGTTTTGAAGGGCCGCTAGAGGCGCAGGCTGTGAGCACGAGCAGTACGCCTGATATCGCTGATTTACCTGATTTTTTCAGCATTCACACACCCCTAAAGCCCTCATTGGCGTTCTGCCAAATACCGCACAAACCGGCAGAATTCTTTAAATCTTGGGTTTTGTGCCCATATAGTGTACAGTCTTACTTGTTGAGAGAGCGTGTGTCATGGGTAAACGCACGCGGATAGGAGCAAATTGTATGGATATTCAAGGAGCATCCACTGCCAACGCCGCCGATGTTTCGGCTGCTGGGCGTTCAGGGTCACTTGAATCAGCCGCGACTGAGCGGAAGTCTGCAGAAGACAGCACGATCGAACGTAAAGAGATCGAGCCTTCTTCTACTGGCCCGGGCGTGGGTGAAAGAGTAGATATCCAAGCCTGACTTGGTTTGCGTGAAAACGTTTAGGCCTGCACCTCGTATGAGATGCGGGCTTTTAGTGTATTCTCAGAAGATGATATGAAAACAAGGTCAGAAGCCGTCTTACATTCCCGATCTCATGGACGTGCATATCAAACGGACTGCCGCCAGCTCTCTTAAGCGCCTTCAGGTGTTTCCTGCTCAGGCTATTAAGTGCCATAACCGGTCGTGCCGCCTTCTCAGTGCTCGCCTTCTCACTCAGCCTCAACTGATCGCTAACATAAGCGGTCATCTCGTCCAGCATAGGCTGCAGGCGTATAGCGATATCGCCTTTCTTGAGCCCGGAGAGAGATTGCCCGAGCTCACCAAACACCGAGAACTCTTTATTGTCAGTAAGCTGGAACGGTAACGCTCTGATAATGCCAAGCATCGCCCACGCACAGCCGGATGCATTTAGCCCATCAAGCGTGTTTGGTGATGCATCTGGCGCGAGAGCCAGGCCAGCTGCCTTACTCAACGTCCCACCAGTTTGCTCTGAATAGCTTTTAAGCGCTTTAAAGCTTACATCACCCTCACCGTACAGATCCTGCGCCCTACCCTCAATCACCTGCTGAAGGTGAAATGATATCTGAGTAAAGTTCGGAACAGCGGCAAGCGCCTGCACGACAGGATGCTCGCGTGGAGTGCCTGCTGTAATGCCCTCAAGCGCCTCCCGCCACCACTGAAGGCGTATCTCGCCAATCATCGGCTCTGATACACTCTCTCTGGTTTTTGCCACTTCCTGATTGAAGGCATATATGGCCCAAAGGTCCGCTTGGCGTTCGCTCGGCGCAAAGAGCGTTGAATAGTAACGCTCAATATCGTCATCGCGAACCATAGTCCGGCAATACTCGCTATTTGTCTGGCCTTTTTCCATGCGCCGGAACATGGCGCGACATGCGTGCAAAATCAAACGAAATCCAGCGTATAAAAGGCGCCTCCCTACCGATGAAGGTCGTCATGTCATTGTTTTTCTTGTGAAACAATGACCGGAACGGTAAGATTTACCCTCCAACACAATATTTGCGTCTGCAAATTGGGGAGCTAGAAAATGGGAAAAATTCTTGAATCGCTGCAAAACACAGTGATTGTAGGCTTTGTTCTGATGGCCATCTTACTGGGCGTCATGATGCAGGGCGGCGTAGCTTATGACATATCTTTCTATGCGCGCTATATTCACGTGCTGTCCGGCATTATGTGGATAGGTATCCTTTGGTATTTCAACTTTATTCAAATTCCAACGATGCCGTCTATTCCGGATGAAATGAAACCTGCGATCGGTAAACACATTGCTCCCAAGGCATTATGGTGGTTCCGGTGGGGTGCAATGTTCACACTGTTGAGCGGCCTTTGGCTCGCTTCCGCTAACGGCTATATTGTTGATGCGCTGAGCCTTGGGGAAGGTTTCCGCTCAATTGGTATCGGTATGTGGCTTGCCATTATCATGTGGTTCAATGTTTGGTTCATCATCTGGCCAAACCAAAAGATCGCTTTGGGCATTGTTGAGGCTGAAGCTGATGCGAAACCAGCAGCAGCGCGTAAGGCGATGCTGTTCAGCCGTACAAACACGATGCTCTCGATCCCAATGCTCTATTGCATGGTGAGCGCACAGAACGGCGCGGCTGGCTGGTAATTCGGCTCTGATCGACAAGAGACCAATAGAAAAGGGCCGGTTTTCCGGCCCTTTTTTTATTCTATGATCAAACAGACTATTCAGCAGCTTTGGCTGTCGCTGCGCTGTAGTTCTCAGCTGCAAACTGCCAGTTCACCAAGCTCGAGAGGAATGTCGCAATATAATCTGGGCGACGGTTCTGGAAGTCGAGATAATAAGCGTGCTCCCATACATCCATGGTCAGAAGCGGTGTGTTACCATCTGTGAGCGGGCATTCAGCATTCAATGTTTTGGTCACCTCAAGTTTGCCGTCCTTGTTCAACACAAGCCAGGCCCAGCCTGAACCAAACTGTGTGGCTCCAGCCTTTTTGAACTCGTCTGCAAAAGCTTCAAAGCTGCCGAAATCAGCTTTGATTTTTTCTGCCAGCGCGCCGGTTGCTTCGCCGCCACCGTTTGGCGTCATTGAGTGCCAATAAAAGGTGTGGTTCCATACCTGAGCCGCGTTATTGAAAATGCCCGCCCTGTCAGCCTTGCCTGCCGTCGCCAGCATGATGTCTTCGAGGCTCTTACCTTCAAACTCGGTGCCTTCAACAAGTCCGTTCAGGTTGGTCACATAGGCATTGTGGTGCTTGCCATAGTGAAAACCGAGCGTCTCTTTTGAAATATGGGGTTCAAGGGCATCTTGTTCGTATGGAAGTTTGGGGAGTTGAAAAGTCATGGGGATACCTCTTTGTCGCTAAAAATACTAAGACAAGCAATAACTTGGAGTGTCTTGCTAGCGAAACAAGGGCGCAAAATCAATGCCACTTACATCAATATTTTATTATTATTTGGTGCTTGCGGCAATGTGACCAGCCTCGCCCTATCCGAGAGGCTTTTGCATACCAATGCACCCCTAGGGATAGGGCTGGTCGGTGGCTATTCCCTGGCTATCAAGGCGGTGCTGCTCGGCAAGGCGACGATAGTGCTCAGCCATGCTGCGGTTCTTCTCCAGCTCCTGTGGTGTCACCTTGCGCATGAACTTGGCTGGGCTTCCGGCCCACAGTTCACCACTTCTCACTCGCTTTCCGGGTGTTAACATGGCACCGGCCGCCAACATGCCATCAGGTTCAATCACCGTGTTATCCATGACAATCGCCCCCATGCCCACGAAGGCATTATCTTCAAGCGTACAGCCATGAAGCATCGCCATATGGGCTATAAGCACGTCATCGCCGACAATTGTCGGGTAAGTGTTTGTACTCACATGGATAACCGTACCGTCCTGAATGTTGGTGCGGCTGCCGATACGGATAAGGTTCACATCACCACGCAGCACACAGTTATGCCAAACGCTGGTGCTCTCGCCAATCTCGACATCCCCCACCACTTGCGCGCCATGAAAGACATAAGCGCTTTCTGCAATGCGCGGCCACTGACCCTTAAAAGGGCTCAAGCGACCGCCGAGATTGGTATCCCTGAATAGCGGGTACGTCGTGCCGTCCGTCATGGGAACATGGCAACCTGTTCAAGCCCTGCCATCTCGTCAAAGCCCATCATCAGGTTCATGTTCTGGATTGCCTGACCAGAGGAGCCTTTCACGAGATTATCGATAGCAGAAACGATGATAGCGCGATTTTTAAGCCGATCCTCAAACACGTTGATAACGCACCCATTAGAGCCCCGAACCATGCGCGTTGCAGGCGCTACACCGTCCGCGAGAACGGAGACAAACGGCTCATTCGCATAAAACTCAACGAGGTCATTTTTGAGGTCAGCAGCTGTTTTACCATCTGCGAGTTTGACGTAGATGGTTTCCAACTCGCCACGATTCATCGGCACAAGATGGGGTGTAAAGCTGATCGATACCGCCTGCCCCGCCGCGAGCGACAGCTCCTGCTCAATCTCAGGCATATGCCTGTGATGACCAATGCCGTATGGATGCATGGCCTCAGACACCTCAACAAAAAGGTTTGGTTCTTTAAGCGAACGCCCGGCGCCGGATACACCTGACTTGGCATCAATGATAATATCTTCAGAGGTGATAACACCGCTGCGGAGTGCGGGGATCAGAGCAAGCAGTGCGGCCGTTGGATAACATCCTGGGCACGCCACAAGGCTGGCTGGTTTAACTGCCTCCCGGTTAATTTCTGGTAAGCCGTAGACCGCCTTTGGCTGCAGTTCTGGTGCGCCGTGCTCGCGGCCGTACCACTCGGCGTATGTTTCCGTATCCCGCAGGCGGAAATCCGCAGAGAGATCAATGATCTTGACCTCGCCTTCAAAGGAAGACGCCAGGTCTGCCCTCGTTTCCACTATCAATTCATCAAGCAGGCTGTGTTTGGTGGCGTGCAGCAGACCCTTGATCACTTCCTGACTGGTGGCATGTGGGAGCGCACAGAAAACCACATCCAGTTCAACGCCGTGCCATTCCACCTCATCAAGGCCAATAAGGTCCGGCAAGCCAAGCCCCATCAGGTGCGGGAACACATCGCCAATCGGCATGCCAGCCTTGCGTTCAGCCGTCATCAGCGCAATTTCAACGTTGGGATGGCGGACAAGAAGCCGCACGAGATCAGCGCCTGTATAACCGCTTGCGCCAAGAATACCGACCCGAATTTTTCTGCTCTGTGTCATGGTGTCACCGTGTTTGCGTTTGATGTGGGACAAATAAAAGCGCGACCATTTTGATCTATGGCCGCGCGCTCGTCATTGTTTTTCTCGAGAAAACTTAAATGTCAGGCGGCAGCTCGGCGATTGCCTCTTCCAGTTCGATGAAAGTAGGCATCAGGTGGCTCGGCACGTTACGTCGGCCAAGTTCAACCGAAATCTGTGGTGGGTTACCCTGCAGATGAGATACCAGCACGATCTTGATAAGCTGCATGAACTGGCCATCTTCCGTCAGAATCTGGTTCAACCGGCCCGCAATGGGGGCGATCATCAGGTATGAGAGGAAAATACCAAGGAAGGTACCCACAAGCGCACTACCAACCATACCGCCGAGTACTTCTACCGGCTCAGCAATAGCCGCCATGGTTTTGATAATACCAAGCACCGCGGCAACAATGCCCACAGCGGGCAAGCCATCAGCCATGACCTGCAGGGCATGCTGCGGCTCATGCTCTTCCGCGTGATGCTTATCAAGATCCGCGTTCATCGCATCTTCCATCTGGTTGGGATCATCAAAGTTCATGGTCAGCATGCGAATATAATCGCAGATGAATTCAACAACGTGATGATCCTCAACGATGCGAGGAAACTGCTGGAAAATCTTGGATTCTTCAGGGTTTTCGATGTGCGCTTCAATCGCCACAACACCCTTGCTGCGGATGGTTTTGGTCAGCAGGAACATGAGGCACAATAGGTCGCGGTAATCATCGGCCTTCCAGTGCGGACCCTTCATGACCTTGCCGACGCCGCTAAGCGCGCCTTTGATCACCCCGGTCGAGTTCGCACTGATGAAAGCACCGATGGAACCACCAAAGATGATCATCAACTCAAATGGCAAGGCCTTCACGATGATACCGAACTTACCGCCTGCCATAGCAAAGCCGCCGAATACCATCACGAGGACAATAACGAGACCAATGATTAGAAACATAGGGCGTGCCTGCCTTGCCTTGGGTTATCTACGCTTACTGTACGTCACATCCGCTTTTGTGCATCTTACAGCGCATTCAGTCTCAATCAATAGCCTTAACACACCTTTAATTTTGGCTATCGTGCTGAAACTTCTCAAAAATCTTGCGCCCAAAGCCCAAACCTAATGCGCATCACCGTATTTAACTGTGCAGCCATAAGGCTTGGTGTTGTTTTCGCTCACGGCCTCTCCGGCCTTCACTTCTTCCCATGCGGCGAGCGCATAATTATGAGCGCCCTCAAGTGAAGATGGCCGCGCAGAAGGCTTGTCATCAATCGCGCCCATGTATTCCAGCGTGCCGGAGGCATCTATCAGGAACATGTGCGGGGTGGTTTTGGCGTCATACAAACGACCGATTTTGCCTTCCGGATCAAGGATAACATGGCTTGGATAAGCACCTCGCGAAGCTGTCAGCTCATCAGCTTCTTCAGGGCTGACATATCCTTGCGTGCCCGGTGCGCTTGAGATAATCGAAAGCCAGACCACGCCGTCTTCCGTAAGTGCTCTCTGGGTTTTCTGCATATTGCCGCCATCATAATGTTTCTGAACATAGGGGCAGCCATGGTTGGTCCATTCAAGCATCACAGGCTTGCCCTTGAGGTCCTCAAGCGAGATGGTCGTGCCGTCCGTCGCCATGCCTTCAAAGGTGGGAGCTGGCTGGCCAATCACCGGGTCAGCCATCGCTCCAACAGTGAAAGCAGAACATACAAAAGCAACACTAAGAGATTGTAAAAAAGTCTTTTTCATCACTTGCTCCTCTAGCTTATAGCGTCATGAACAGCGCCAGGTGTCAGGATTTCAGGCAGCAATACTGCGTCCTTCGATCCCGGCGCATAATAAAGATAAAGCGGTACGCCTGCGCGGCCATAGTTGGCTAGAACGCCTGCGATCTCTGCATTTCTGTTGGTCCAGTCCCCCTTGAGGACGGTGATACCCTTGTCTTTAAACAGTTGCTGAATATCATCCGTCATCAAGACAACTTTTTCATTCACTTTACAGGTGATGCACCAGTCTGCGGTGAAATATACGAACACAGGCTTGCCCTCGGCCCTAAGGGCCGCCAGGGTCTCCCCTGAGTAGGCGAGCTCTGCTTCGCTGGCCTCGCTCCCGCTTTCCAGCAGGCTGGCCCAGGGTTTGCTGGCAACAAAGCCTATACTGCCAAGAATCACGAGCAGCGCAAAAGCTTTAAGGACTCGCCCCTGCCCTTGTTTGGCAAGCCAAACACCAAAAATGCAAATCACCAGCCCGACCAGCAGCAGGAAGGTCGCAACCGCACCCAACTGCCGATCGAAGATATAAAGAAGCCACGCCGCTGTCAGATACATCGGGAAGGCTAGCGCCTCCTTCATCTTTTCCATCCAGGCACCCGGTTTTGGCATGACCCGGGCCACAGCCGGGATGAAGGCAAGCGCCAGAAATGGCAGCGCCATGCCAACCGCAAGCAAGCTGAAGACGACAAAAACCGTTATAATAGGCTGGGTTAGCGCAAAGCCGATAGCGGGAGCCATCAGGGGCGCGGTGCACGGCGTTGCAACAAGTGCTGCCAGCACGCCCTTGAAGAACGCGCCTTGTGCCCCTTCGCGTGATGCAAAGCCCTGCCCTGCACCCTCAATACCAAGCCGGATATCAAACATGCCGGAAAGCGAGAGCGCCACCAGCGTCATCAGAAGCACCATAAGGGCCACAAACAACGGTTCCTGTAGCTGAAAACCCCAGCCGATGGCAGCGCCGCCCGCGCGTAAAGCCAAGAGAACCGCCACAATCGCCATGAAGCTGACCCAAATACCCAGCGTGTAAGCAACGCCCTCAAACCGGCGTTTGGCTTCGGTTTTATAGTTGGCCGAGATGAACGAGAAGGCCTTCAGCGAGAGGATCGGGAACACACAAGGCATCAAATTCAGGATCAAACCGCCGAGGAGCGCAAAGAGCGCCGCGCGCCACACTGGCATGCTTTCTGTAGGCAAAAGTGTGTCGGTTTTTGTGGCGGCGGTGTGGCGTGTATTCTCCAATGCGATTTTGAGCATCGGGTCGAGCTTATAGGCCGTGGTTTCACCCTGCATGCTTGTCAAAAAAAGCAAGCCATCTGCGGCTTTCGGCGTCGGGGCACCTGCGTCCCGCGGCAGCTCAATCACCAGTCCCTTTTCGCCCCAAAACCAGTTTTGAGGTGTGGCGTAATTCAAAACACCTTCATGCCCCGCAAAAAAGGCCGCCTTTTCGAGCGTTGGCATATCAGCCTTGTCAGCATAAACGGTCAGCGTTGACGACGTTCCCTCAACGCTCAACAGGCCACCCCAATATGGTGGTTCGGGCATTTTGGCGCGCGCATCGCTGAAAAGTAGCGCCTCATCGCCAAGCGACGCGTCGTCTTTTCTAGGCAGGCTGAAGTCAAGTGTACCAAACTGCGGAACACATTCCACCTCACAGATCAGCCATTCGGCTTCCAGTGTGATGGCTGCGCTCGTGTCGCCCGTCAGCATCTCCACCAGCAACACACTCGCGCCGTCATAGCCATAATTGGCAAGCGGCCCTACAGGGATAAGCTTTGGTGTTGGGAAAAGTGGCTCGCTAAAGATCATAGCCTCTGCGTAGCTGCCCTGTTTCCAGTCAAGGATAGGCGCTGCACCGCTATCGCCCGGGTTTTTCCAGTAACTATGCCAACCGTCCCTTGGTGTGATCTCAACCGCCAGCCACTGCCTGTTATAGGGCTTCAGGCCGTCCAACTCGCTGTAGATGCGCAGCGTGCTATGACTGGCTTCAATCTCAGCCAGCGGCGCGGCTTGAACGGTTACGTTCAGCATCATGAAAACGGCAACAGCCGCGATAAGGGATTTCAGCAGACGCACGGATAGCCTCTTTTAAATTGCAGTTGACCAGTGATACCCGAGGATACCACTGGCCGTCATGTCACAACTACGTCAGGAAAGCGCGATTACTCAGTGGCTTCTGGCCTTTCAAACGCGCCCATCGGCCCCGGAAACACAACAGGGCTTTCGAGCCCGTCGTTGGCAACAGAGGCCACACCAAAGAAATAATTGTCGATCACCACATTCTCGAGCGTGTGAGAGCGCGCATCCGCAGGCACAAAATGGCTCCAGCGCCATTGAGCGTCGGTTGTCAGCCGCCAATAGATACGAAAGCCCTTGAGGTTCGCCTGCTGGCGCTCATCACCCGGCACGTTCCAGCTGATGGTGGTTGATGGCTGCACGGCGCCCTCAAGCTTCACGTCGCTCGGGAACGGCGGCGCACCAGCCATCGACGCCAATGTCACCACATTGAGCGATGTCAGCTTCGCGGCATAGTCAAAGTCCACGCCTTCAATCACATCGCCGTAGGCAATGCCGTTTTCTGTACGGATATCCTGATGCTGGCGGTCATAATGTTCGTTGGTTTCCATGATGCGCACACCTGGCCAGCCCGCTTCATTGAACGGCCGGTGGTGACCACCACGGCCAAACCGGTCCAGCCGGTAGATCATCATTACATCAAGGTTGGGGATATAGCCGTCAGCCAGACGGTCGACAAGGCGCGCGATATTACGGCTTGGGCTGTCTACCTCACCGCCGGAAAAACGACGCACCCGCGCTTCCTCTGCGGTTTCAGTGACCCGCGTGCCTTCAGAGAACACCCGTGCCGTGGTATTATTGATGACACCGTTGATGCCCTCAATGTTGCCGATCATGTCGTTATTGAGCACTCCCATCATGCGCCAGCCTTTCTCCCGAGCGTGGCGAGCCAGGATTTCACCGCCGTAAAGGCCCTGCTCTTCTCCTGAAAGGCCTGCATAAACAATCGTGCCGGGGAATTTGGTTTGGCACAGAACACGCGCGGCCTCGATCGTCCCTGCCATGCCGGAGGCGTTGTCGTTGGCACCGGGCGAATCGTCCACACCGTTCAGCGGGTCGGAGATGCGACTATCAATGTCGCCCGACATCATCACAACACGGTCAGGGTCAAGGATGCCACGCTGAATAGCAATCACGCTAACAACCTCGGTGGGTTCAGGGATGCGTTTGCCGGTGACGGTGTCAGCGACGGTGTAAACCTCAAGTTTGGCTTCACACCCCTCAGAGATGCGCTTGAATTCTTCTTCAATCCAACGCCGCGCCGCGCCAATGCCGCGCGTGTCTGATTCTGTGTCGGAAAGCGTATGCCGGGTGCCAAAGCTGACAAGCTTGCGGATATCGGCTTCTATACGGTCTGCTGACACGTCTGCCACCATGCCGTGAAGGCGCTGCACCTCAACCGGCGGGTCTACATGCCCATCGGCGAAGGTTCCGCCTGCAAGCGCTTGAGCCAGAATGGCTGTGCAAGTGAGTGTTTTGAATTTCATCTGTTCCCCCTGGAAGTCTATTCTTTTTGAAGCCCCCACGCTTTAGCGTACCAGCTTTTTAACGTACCACCTTTGTATAAACGGAACGGTCCATGTCACGACAATCAACACTCAGTGATTGAAGCGGCAAATCCAGCCCTTCAATATGGCTCCGAACAGCTTCCGCCAGTGCTTTTTGGGCGGCCTGATCCCTGCCAGACAGCAAATATACTGTAACATGGATAGAAGTGCCGCTTTTGCCACCTACAAGGCTGTGATCGCATGGATATGCACGGACCTTGATATCCTCAGCGCCGAAAAGCCCAGACCCAAGCGCGCCCTCGTGGGCCGCTTGCAATAGGCTGGATATCTCTGTGTGGGCCTCAACGTCCCGGCTGTATTCAACTACCAAATGTGGCATGAGAAGATTTCCCTGTGTGTTGTTTCTTCCGGCATCAGCTTAGGCAGATATCGGAAGCTGATGAAGAAAAAATTTCCACCGCCTATATGCTTGTATCAATGCAATTATGACTTGCGAATACGACGCGACCTTGTAACCTTGCTAAGTGTTTGCTGGTGAGTTATGGGGAGCGCGTATGAAACTGATTGCGGCGGCTATGGCCTTATCTCTCCTCTCAAGCCCAGCTTACGGATTCAGCTCCTTCAGCAATAAGGATGCAGCGTTAGCCAAAATCCCGGGTCTCGTTGAGCTTTGTGGACAAACGCCAACCGCACCAGCAAAGGTACGCGGCAGCTCGCCCCTAAAACCGTTAAGGCGCACCGTCCCCCGCTTTGTTGAAAGTGTTGAGGTATGGCTTGCCTGCGCCGCAGCGATACAAACGCATATCCAATACATCCTCAATGACATGCCCTCAGGTGATGCCAACAGGTTGGTTGTTGCCTATCTGAACACAGACTATGAGCAGCAATACGCAAACCTTAACGCTGAGGTCGAAACATTTGCCGATCGGGTCAATCAAAGCGGAGACTGGCAAATTGTCTCGCCCGTAGTTGAGGATTTGCATAAGCGGCAATGTGGTGGCTCCGAGGAGGCTGAAGTACTTTGTTATATGCGCAGTAAAACCTTCGCAAGCCATCCGAACAAACCTTTGCCGGTGAAACCCGACGGCCCGGTTCACTGGACTCCCGTCACACCCACCAAGTTCACAGAAAGGACAGAGCCTGGCACCTAACGACCGTGATTATTCCACGATCGTGATGGTGATTTTTTTGGATGTCACCGCAGGGCTGTGGGGGATGTGGTTTTGATCGCCCAGAAGCAATTGAAGCGTATGTTTACCGGGGCTCAGCTCTATCGTTGTTTCCGTCTGGCCGCCACCAAAGTGGATATGCTGGTCATCCATCGGGATATTTTCATCAAGCGGCGGCAGGTCGGTATCGATAATCAAATGGTGATGGCCAGTGCCTTCTTTCTCTACCCCAGCAGGTGCGATGCCCATGCCCTTCAAGCCAAAACGAACAGTGATTGGGCTTTTCAGGCTTTCGCCATCCATCGGGCTGATGATGTAGACTTCTGTGCCCGCTGTTGACGGCGTGCCATCATCCGCGAACGCGGCCACTGCCGGTAAAGTGATACCCAACATCAACGCAACTATCAGCCGTTTCATGCCTGCTCTCCTTATCTTTGAATTCCGGTGGGGAGTATTTCACAACCCTCGGCGATTGTCATTATTATCCCATTAATGCAATGACATAGAGCTTTCGGCAATCCTTGATTGTCTCCCAGGTGCCTTTGAAACCCGCAGAAATGGTAAACCTGTCACCCGCTTTGAAGCGGCTTGCGCGGCCGTCGGCATCAACGAGCTCCACCTCGCCTTCTAGCAAGTGGCAAAATTCTTCTTCGTCCGCATAGTCTACATGCCATTTCCCCTTGGTGGAGGACCAATAGCCGGAAAAAAAGCGTTCCGACTTGCTGGTGTAAACGTTTTCGGTCTGTTGTTGCGGACTACCGGAGATCAGCTTTTCAGCTGCAACGGGGCCATTTTCCAACTCTGGGTCGGTATCACGGAAGTTCAAAACACCTTTGGCACTCATGGCGCGCTCCTCTTCATTCGAGAATCAGAAGTGAAATCTGCG
This sequence comes from Kordiimonas sp., assembly GCF_965216265.1. Lineage (GTDB taxonomy): Bacteria > Pseudomonadota > Alphaproteobacteria > Sphingomonadales > Kordiimonadaceae > Kordiimonas. Next base: position 23,575 of record NZ_OZ244153.1, read on the forward strand.
CCGAGACATAGCAGCACGCAACAAAAATGTGATCACAAAATGCCACGTATCGCAGAACGGCCTGTTACCGCACGTGAAGTACGTAAAACGGCGCTGGCATTTTTATGATGATGAAGGTATTTCTAGCCGATAATTTTTTGAGGTATCTTTGATATGACCACGCTAAGCCTAGTGACCGCCCCAAACCCAGTGTTCCGGCAGAAAGCCCTGCCTGTTGAGGACGTAAATGACGACATTCGGGTGCTCACGGCCCAAATGCTGGATATCATGTATGAAAACCGGGGTATTGGCATCGCCGCGAACATGGTGGGGCTTTTGAAGCGTATTGTGGTTCTTGACCTGCAGCCTGAAGGCCGCCGTGAGCCAATGGTTTGCATTAACCCTGAAATCCTGTGGCGGTCAGACGCGACCTCAACACATGAAGAAGCGTCGCTCAGCTTTCCCGGCATCTCGGCCGAGATTACCCGGCCTGATGCCATCCGGCTCGCGTATCTGGATATGGAAGGCACGCGGCACGAAATTGATGCGGATGGTTGGCTCGCCACCGTTTTGCAGCACGAGATCGATTACCTTGACGGCAAAACATACCTCGATCACCTATCCAAGATGAAGCGCGACCTACTGCTCAAGAAGATGCAGAAATACATTAAACAGATGAAGAACCACGTACATGGCCCCGGATGCGGTCATGACCATCATCACCATGATCATGGTCATGTGCATGGCCCGGATTGCGGACACGACCACTAGAGGTAAAGATCAGACCTTTGTCATCTTGGGTTGAGGGGGAACATAATCGAAGATGAGGTGATACCTGTCTTCAACTCCCTCGTTCACGACACCGTGGTCGACAAGATTGTTGAGCTCATACGCTTTTCCAACTTCCAGTTTATACGGGTCTCCGTCGATGGTGAACGTGACGTCAGCGTTGGTACAAAGCGGTACATGGATGCGGTGCCCCACAGCAAAAGACGGCGCTGCATCATAGTGTTCCTCAATCATGCCGCCTTTAACAAGATTAGCGACCATCGCCCGGATGATAGCGCCGCCAGGCTTATAGTTTGCAGCGACAACCTTCTCGATAATTGGCATGGCAAACTTGGCAAGCACGTCCCAACCGGGATAACGCGCCAGCCTGATGTCCGGCCAGCCCTCTGAAAATATCATGACGATGGATTTGGTATGGCGATGAATATCGTACTTCTTTTGGCGGATATCGCACAGGTCCCACACTTGTGGGTCCAATGTGTTAACACGCTCAATGAGGGCGCCGCATTCAACCTTGCCTAGTTCCCTGATTGGGACACCAATATCCATTACCATCACCCCGACTTTTGACACAATCGCTGACATTCATCACACTTATGTGCCGCAGTCAACGAAAGTACTAAATCGGGGAATGTAAAGGCGGACCAAAACCCGCCTGTAAATACCCGCTATTCCACCACTGGTGAGAGTGCTATTTCCACCCGGCGGTTTTGCGCCCGGCCTGATGAAGTTTCATTGCTGGCGATGGGGTGCTGTTCACCATACCCGCGAACCACAAGGCGCACCGGGTCAACACCCTTTTGCGTGAGAACGCTGGCCACAGACTGCGCCCGCCCTTGCGAGAGCTGCATGTTATAGCTGTCAGAACCAGTGGAATCGGTATGCCCCATCACGTCCACATAGGTTTTGTCGTATTCGTCCAAAACTAGCGAGACGGAGTGTAATACCTCCATAAAGCTCGCGTTTACCGCCGTGCTGTCGGTCGCAAAGGTAATATTGCCGGGCATGTTGAGGATGATATTATCCCCGTCCCGGACGACCTGTACGCCCGTGCCTTGAAGCTGGCGGCGGAGTTTGGCTTCCTGTTGGTCCATATAAAAACCAACACCACCACCCGCAAGCGCACCGATGCCTGCGCCAATAAGGGCGGCTTTGCGTTTGTTGGAACCCCCGACAATCACGCCGCCCACAGCACCCGCCGCAGCCCCGATGGCCGCGCCAATGGCAGTGTTTGAGACTTTTTTCTCGCCCGTATAGGGGTCAGTTGAGCAAGCTTGCAATACAAATACGCTGCCTAGCAGCGCACAGATAAGCTTAGAGTTCCTAACCATTATTCAGCCCTCATATAGTTGTTTGAGAGCATGCTAGGCGGCCCGGCATCAATGATCTGCCTGATCTAAGTGGGCGACTTATAAAGAAGCGATAAAGGTGTGTGCCCTGCAAAGCAAAAGGCCGCCCCGAGGGACGGCCTTTTGTACTCGATACAGAATTTTTGAATACTCGAAACAAAAACTCGTTTGCGCTTAACGCTTGGAGAACTGGAACGAACGACGAGCTTTCGCGCGGCCGTATTTCTTCCGTTCAACAACCCGGCTATCGCGGGTCAGGAAGCCAGCAGCTTTGAGCGAGCCGCGAAGCTCAGGCTCAGCAAGCTGAAGCGCTTTGGAAATACCGTGCTTTACCGCACCAGCCTGGCCAGAGAGGCCGCCGCCTTTAACAGTTGCAATAACGTCATACTGGTTTTCGCGGCCAGCAACTTGGAAAGGCTGGTTCACGATGAGACGCAGTGTTGGACGTGCGAAGTAAGCTTCCTGGTCGCGACCATTTACGGTCACTTTACCGGAACCCGGCTTCACCCAAACGCGGGCAACAGCGTCTTTACGCTTACCAGTTGCGTAAGAACGGCCCTGATCGTCAACGACAGGCTTGCGCTCTTCAGCAGCTTCCACCACAGCAGCGTCAGCCGCACCGGTGATTTCTTTAAGGTCTTGAAGGTCGGCCATGTCGCTTACCTCTTATTTTTCGGGTTCATTGCGCCAACGTCCAGAACTTCAGGGTCCTGTGCAGTGTGCGGGTGATCACCGCCTGCATAAACGCGAAGATTGCGCATTTGCTGACGGCCAAGCGGACCCTTAGGGATCATACGCTCAATCGCTTTCTCAACCACACGCTCAGGGAAACGACCACTGAGGATCTCGCCTGCAGTTGCAGACTTAATACCACCAGGGTGACCTGTGTGACGGTAGTAAACCTTGTCAGCCATTTTCCGGCCGGTCAGCTTCACTTTTTCAGCGTTGATAACAATCACGTTGTCACCGCAATCCATGTGCGGAGTGTACGTGGGCTTGTGCTTCCCACGGAGAACAACAGCGATGGCCTGAGCCAGACGACCAAGAACTACGTCCTCTGCGTCAACGATCAGCCATTTCTTTTCGATCTCCGAAGGTTTTGCGGAATACGTTTTCATCGCAATTATGCCTCGGTTACCGCCTTTGGCTTTTGTGAGCCGCAGGCCAGTGTTAAAACTAAACGGATGCGGCAAAACAGACGCCGTCATCACATTGGCGCGGAATATAGGCATATTTAGCAAACTGTCAAACGGTTTTTTACATGTGCATGTCGAAATTATCCAATAAAAACAACCATCTAAAAAAGCGGTATATAAATACCCCATATAAATTCGTCATTTCTTGCCGCCTCCCCACCCTCGCCCCATATCAAGGGGGAGCAAAGTTCAAATCAAGGGACCAAAACCATGAGCAACAAACAGATCCTTCTGAGTAGCCGCCCGAACGGCTGGGTAACCGCGGACAACTTCAAACTTGCAGAGGCTGCGGTTCCTGAACCTGCGATGGGCGAGGTCCTGCTTGAGACAATCTACATGTCAGTTGACCCCTACATGCGTGGCCGTATGAACGATGTGAAGAGCTATGTACCCCCGTTTCAGATTGGTGAACCGCTGCAGGCGGGCATCGTGGGCAAGGTTATCGCGTCCAATGGCGGCAAGTTCCCGGTCGGTACTTATGTGACCGGCATGGGCCTTTGGGCAAACTATATGACCACCAACGGCGAAGGGTTCCAGCCGGTTGACCCTGATCTCGCGCCCCTCTCCTACTATCTTGGCATCCTCGGCATGCCGGGCATGACAGCTTATGTCGGCCTCAAAGGCGTTGCTGGCCTCAAGGACGGCGAACAGCTCTTTGTTTCCGCAGCCTCAGGCGCAGTTGGCCAGGTTGTTGGCCAGATCGGTAAGAACATGGGCTGCCATGTAGCAGGGAGCGCGGGCACTGACGACAAGGTCGCATACCTCAAAGAGGAACTCGGCTTCGACGCTGCCTTCAACTACAAAAAAGATGATGTTTACAAGGCGGTGCGTGACAGCAACCCCAAAGGCATTGACGTATATTTTGAGAACGTAGGCGGCCCTGTGCTTGAGGCCGTGATCAACAATCTCAACTTCAACAGCCGTGTGGCGCTCTGCGGCATGATCTCGCTTTATAACGCTACGCTGGACGATATGCCCCCCGGCCCCCGCAACCTTGCGGTTCTGGTTGGCCGCAGCGTCAAGATGCAGGGCTTTATTGTGTTCAACTATCCTGAGCTCTGTAAAGAATGGATTGGTGTTGGCGCTGGCTGGCTTAAGGAAGGCAAGCTCAAGTACCGCGAAAGTGTGGCTGAAGGTGTTGAGAACGCACCGCAAGCCTTTATGGATGTGCTGAAGGGCAACAACTTTGGCAAGCAGGTTGTTCGCCTTTCTGACGCCTGATATCATCTCGCTTATAAGCTGGTCGGCGGACGGCGCCGACCAGCATTATATTAGGCGAGGAAACAACCGATGACACAACACCGGTTCTTATCTGCATCGACACTTCGGAACCTCCTTCTGGCACTATCCTTCCTTGCCACTCTTCACGGCCCCCCCCTCAAAGCGAATGATGCGGCGGCCGAGGCAAACCGCACCAAAGAGACGATGATCGTTTCTCCCGACAGCCCTGCCCTCGCGATAAGGTTGGCTGACGACGCTCTTCACATGATTGGCAGGCACCCGATTTCAATTGACAACAAGGCCGCCGGTGAGAGAATTGTGTACGGCGAAACCGCAGGGGAAGAGGTCAAACGCCTTTTCATCGTTCAGTTTGAGGCCTTCCACGCCGACAATGATGAAACCTATAATTACGACCTTACAAAAAGCCCTGAGGTTGCAGGCTATCGCTGGCGCAGCAATGCATACGCCTTTGATATGGTTGCCTCACGAAGTGAAAACCCGGCTGGCGAGGCGGCTGGCACCGCGGCGCTCCTGGAAAAAAACGAGTATACCGTTCCTCAAGACTGGCTGATGTGGCGTTCGCTCACCATCACGGATGACAGCCGCAAAGGGGAAGTGATCCTCTTTTATATCGAGTTTGGCCGAGACCACGGCATGACCCTCACGGATATCTATGCAGGCGACGATGAAACTCCTGCCTGGCAGGAATTTCAGAAAGGGCTGGAAAGCCGTGCCAATGCCGCTTTTGAGCTGGCCCAAGTCCTTGACGGCATACCCAACACAGACGCCTGGGCCCATATTCCCGTCAGTGCAGAATGATGCGCCACAAGAAAAAACTGCTCACGCTCACGATGCTCATCATCGCCTCGGGCTTTGTTTTTTGGCCGGGTTTCAAACCAAATTTCGTCCATCCCCCTACCCTCCACCTTACTCAGAGCGAAAGCTTTGGTGAGAACGTGGGGGCCGGTAATGTTGTGGGGATCGAGCCGGTGATGGAACCGCTTGATTATGCAACGGCCGAGCGCTTCAAAGCCAAGATTTCTGGCTACATGGATGCCGCACGCGCCAAAGGTTGGTTCACAGCCGATACCATTGTGCTGCTGCCTGAGCATCTGGCCACCTGGCTGATAGCAACTGATGTGGGTAGTCGCGTCTATAGCGCGGAGGGCACCACGCTACCGCTCTTGCGCCTGCTGGCGAGTGAACCTATTGAGGCTATCAAAAGCCTTTTTATCTTTGATGACGGGGACCCTTGGGCCGCAGCGCTGTTCCGGTCTCGCGCCGGTGTGCTCTCTCGCAACATTGAAGATGTATTTGGCGGCCTGGCGAAAGAGTATGGCGTGACGCTCATTGCAGGTTCCGCCGCACTGATGACGGCTGGTATATATGATGAGGGCCTCTCATACGGGCATGGGCCCATCTTCAATGCGAGCTTTGTGTTTGGCCCTGATGGTAAACCGCTTGAAGACGCAGTGCGCAAAAGCCACCCTATCCTGGCCGAACGCGGCTTCATCACACCCTTCCCGGCAAAAGCGCAGCCGGTGTTTGAAGGTGCCGGCCGGAAATTCTCTGTGCTGATATGTGCCGACAGCTGGTTTAACGATACATTTGAGGCAGGCAATAAAGCAGAAAGCAGCCTTGTTCTGGTTCCAGCCTTCCTTACCGGCGCTGAGTGGCAAGCACCGTGGGGTGGCTATATAGGCGATCAACCCGAGCATGATGCGTGGATAGTAGATATTGGCCAGATCACCGAAGGTGAAGCCTGGATCAAATACGCCATGCCCGCCAAAGCCAAAACATACGGCGTCAAAGACGGTATGACCGTTTTTCTGAAAGGGGATCTATGGGGTGAGCGCGGCAATGGCCGCGCCCTTATCCTTGAGCATGGAACACTGCATATAGGGGCTGCAGGCCTCCGAGATGCCGCGATCTATAATCTCTGGCTGCAAGCGCCCTAGAGGCCTACCTGTCTGCGCACCCACTCCAGATAATCCTGATTAGCGCCAACGATAGGTGTTGCCGTAATACAGGGCACTTCATAACTGTGCATTTCTTTGATGCGCTTAATCGCATCTTCAAGCTTGCTGACATGTGTCTTCATGAAAACGGTAATCTCGTTGTCCAGCTGGATAATACCGTTCCACTCATAGATCGAACGCGTTCCCGCGTTCACGTTCGCGCAAGCTACAAGCTTTTCTTTCACCAGCGCCGTTGAGATATGCACAGCAACGTCTTCGCTTTCCGCCATCACATAAATGGTAACAAACTCGTGGTTCTCACTCATCAAACCGGTCTCCCCCTAAGTAGATGCATTAAATATAAAGTTGCAGCCAAGACGACGGCACCGCCGCCCTGGTGGGCTGTACCCCACGATACCGGCACTTCCAAGAGAAGCATCACGATACCGAGTGTCATCTGCATGACGACAGTGGCCACAAGAAACGCTGCCGCCCTTCTCACCGCTGGTGTGGCGTTGCGTGCCGCTAGCACAATGCCTATCACCAATACGGACAGGATGTAGGCACCAATCCGGTGATCAAACTGTGTGGTTACGGCATTGTCGACAAAGTTCCGCCACACCGGCTCCATGGTCGTCAAGCCCTCTGGCATGAAGCTATCGCCCATCAAAGGCCATGTGTTGAATATATGCCCGGCTTTCAGCCCCGCAACCAGAGCACCCATCACAATTTGCAGTACGAGCGTGAGTGCAAACACGTGAGACAGGCGCTTTAGCAGTTTGGGGCCGCCCTCTGCCGTTGGTCTTAACAGCGAAAGCGCCGTCCAGAACAAGGCTGCAAATATCAAGAGCGCCAGCGATAGATGTGCGGTCAGGCGGTAATGGCTTACAGCAGGTTCGTCAACAAGGCCGGACTTGACCATATACCAGCCGAGCAAGCCTTGCAGCCCGCCCAGTATAAACAGCACCGCCAGGCGCGGCTTATAGCCCTCAGGCACCCGCCCCTTGGCCCAGAACCAGACCATCGGCACAAAGAAAAACAGGCCTATCAGACGCCCAAGCAGCCGATGCGCCCATTCCCAGTAAAAGATGCCTTTAAAGTCATCGATGCTCATGTGGTAGTTTTTGAGCTTAAACTCCGGGCTTGTCTGATATTTGGCAAACTCGGCCTGCCAAGCCTCATCACCAATCGGTGGCAGCACGCCAGTGACCGGGCGCCAATCCACGATTGACAAGCCGGATTCCGTCAACCGCGTTGCGCCCCCAACCACCACCATCACAAACACGGTGAAGGCCATAAACAGCAGCCAAATGCCGACGGCACGACGGTCTCTATCATTCGTCTGGATCATCATGGCGCTGTGCTAGCCTTTTCCGGTTCCACGGGCAAGTGTTTGTGCATCAAATGGCAATATGCCGCACGCCAAAACGTTTCAGCTGTAGCCACGAAGCCATCTTTTACTGCCGGTACCTAAGCACCCAACGCTCCAGCGCCACAAAACTATAGAAGATTGCCACACCGAGAAGACTCAAGAGAATAAGACCCGCGAACATCTTCTCAACCTGCAGGCGGTTTCCGGCTTCCAGGATGCGCCACGCCAGCCCAGTTGCACCACCCGATCCGGCCACAAATTCAGCCACTACAGCGCCAATCAGTGCAAAGCCACCACTTACCTTGAGGCTGGCCAGAAGATAGGGCATGGCCGTTGGCCACAACAGCCGCCAGAAACGTTGCCAGCGGCTGGCGCCGTATAACTTGAAAAGGTCACTAAGGTGTGGGTCTACCGCTCTCAGGCCCGCAGACATATTTGCCAGAATCGGAAAGAAGGCCGCAAGCCATGCAATGATGATCAAGGCGCGCTCAACATGGTCTATGCCCACCCAGATCAGCACCAGCGGCGCGATCGAGACGATAGGCGTTACCTGTAATACCACGGCGTAAGGGTAGACGGTCATCTCGAGCGTCCGGCTCAGGCTGAAGGCCAGCGCCAGCAACACACCGCTGATAACCGCGCCGGCCAACGCCAACAGCGTTACCTTCAGTGTCGCCGTTGCAGCCCAAAAGAAGGTAGTGAAATTGTCCACCAGCGCCACGAGCACGTCCCACGGCGCGGGCAGGATAAATTTGGGCACATTGCCCAGCACGACCGTGAAATGCCAAAACAGAAGGATTACGGCTAAAGCAACCAGCGGCAGAAGTATCTTCTTCATCGCCTCGTCTCCAGCAGTTTGGATATTTCGCTCACAGCCACGCTGAATTCCTTGGAGCTGCGCTGATCGAATGAAGGCCTGCTTCTATCAAGTTTTGGTTTAACTTCACCTGATAATCGACCATTTTTCATTACAAAAACACGGTCAGATAGATACGCTGCTTCATAAACGCTGTGGGTCACGAATATTGCCGCCCAGCCCTGCTTCCTACGCAGCTTCAACAGCATTTCATTCATCTGGAAACGCAATATCTCATCAAGGGCTGCGAAGGGCTCATCCAGAAGCAACAGCTCAGGCTTTGCCACAAGCGCGCGGGCGATAGATACCCGCATGCGCTGCCCACCTGACAGTTTATGCGGAAAGCGGTCCCCGTATCCCTTCAGGCCCACGGTCTCCAGCAACTGCAGAGCGAGTTCATGATCTTGATCGCCCTTCAGACTGAGGGGCAGGAGAATGTTATCTTCAACCGTCGCCCACGGCATTAGCGCCGCATCTTGGAATACAAACGCGAGATGCTTTTGACCGTGTGGCCACGTCACGCTTCCGGACTGAGCATTCAGCAGGCCTGCAACCAGCCTGAGCACGGTTGATTTTCCGCAGCCACTTGGTCCAAGAAGCGAGACAATCTCGCCCTGCCCCAAGGTGAAGGAAAGGTCACGCACCACGTGCGCCGGGTCGTCAGGATAAGCGAAGTTGAGAGCGTCAACCGCCAGCATCAGCGCTTGCCTTCATTGGGCAGGAACTCCAGCGTATAGGCATCTTTTACATTAACACCTTTAGATACGATATCGAGCGCAGACATCTCGTCATAAAACTGCTTCCAGCGTGCGTCTGTCATGCCACCTACTTGCTCACGGGGGCCGAGCATATTGTTCTGCTTCATGGCCTCAATTGCATATGCAATCAGCTCGGGCGTCATCTCATCATTATCTTTGAGGATCAAGGCATTACCTGGCGCGGGGTCACCCCAGATGTAGTCCTGCCAACCCAGGATGCTGGCTTCAACAAAAGCCTGTACAGTGGCGCGGTTCTTTTCCAGATAATCTGTGCGCACCATCACCATACCCGCGTACCCGGGATAGCCAGCATCCGCAAACAGGAATATCTTCGGCACAACACCCGCCTGCCCCGCCGTATAGGGTTCCGATGAGAGATATCCCTCCTGCACCGTATTTTTGTTCACGAGCCACGGCGCCAACGAATATGTATATTTTCTGACCTGACTATCCTCGAAGCCAAACCGGGCCTGCAACCAGGGCCAGAAGGTAGCAACTGCGCTATCAGAGATGAATACTGGCATACCCTTGAGCTCAGCCACATTGGTGGCCTTAACGTCCGGGTGAATCATCAGTATTTGCGGGTCTTTCTGGAAAGACGTCATCACCGCCTTCACCTCAGCGCCCGCAGCGATCAGGTTTAGCGGCTGAAAATTATTGGATGCAATAGCAATCTCAAGGGCGCCAGCCGCCATAAGGCGAGGGTTATCTGTCTGCGGACCACCGGGCCTGATAGCTACCTTCAGGCCGCGCTCAGCATAATAACCCTTTGCCAATGCTTGATAAAAACCACCGTGTTCAGCTTGCGCTTTCCAGTCGGTGGCAAAGGTTATAGAGCTCTCATCCGCAAACACGGTAGCGTTCACGAAGGCCAAACCCAAAAGTCCCCAGAGAATATGTTTCATAACGCATGATAATAATGCGCAATTAGCCCACGTCAAAACAAAGAGAACGCAGGCTATCTCTTTTTGCGCCTGCTCTCATAGGGGTTCTTCCCCTTCTTGAGCAAGATACGGATTGGCGCGCCGGGCAGGTCAAAATCCCGCCGAAGCTCGTTTTCCAGATAGCGCTTGTAACTGTCCGGCAGGTCATCCGGGCGGTTACAGAACATCAAAAAGGTCGGTGGACGAGTTTTGATCTGCGCGCCATAACGGATTTTGATCCGGCGGCCAGCAACAGACGGTGCGGGGTGTTTCTCCAGCGTATCGGTAAGCCACTGGTTGAAGGCGGATGTGGGAATGCGTGCATTCCAGATTTCATAGGCTTCAGCCACAGCGGGCATCATCTTGTGAATACCAGCCTCAGTAAGCGCTGAGAAATTAACAACCTTAACGCCCTTAAGCTGTGGCAGGCTGCGGGTTAATGCGTCTTTAAGTTGGCGTTGTGTCTCAAGCCGGTCATCAACCGCATCCCACTTGTTGAGAGCTATAATGAGCGCACGGCCTTCGTCAACCACCTTCTCGGCGATCTTGAGGTCTTGTTTCTCAATACCTACCTCTGCATCCAGCAGCAGAACAACTACTTCCGCGAACTGAACGGCCCGAAGTGTGTCAGCCACGGAGAGCTTCTCTAGCTTCTCGGTGACGCGCGCACGCCTGCGAAGTCCAGCCGTATCAAACAGCTTGACGGGAAGCCCGTCCCATTCCCAATCAACCGCAATCGAATCCCGCGTCAGCCCCGCTTCAGGGCCGGTGATCAAGCGGTCTTCACCAACAAGAGCGTTGATGAGAGTTGATTTGCCGGCGTTCGGACGGCCGACGATAGCGAGCCTCAGAGGCCTGATTTCTTCGGTTTCATCTTCAGGGTCGGTGAACTCATAGTCCATATCCCCTTCTTCCGGACCACTATCAGCACCGCGCTGCCGGTCGGCAGATCCGTCATTCTCGCCCTCATAGGGGTCAATGCCCTGTTCTTTAAGCGCCTCGACAATCGCGGCATATAGTTCACCCAGGCCTTCGCCATGTTCAGCTGATAGGCCAATCGGCTCACCAAGACCAAGGCTGTATGCTTCATAGATATTATCGATTACCGCGTTGCCTTCGCATTTGTTGGCCGCGAGGATCACCGGCTTGTTGCCGCGCCGAAGCCACAAGGCAAAATGCTCGTCCATGCTGGTTACACCGGCACGCGCATCATAAAGCATCAGCGCAATGTCTGCTTCCTTGAGCGCTTGTTCGGTCTGGCGGCGCATCCGGTCAGGAAGCGAGCCCACTTCGCCCTCTTCAAGCCCAGCAGTGTCGATAATTTCGAACTCAAGGTCTGCAATACGGCCGTCAGCATGCCTGCGGTCGCGTGTCACGCCAGGCGTGTCGTCAACAATGGCAATTTTTTTACCAACCAGACGGTTGAACAACGTCGATTTCCCAACGTTGGGACGACCAACAATGGCAATTGTAAAGCCCATGACTTTTTCTTTCAGCTTGGCCTAAAGGGTGCTGGTTGCCTTAGCGGTAAGCAACCAGTTCACCGGAATCTGTCAGCACGATAAAGGTGCCGTCCACAACAATTGGGGCCACAGAACTACCCGCTGGCAGTTCAACACCGCTCAGCACTTCACCCGTATAGGGTGAAAGGCTTAGCGCATACCCATGTGAACTGGTTACCAGAAGGCGGTCTCCCGCCAGTACCGGGCCGTTCCACTTGATAAGGTCCCTGCGCTTCTCCTGGTCCATGAAGCGCTGGAGCTGGCTTACCCAGCGCACGCGCCCATCCCCAAGGGATACAGCAACAACTTGGCTGTCAATCGTGGTCACAAAAGCAAAATCACCCGCAACCCACGGCATATTAACGCCAGCAATATCTGCTTCCCATGAGCGTTCACCGGTCCGCATATCAATCGCGACCATGCTACCTGCGTGGCTGACAGCATATACCTTACCGCGATCGATCACGGGCTCACCGTCAATATCCGAAAGTGTCGCAAGCGGCGTCAGGCGGCGGGAGGACGAAAGCGCATCCTGCCACAGGATACGCCCGTTTGCTCCGCGAAGGGCGATCAACTCACCGGAAGAAAGGGCTGCGACAAGGGCTGTGCCATCAAACGCCGGTGTAGCAGCGCCAAGCATGCCGGCAGTTTCCGCAATACCAACCTGATCCCAAATTGGGGAACCATCATTGGCGTTAAACGCCAGCATCTGGTTGTCGTGGGTGATCGCAAAAACACGGTTACCGCTCGCCGTCGGCGCCCCTCTGAACGGAACAACGCCCTTATAGCGCCACAGTTCGCGTCCGCTTGCAGCATCAAGCGCCACAAGGAAACCATAGCCAGAGGTTACAAACAGCTTACCACCGGAGAACGCCGCGCCGCCACCAAAGCCGACATCGCTGCGCTCATCATTGTCATCAAGCTTGTTGTTCCAGATCTCGCGGCCGTCAGAGAGGGATACTGCTGTAACACCACCCTTAACATCAACCGCGTACACACGTCCCTCTGCAGCAACAGGGCCAGAAATCATACGTTCATACTTGTCGTTGCCAGCGCCAATTTTGCGGCGCCAAGCGACAGAAAGTGTATCTCCGAGTGCCAGATGCTGCACGCGGTGTGAGGCGTTGCCGCCCACAATCGCCCAGTTACCGTTGCGGTAAGGCCTTGGAAGCACGATAGATAGGCCAGAAATCGCGCTATCAGCGCTGAGTGTCTGGGTAGAGCTCAGGATTGGAATACGCTCCCTGCCCTCATCATCATATTTGTTGCGTGGCTTTTTACTATTCCCGCTACAAGCAGCAAGTGCCACCGTCAAAGCGAGCAGTATGCCGTTGCGAAGTGTCGTGTTCATACCTGCGGGCGATTTCAATGCGCCTCTCCTTCTTCTGCACTATCTTCGTCAGCGACACTTTCGCCTTCCGGTGTAACTTCTACCGTTGGTGAAGCAGCAGCCTGCTGAGCTTCAACAAAGTTGCGGAACTGTGAAGCGCGAGCCTGAATACTTTGCGGGGTTTCTGCGTCGTCAGCCAACAGCGTGAACTTATTCAGCGCAGCGTCCAGATCACCGGCCTGCAGGTCAAGCAGCGCCAATTGCTCTTGCGCTGAAAAATACCAGGCTTTGCCTTTAACTGCGATCGTTGAAAGCTGGCCACGAGCGGCATCTGCATCTTCAAGCTTTCCAGCCAAAAGCATGCCTGCCTGAAGTGTCGCAAAGTCGCGCATGGCGGGCTCTGCTTTACTGTCTGCGGCAAGGGTTTCATAGGCTGTGAGCGCACGCGGGTAGTCACCCGCCGTGATCGCAGCGCTTGCAAGGTGGAGCCTCGCAGGCACGCCGTAACCGGAACCCAGTTCAGGAAGCGCCGCTTCCCAGATAGCCAGCGCATCCGCGCCTTCTTCAAGTGATGCTTCTCGCGCTGCCTCGAAAGCGGTTGAATACGCACTTTCAACAGATTTAACGTAGGCTTTATAGCCCTCGTTACCTGCTACAAGCACAACAATACCCACAGCAATACCAATCAGGTATTTGCCGTATGCTTTCCAAAGATTAAGCATGCGCTCACGGCGCACCTCATCATCGACTTCCTGCGTGAGAAGATCGGAATTCAGGTCCGACACACTATACTCCCCAGACAAAGCCGCCTCTCATACACCTGGAGGCGGCACCTATTAATACAATTAACCGCGAACACGTGCCCGCGAATTGGTCGCTACAATACCTAAAGCATCCCTGAGACGCAAACCCAGAAAGCACTATTTACCAGAGCACCGGATTATGGTTATTTTTCGGCAGATAGATACTGCTCAAACTTGACATCGCCCATAGCATCACTTGGCATTCAGAAGATACTTTTTACGCGCTCGTTAAACGCCAGAAGCCTTTCAAGTTCACGCTCTCGAGAATAGGCCTTCCTCACCCGCGCGACGCCCTCATGAAACGCAGCAGAGGCCGTGGACCCGTCATCCACATAGTCAGTTGCTGCAAGGACCTGTTTAACAAATGATTTGAAATCACCATTCAGGACCTCTTTGAACACCGGAGGTTCAAAGTACTCCTTACCAGCTTCGCCAGTATAGCCAACCACAACATTACCACACAGCGCGGCCTCAAGCGGAGGCAACCCCACCCCCTCCATCGCAGAGAACGAAAGAAAAATGGAACTCTGGGCCAGCTTTCCGGCGACCCCGTTTTCCGTCAAGCCGTCAACGGGCTGAAGCTTCCACTCGCTCGGCATGTGTTCCTTCAGGAAGAACTCAACCAAAGAACTATGTTGGGTGAGACGCCGGGGCATATAGCTAATGAGCTTTTTTTTGCGTACACCCGCATCGCTAAAGATATTGCCGACGCTCAGTTGTACCCTAACAATTTTCTCAGCCGCAAGCGTCGGGAATGCCAATTTGATCATCGAGGAAGTATCGTCAGAGATAGACAGTATAAGATCAGCGGCCTCATAGACCTCTCGCAACTGATCATAGTTCTGAGGGTCGTACCCTTGTGAAAACAAATAACCATTCTGGACAAAAACAGCAAAGCGGGCCTTTTGGGCCATGCACTGACGACCTGAGGTGGCAACCCAAGCTTCCGGCACTACAAAAAAATCATTTTTCTTGTCGAAGCCGGGCTCCCTCTTAATGGGTGCATTATGATCAAACCACGTGCATGAAAAGTCTGGGTTGGAGGGATGAAAGACTTGGCAATCAATACCTTGACCCGCCAATAACTCTGCATGCCTATAGATTACTTTTACGCCACCAATGGTTTTTTCGGTCGCTGGCGCAAGATAGACGATTGCCATAAATAGACTACCTGTTCGAAAATGGACCCAGTGAAGCCAATCTGGCAAACGTAAAGCATAGCGAGCGAGTTAACTGTTCGCACCGCGCATCTTGTAAGTGTGTTCCTCACCCGGGAAAGCACGACTGCGAACTTCGCGCGCATACGAGCCAATGGCTTCTTCAATGTCGTGACCAATCTCCGCAAAACGCTTAACAAACTTGGGGTTAATGGCAAACAGGCCAAGCATATCCTCAGTAACGAGGATTTGCCCGTCACATGCGTTCGATGCACCAATTCCTATCACAGGCACGGGAACTTCTGCAGTTACCTTACGCGCAAGCGGCTCCGCGACACCCTCCAGAACGACTGAGAAGGCGCCTGCTTCTGCAATCGCTTTTGCATCATCAATGATGGGCTGCCATTCGTCGACCGAGCGGCCACGCGCGCCATATCCACCATTTGTATTCACAGATTGTGGCATGAGACCAACGTGACCAAGCACCGGAATGCCGCGATGGGTGAGGAAACGAACCGTTTCGGCCATCTCAACACCGCCTTCAAGCTTCACAGCACCCGCGCCGGTTTCCGATAAAACGCGAGCGGCATTCCTGAACGCCTGCTCTTTTGATTCCTCATAGGAGCCGAATGGCATATCGATTACAACAAGCGCTTGTTTTGCGCCGCGGCATACTGCCCGACCATGACGAATCATGGTTTCCAGATCAACCGCGAGCGTACTTTCCAGCCCATAGAGCACCATACCAACACTGTCACCAACCAGAAGGAGGTCGCAGTGTTTATCAAGCCGCGCCGCCATTGGTGTAATATAGGCTGTTAGGCACACAACGGGCGTGCCACCTTTGCGTCCGGCAATATTCTTGGCGGTTTGCTGGCGCTTGGGCCGCGCGTCTACGGATACGTCTTTGGGTTCTGTTGACATGGACAATCACTTTCCGGAAACATTCTATGGGATGCAGGATGTCTCCTACCTAACGGTATCAAGTTAACCTACCTTACCTACATATTGGCTTCCACAATCAAAAGTCCAGCGAAAGCCAGCGATCATTTTACCCTATTCAGGCTCACGGTATAAGATTGTGCTTCACCATTTTCGTCCGTCCACTCCTGTACGACAGCAATTTCATCTACAGATAGCCGCCGCCACGAGAATGAACTAGGTGCATTAATAGGTTCAAAGTGCACCGCGTCTGCTGTGATACTGGAGGCCCGCCAGTTGAACTCACCCCACGTTGAGGTGACTAAACCATCGTCAAGCGCGACGACGCTGCCGTCCGAAAACTTGGCGAATGTACTGTCCGTGGCCCTTCGAGATTGCATTTCAACGTCCGAAGGAAAGGCATATTCTTCATAGAACTCAGTACCGTCCGGGGCCTTGCCTACCCAGCGGCCCTCCAGAAACCTGATTTTTGCGAACTCTTCTTTAGTAAACATAGCTATATCCTGCGCCGTCGCGGTTACAAAGGTTGATATCAACATTATCGATAAAAGCAATAACATGCGCATGAGGCAAGCTCCTAATTTGTGGTAGAAACTACATAGCGTTCAGCCAAAGTTCAGCGCTGTGCTGGAAGACATTATGCATTTACTGCGCAGGATTATTCCCACTCAATCGTTCCGGGCGGTTTGGACGTCACGTCATAGACCACGCGGTTGATACCACGTACTTCATTGATGATGCGGGTTGCCGTGCGGCCAAGGAAATCATGTGGGAACGGGTAATAGTCTGCTGTCATGCCATCTGTGGAGGTAACAGCCCGCAGCGCACACACATGGTCATAAGTGCGGGCGTCACCCATGACACCAACCGTTTTAACCGGCAACAGAACAGCAAAAGCCTGCCAGATGGTGTCGTAAAGCCCAGCGTTTCTGATCTCTTCCAGATAAATGGCATCGGCTTTCCTGAGGATATCGGCTTTTTCGCGCGTGATCTCGCCTGGGATACGGATCGCAAGACCCGGGCCTGGGAACGGGTGGCGGCTGACAAAATCATTATGTAGCCCAAGTTCACGGCCTAACTCACGCACTTCATCCTTGAAGAGCTCTCGCAGTGGCTCCACAAGCGCCATGTTCATGCGCTCTGGCAAGCCACCCACATTATGGTGTGATTTAATGGTCACCGATGGCCCACCAATGAACGAAACTGACTCGATCACATCCGGGTAGAGCGTGCCCTGAGCGAGGAAGTCTGCGCCGCCAACAGCGCGTGCCTCTTCTTCAAACACATCGATAAAGAGTTTACCGATGGTTTTGCGTTTGGTTTCAGGGTCTGATACGCCCGCAAGCGCACCAAGGAACAGCTCAGACGCATCCCTGTGCACAAGGTTGATGTTGTAGTGCTCGCGGAACAGGCTAACGACCTGATCGCTCTCACCGTGGCGCATAAGACCATGATCAACATAAACGCAGGTAAGCTGGTCACCAATTGCTTCATGGATCAGGACTGCAACAACAGAGCTATCCACACCGCCGGATAGACCACAGATAACCTTGCCGTCGCCAACCTGGTCGCGAATTTCCTTGATCTTGGTTTCCCGGAAACTGGCCATAGTCCAGTCGCCTTTACAGCCACAGATATTCTTTACAAAATTCTGGATAAGCTGCGCGCCGTGCGGCGTGTGCACCACTTCCGGGTGGAACTGCACACCATAGAAGCGGCGCTCATCATCCGCCACAACAGCAAATGGTGCACCTTCGCTTGTCGCAACAACCTCGAAGCCTTTAGGCAGGCCGTCCACATGGTCACCATGGCTCATCCACACTTGCTCACGGTCACCAATGTTCCAGACACCATCGAACAGCGCGCATGGCTTCTTCACGTCTACAAACGCCCGACCAAACTCCTGATGGTCAGAGGATGTAACATTACCGCCAAGCTGGGCCACCATGGTTTGTTGGCCATAACAGATGCCAAGGATTGGAATGCCCATGGTGTAAATACGGTCAGGCGCACGCGGTGTATCAGCGTGCGTAACGCTCGCCGGCCCACCACCGAGAATGATACCAGCTGGGTTAAAACTGCCCAGTATCTCTGCTGCAGCATTGAAGGGAACGATTTCACAGTAAACGCCTGCTTCACGCACGCGGCGAGCAATCAGTTGTGTTACTTGTGAGCCAAAATCTAGGATGAGGATTTTATCTGTCATTCGGACGGTCTCACTATTGGTTTGGTCTTTGGGCTGGGCAGTCTACCCTGCCCCCAATGGCAAGATGGGGCCGCGCGGGCCCCATCATGGTGTTTTACTCTGTTTCTTTTTTCACCGGCTCGACGCAGCGGATGTGCAACTCTCGAAGCTGCTTCGGCGTTACCTCGCACGGCGCACCCATCATCAGGTCTTCCGCCTTCTGGTTCATCGGGAACAGGATGACCTCGCGGATGTTCGGCTCATCAGCCAGCAGCATCACCATGCGGTCAACACCCGGTGCCAAGCCACCGTGTGGAGGGGCGCCATACTTAAACGCATTCAGCATACCGCCAAACTCAGCCTCAACCGTTGCTTCATCATAGCCCGCAAGGCCAAAGGCCTTGATCATGATGTCTGGCCGGTGGTTCCGGATAGCGCCAGACGAAAGCTCGATGCCGTTACAAACAATATCATACTGGTAAGCAAGCACATCAAGCGGATCGCTGTTCTCAAGCGCTTCCATGCCGCCTTGTGGCATGGAGAACGGGTTGTGAGAGAAGTCGATACGTTTTTCGTCTTCGTTATATTCGAACATTGGGTAATCGACAATCCAGCAGAACTTGAACTCGTCATCCGCGATAAGCTCCAGGTCTTCACCAACCTTGGTACGCGCAACGCCCGCAAGCTTGGCGGCCCCTGCTTCTTTGTCACACGCAAAGAACACACCGTCATTAGCGCCCAGGCCAAGCTGTTCAACAAGCTGTGCTGTGCGCTCTTCGCCCAGGTTCTTGGCAATCGGGCCACCAGGAACGCCTTCTTTGATGTTGATATAACCAAGGCCCGCGAAACCTTCCCGTTTTGCCCAGTCATTCATGCCGTCAAAGAACTTGCGTGATTTCAGGCCCGCCTCTGGCGCCGGAATAGCGCGGACAATGGAACCGTTCTCGATCATGCCGGCGAAGATACCAAAACCAGAGCCACGGAAGATTTCCGTCACGTCCTGAATTTCAATCGGGTTCCGAAGGTCTGGTTTGTCGTTGCCGTACTTGAGCATCGATTCTTTATAAGCGATGCGCGGAAACGGCGCTTCGGTGATTTTCTTGTCGGAAAATTCCTTGAACACACCAACCAGCACAGGCTCGATCGCGTTGAAAACATCGTCTTGCGTCACGAAGCTCATTTCAACGTCGAGCTGGTAGAACTCGCCTGGGCTGCGGTCGGCACGCGCATCTTCGTCGCGGAAACAAGGTGCGATCTGGAAATACCTGTCAAAACCGGAAACCATGATCAGCTGTTTGAACTGCTGTGGCGCTTGCGGTAGCGCATAGAATTTGCCGGGATGCTGACGTGCTGGCACCAGGAAGTCACGTGCCCCCTCAGGCGAAGACGCTGTCAGGATCGGAGTCTGGAACTCGGTAAAGTTCTGATCGATCATGCGGCGACGCAGGCTGTTGATCACACCCGAGCGCAGTAGGATGTTTTTATGCAGCCGCTCGCGACGCAGGTCAAGGAACCGGTACTTGAGACGAATGTCTTCTGGATACTCGGTGTCGCCAAACACAGGCATCGGCAGATCACCAGCCGCAGACAACATTTCCATATCATCCACATAGATCTCAACGTCACCTGTTGGCAGGTCCTTGTTGACCGTTTCTTCGGTGCGTGCTTTCACACGGCCATCGATGCGGATAACACTTTCAGCGCGAACGGCTTCAGCCTCACCAAAACACTTGCTGTCCGTATCAAACACAAGCTGGGTGATACCATAATTGTCACGCAGGTCGATGAAAAGCAGACCGCCATGGTCCCGTTTGCGGTGAACCCAGCCAGAAAGCCGGACCGTATCGCCAACATTACTGTGGCGAAGCTCGTTACAGGTGTGTGAGCGATATGCGTGCATGGTATCCTACGTCTTTTTTAGTGTCTTGAGCGTACAAAATTACGTACAAATTTGGCCCGGAAAAGCGCATGAATGGGGTCGAATGTCAAGACCACGATAACATGAATGTAGAGAAAGGGTGACGGCTGCCTCTACGTTGTGTATTAGATGCCGCAAACAACAACGGATATTTGCATGCAGCCGATAACGGACACCAACGAGTTAATTTCACTTTGCAAACGCTGGGAACAAGCGGAATTCATTACGGTTGATACTGAGTTTTTGCGGGATAACACTTATTATCCCAAGCTTTGCCTTGTTCAGGTTGCTGACGATGATGGAGCGCATGCAATTGATCCCCTCGCTGAAGGCCTTGACCTACAGCCACTTCTTGACCTTTTTGCCAATGAAAAAGTGCTCAAGGTCCTACACGCCTGCCGTCAGGATATGGAGATTTTCTACCTCCTGATGAACGATCTGCCCAAACCTGTGTTCGATACACAGGTTGCGGCCATGGTGTGCGGCTTTGGTGATTCGGTGGGTTATGAAACGCTCGTGACCAAAATCGCGAAAGCGCAACTTGATAAATCCGCCCGGTATACAGATTGGTCGAAGCGCCCGCTTTCTGACACTCAGCTCAACTATGCGCTTGGTGATGTCACCTATTTGCGGACCATTTATCGCCGCCTGAGTGCAGAACTTCAAGCCACGGGTCGTGAGGCCTGGGTTGACGAGGAAATGGCTGTGCTGCGCGATACAAATCTGTACTGGATCGCGCCGGAAGATGCTTGGCAACGCCTGAAGGTGCGCACCAACAAGCCGCGCTTTCTTGGCCTTTTGCAGGAGCTTGCCGCGTGGCGGGAACGTCAGGCGCAAGAACGCGACCTGCCCCGCAACCGTGTGGCGAAAGATGAAACACTGTTTGAGATTGCAGCTCACCCGCCAAGGGATGAGACCGCACTTGACCGGATCCGCGGCATTCCCAAAGGCTTCAGCCGCTCCCGCGCTGGCAAAAGCATGCTGGAAGCACTTGAGGCTGGCATGAATATACCGGACAAGGACTTGCCGCATATCGAACGCGCAAAACCACGTCCCGCAACACCTCCTATGGCTGATCTTCTGAAGGTGCTTTTGAAGATCAAGAGCCAGCAGGCCAAAGTCGCCGCCCGTATGGTGGCAAGCTCACAAGAGATAGAAGCCTGGGCAGCGGAACCGGAAACCACGGACATCAAAGCTATGCATGGTTGGCGGTATAAGATTTTCGGGGCTGATGCCGTCAAGCTGATGGAAGGCGACCTTGGCCTAACTGCGCGCAACGGCGATATCGATGTGGTTGAACTGCTCGCGGACGATGAAGACTTGGATGAAGGCTCTCATGACGGGCAGGAAGACTAAGCCTTAATCGTATTCATATTTCTCGGGAATTCTATCACAGGACGTCTGCCCATAAGCTGGGCGAGTTGGGTAAGGCGCTTGAGCACCACATCGTTTGTGAGGTCCTTATAAGACCTCGGCACACCAAGAAATAGCTTAGCTTTTGTGATACGAAGGCGGGATACCGTAAGGGCCGTGACAGCACCTCCTGAAAGCCGCTGCGCGAGTCTGAGTGAAGCCCCCATCATACGGGCTTCCATCAGCTCATTGATCTTTAGAAGCGGCAGGATGTGCGCCACGTGGGACGCATCAATAGCCGCACCATAAGCCTGGTTTAAAGCAACAGCCAAATACGCCCTATCCCGGTGGCTCAGCCCAACAAAGTGGCCATGCAACACGGTCTCAACCGCCTTTTCAGCCCTGAAGTCAGGATGACCGCGCCACGCGATATCACCCAGCAGGCAAATTGCGTGATGGAGCTTGTCCCGATGATCCGGGTCAGAAACTTTTCGCTGGAACAAAGGTCTCGTCCACTCGTAGATCGTGTCAGAGTGTTCAGGAAAACGACACCGTTCAGCGGCCAGTACGTGGCACGTAAAGATAAACGGATCCATCTTTCGAGTGTCATCTGTCAAGCGATCAAAGATGAACCCTTCCCGCAAACCGTATGTTGAAACGATCGCGGACCGGGCGCGTATTGCCGCCATCACTTCGGACAGAATAACAGCCGCTACCGGCAGCACCTCACGCCGTGCTTCGGGAAGCGAGTTTCCAAACGGGATATCTTGCGGGCGCAAACGGCTGAGCCTGCGGCAATAATCGGTCATTTCGCTTCGGCTCGTGCGGTAACCGTGCAATATGGGAAGAGGGTTGGATTTCTCCCGCATCATCAGTTTGGCGATATTCCGCCAGGCGCCACCAACCAGATACAAGTTCTGGCCGCTGCAATCCGCCAACCATTCAAGTTTGGCAAACTCTTCGCGCAGGAAACGCCTGATGTCTCGCCGGTTTGTGCCAAACTTGCTCATTAGGCGCATCGGGCCAATGGGTAAACTTACTGTGTGGAGAACGTGGCCGTCTTTTAACTGCGCGAGCTCAAGCGAACCACCTCCCAAATCACCCATCAGGCCAGTTGCGGCAGGTTCGCCGGATAGTACGCCAGAAGCTGAAAGCCGCCCTTCCTCGACACCTTCGATGACGGAGATATCAATGCCGCACTCTTTTTTAACCTGCCGGACAAATGCAGGACCATTTTTCGCATCACGCACCGCCGCTGTTGCGATGGCGTGGATATGCTTGACCTCCATCTGGTCACATAGCGCTTTAAAGCGCTTGAGTGTGGAAATTGCGAGCTTGATGGAAGACCTGCCCATCCTGCCGGTAGCGCCGAGTTCAGCGCCCAGGCCACACATCATCTTCTCGTTGAAAATAGTATCTGGTACGCGCCGCTGGCCGGAGAAAACAACAAGCCGCACAGAGTTTGAACCAATATCGATAACTGCAAGATATTGCTCTGCGTGCGCAACGGCCTCAAACATACATATTATTCCTTGATGTCATACGCGATCACCGGCTCGATCTTCCGGTCGCCCCCTAATGCCTTACCTCGGCCAGAAAGGGAACTGTTTGTCATGAAATAATGATGCGCAATGAATTCCTTGGTATCATCTTTGGCGACGATACGGTCAAACGAGCCGTCAGGGTTCATTGTCCAGCTCTGGGCATTATCCTTCAGGTTCGCAGACATAACCTGTCCCATTATCTGGTCATGTACCGTTGGATTCTCTATCGGAACCAGTGTTTCAACGCGGCGATCAAAGTTGCGTGGCATCCAGTCAGCGGACGAGATAAATACCTTGGCCTGCCGGGATGGCAAGCCATGACCGTTACCAAAACAGCATATACGGGCATGCTCCAGAAAACGCCCAACGATGGACCGCACACGTATATTCTCGCTCAGGTTCGGGATACCGGGCCTAAGCGTGCAGATACCGCGGATAACCAGATCAATCTGAACGCCATTACAGGAAGCTTCATAAAGCTTGTCGATGATCTTGGCATCCAAAAGTGAATTGAGCTTCACCCATATGGCCGCAGGTGCGCCTGACCGCGCGATTTCGATCTCCCGGTCTATATGCCTCACAAGCTGGTCACGTAGCGCAAACGGGGAAAGAATGAGCTTCTCCAGCCCTGCGGGCTCAACGTAACCGGTCAGATAGTTGAACATGCGGTTTGCATCCCGCGCTAGCGCCGGGTCCGCGGTAAAGAACGAGAGATCTGTATAAATTCTGGCGGTCACCGGGTGGTAGTTACCTGTGCCAAAGTGGCAGTAGCTGCGAAGTTTGCCGTTTTCCCGGCGCACGACCATCGATACCTTCGCATGCGTTTTCAGGTCAATGAAGCCAAACACCACATGCACACCGGCGCGTTCGAGGTCCCGCGCCCATTTGATGTTCTGCTCTTCATCAAACCGTGCTTTCAACTCCACAACTGCCGTAACGGATTTGCCTGCTTCAGCAGCCTCAATCAACGCACGGATGATTTGCGATTGGGAGCCCGCGCGGTAGAGCGTCTGTTTGATTGCCACCACGTCCGGGTCATGCGCCGCTTGCCGCAGGAAATGGTGTACAACCTCAAAGGATTCGTAAGGGTGGTGCACGACAAAGTCTTTTGCCGCGATCGCGCCAAAGATATCACCACCGGAATCGCGTACACGTTCGGGGTACCGTGGGTTATAAGGCACAAATTTGAGGTCAGGCAGATCATCGACGATCAGCTCGCTCGTGTTATCAATGCCAACAATACCGTCCACGAGTACAACAGTTTCCGTATCCGCATCAAGGCGGGAGATCACAAGGTTGCGCAGCTTCTCCGGCATCGCCGTTTCGATCTTGAGCCGAATGACTCGACCACGCCGGCGGCGCTTAAGCGCGCTTTCAAATACGCGCACCAGATCTTCCGCTTCCTCCTCTATCTCGATATCGCTGTCACGCACCACACGGAACACACCGCTGCCTTCGCATCGGTATCCAGGAAATAGCTGATCAAGGAAAAGGGTAAGCATGCGCTCAAGCGGAATAAAACGTACGTCACCCTGCCCCGGCAAGCGAATAAACCGCTGCACATGGCGCGGCACGGGCAGCAGCGCCACCATGGCTTTGCCATCGCTGTTTCGCACCATCGATAGCGCCATGGTAAGGCCAAGGTTGGGAATGAACGGGAATGGGTGCGCAGGGTCAACCGCAATAGGCGTCAGAACGGGCAGCACGCTCTCCAGGAAGTAATTCTCAATCCACTCATGGTCCGCGTCCTCAAGGCTTCCCTCGTCCAATACCGCGATACCAGCCTTGCGCATTTCTTTCTTGAGTTGTGCCCAAACCTTCTGCTGCTTGGCCATAAGGGTCTCTGCAACATCGTTCACCTGCTGCAATTGCTGGAACGGGGTGAGACCGTCATCTGAGAAAACTTCCAGTTTCAGGTCGCTCTGGCCCCTCAGGCCTGCAACCCGCACCATATAGAATTCGTCGAGGTTGTTCCCTGATATGGAGAGAAAGCGCAGGCGTTCCAGTAACGGATGGCGCATGTTTTCCGCTTCTTCCAGCACCCTCATGTTGAACTGGAGCCAGCTGAGTTCGCGGTTGAGATACTTCTCTGCCTTCGGAACTTCTTTCAGAGCGGCTACAATGTCCTCGCGGCTGGGTAACGCCGGTGCGGCCCCGTTTCCTGAGGTATCCACTGTTTGTTTCTGATCACCGTCGGCCATTGTACCACTCCTGCATTCTGTTGAATGCGTTGCCATACACGCACATTGTTACAATTATTGCCACGTACCGCCTTCAAGGCAAGTTTTGGCAAGAACGCGCGTTATTTTCCGCTTCTCAGCCAGCGCAAGCCGGTCAAGCTCTTCCACCAGCGCTTTTGCTGTACTGAAGGACCTCTCGATCCTGGGTAAAATGTAATCTATCACTGAAAGGTCGACCTGTAATTGTCTGTCAGAAAACAATTTTACCAACAGAACCATCAAGAGATGATCATCCGGTTCTTCAATCTCAGATACAGGCAAGGTCGCAAGCCGCGACTTGAGATCAGGCAGTTCAACGTCCCACCGGTTGGGGGCAGATGTCGCTGTAACAAGCAAGTTGGTGCCCTGCTCTTTGGTCCAGTTGAAAATATGAAACAGGCTTTCATCATCGCGTCCAGACTTGTCTGCATCCTCAACCAGGATCGACTTGCCACTTGGCAACGTCTCCACTTTTGTACAGGCGTCCAGACATATGGCGCCAGCCCTACGAGCCCACGCTGTCGCCAGATGCGTCTTACCACTAGACCTGGGGCCGATGAGCGCCATTGCGTGATGAGGCCATTCAGGCCATGCATCCAGTGCATTAAACGCGGCTTCATTTGAGGACGACACGATAAAATCGGATAAGTCGAAACTCGGCCTGTGCGGAAGATCTAGCGGTATTTGAACAATATTTTCAGCCATCTAACTCGTTTCTGCAGTTACTTCGTTCGTCAGCTTTTCCACCTCGACATCATCCTCTTTTGGCTGCAAGTCATAGTGGTCAAGGTACTGATCGATATAGAAACGCACCAGAACAGCGATTGCCGCTGCCGCAGGCACAGCAATCAATACGCCCACAAAGCCCATGACCTCACCGCCAGCGAAAACTGCGAACAGTACCCACACAGGGTGCAAACCAACTCGCTCGCCAATCAGGCGAGGTGTCAAAAACGCGCCTTCTATGGTTTGAACTACAAGGAAAGCCCCGGCAACAAGCGCGATCTGAAGGGGATCAAAACCCCATTGCCCAAATGCCATGGCAACAGCAACACCGGCCGCAAACAAGGCTCCGACAAAGGGAACGAAAGAAAGCACACCCGCCAATACACCAAGCACGATGGCAAAATCCAATCCTGTCAGCGCCCAGCCAACACCGTATAACACACCCATGGTCGTACTCACCAGCAGTTGGCCTCTGACAAAGCCCGCGAGAACGGTGTCGACCTTGGTCGCTAGAGCTCGAACTGTTGTGCCGCTCGCAGGGGGCAGCCATCCGTCAATTTTGTCTACGATCCTGTCCCAGTCACGAAGAAGGTAGAAGGCAACAACCGGCGAAATAAGGGCAAGCGACAGCAAATTAAAGAGCGCGAGCCCACTTTTGAGTGCGCTTGTCGCAGCATCCCGCACCTTCGCCAGTATTTCCCCTGAAAAATTAGCAACAAGGCCATCGACATCGGTTGATAGGTCAGAACCAAACCGCTCAGACAGCGTCAGCATCATCTCGTTCAGCCAAGGCCGCATGTTGGCAAGAGTCTTCGGTAGCGTGTTTGACGCCGCCACGATCTGGGATTGAAGTACCGGCCAAAAAGCCAACAGAATAGCAATGATAAGCAAGAAAAAGAGTGAGATCACCATAGCAGCGGCCAAGCTTCGTGGCACTTTTCTAGCCTCAAGCTTGTCGGCAACAGGATCAAGGAAATAGGCAATAGCTAACCCTGCCAGGAACGGCAGCAATATCCCACGTGTCAGATAGAAAAGTAGCGCCGCAACACCAACACCGCCAACCCAGTACCATCTATTCATAACGTCCCCCTATTTGGCCTCTGTACGTGGCCCAAGCAGCCGCTCTCTCCCGTAACTACCCAAATCCAGCCCGGCATAACGAAGAGCCAGCACTAGTTGATCTTCGCGCCCCGTATAACTGAAGGCAATGCGGCTAAACGGCAGGCCGATCTCGACTGTCCTAAACTCCCGCACTAACGACACATCCTCAAGCCTGGCTTGAATATTAGTCAAAACATCAAGAGATGTGGTCGGCACTAGTGCAATAATTTCTCCACCAGTGCCTGTATCCACCAGCAGTTGGCTCCGCCAGGCGCTATCGATGGTCTCAAGCACATTTTCATACATTGAGGCAAGCCCTGTCACCTCATCGGGCGCCTCATCAATGATACCGTCGCCCTGCATACCACCGTCTGTTGAACGATATCGGTAGCTAAGCTCTGGCCCATAAGCGCCCATCGTCCACTCGCTTGAGATCAGTAGCGCGTCTCTCACATCGTAGCGCAGTGCTATTTCCTTCACTTCACCAGCAGATAATGTTTGCACCTCACCAAAGGTAACAGCCGCTCGCTCAGCTATCTCACCGCGCGGGAAAACATAACCTCTGATTCGATTGACCCAATCGACGCGCTCACGCGCAGCCTCAACGGCCTGGTCCTGTTCCCATAAAAGCTCTGTAAGTCCGCGTTTATGCCCGTGAAGCACAAGAATGCCCTGCCCGGTGCTCAACACGTGCGGCACGTTGTATTTGGCTAAAAGATCACTAACAACGTTCGGTTCAAACCGTACGTTCAAAGTTGCAAGATATCGGCGAGATGAGGATTGTTCTTCCACCACCTCAATCGCTGTGATCAGCGCCTGAATTTCGGGGCGGGCAAGTTCGGGCAGTCGCTGCCTGCCATCTTCCTGCGCCAGCTTGCGGATCAGC
The DNA here is from genome assembly GCF_965216265.1 of Kordiimonas sp. Lineage (GTDB taxonomy): Bacteria > Pseudomonadota > Alphaproteobacteria > Sphingomonadales > Kordiimonadaceae > Kordiimonas. The sequence goes on from NZ_OZ244153.1 coordinate 51,642, forward strand.
GTTTGATAGGCCTGCATCTCCGCCTTTTCAAGCGCTGTTTCCCTAGCCTGGCTGGCACGGGAAGCAACCTCATCTACCTTGATGTCGCGAATAGTAAACAGGCGATCGGTACGGTCGTCTCCCGCCTGCACGGGGACGAACAAGCCAGCCAAAAGCATCAAGCTCACCAAAATCGCAAAAGCGAGCTGAAAAACTGTGCTATTTCTAAAATACTTATGCATAAACTCTTTCATAACAGGCGCAGCGACACTATAACGCCCCCTTATAGCAACTGGTTATAACAATTGGGCAACCAATTGCCAGTGGCGGATAGGCTGGCAAGCAATTTTGCCTTATTTGCGGCAGGACGGGTCTCTATCGTGGCAGAAAATACTCAATCATATACCTATAAGCAGGCTGGCGTTGACATTGACGCGGGCGAAGCTCTTGTAGAAAACATCAAACCACTGGCTGCATCCACGCGCCGGCCCGGCGCTGATGCCGACCTTGGTGGGTTTGGTGGTCTATTTGATCTGAGGGCTGCTGGCTTTAACGATCCCATTCTTGTTGCTGCTAACGACGGTGTGGGCACCAAGCTCAAAGTCGCTATCGATGCGGAGCTGCACGGCACGGTCGGTATCGACCTCGTTGCCATGTGTGTGAACGACCTTGTCGTTCAAGGCGCCGAACCACTGTTGTTCCTTGACTATATGGCTACAGGCCACCTTGACGTCGCACAAATGACGGATGTTGTCGCAGGTATCGCGGAAGGGTGCCGTCAAGCAGGCTGCGCACTAATCGGCGGCGAAACAGCTGAAATGCCGGGCATGTATCAGGACAAGGATTATGACCTAGCCGGTTTTGCCGTTGGTGCAGCTGAGCGTGGTACGTTGATAGACGGCTCCACGGTCCAGGCTGGTGATGTCCTTCTCGGGCTCGCTTCCAACGGTACACATTCGAACGGTTATTCCCTTATTCGCCGCATTGTGGGCGACAAAGGCTTTAGCTACGCAGATAAAGCACCGTTTGATAATGGTGTAACACTTGGTCAAGCTCTACTGGCACCAACAAAAATATATGTTAAGAGCTGCCTCGCCGCGATTAAAGAGGGTTACGTTAAAGCCCTTTCTCACATCACAGGCGGCGGTTTCCTTGAAAACGTACCGCGCGTCATGCCCAAGAACACGCTTGCAGAGATCGACAGCGGAGCCTGGCAGTTGCCAGCCGTATTTGGCTGGCTGCAGAATGAAGGTAATATTGAAACCGCCGAGATGTCCCGCACCTTTAACTGCGGCATTGGCATGGTGGTAGTTGTCTCTGCTGAGCATGCTGCCGCAGCCAAAGAGGTATTTGAGGAGCATGGTGAAACCGTCTATATAATTGGGCAAATCACCGAAGGCAGCGGCTCACCTAAATGTCGGGTAACCGGCCGTGCAGGTACCTGGGGGGCCGAGAAAAACTGGTCTGCCATCACAGCGGAAGGTTAAGAGCGTGCGTAAATTACGCCTCGGTGTCATGATTTCAGGTGGCGGCACAAACCTGCAAGCGCTCATAGACGCCTGCCAGCAGCATGGCTATCCGGCCAAGATCGAGGTCGTTATTTCCAACCGCCCCGACGCCAAAGGCTTGGAGCGTGCGCGCACCGCCGGCCTTAAAGCGGTCGCGATTGACCATAAAGAGTATGAAGAACGCGCTGCATTTGAAGACGCTATTCATGATTGCCTGACAGAACACAAAGTACAGCTCGTTTGTCTTGCGGGTTTCATGCGCCTTTTGGGGGCGGATTTTGTCGGGCGCTGGAAAGACAGGATGATCAACATCCATCCGTCCCTGCTACCTTCATACAAAGGCCTGCATACCCACGCCCGCGCGCTGGAGGACGGCGTCAAATTTGCGGGATGCACCATTCATTACGTGCGGCCTGAAATGGATAATGGCCCGATTATCATGCAGGCCGCCATTCCAATTGCGCCTGACGAGACAGAAGAAAGCCTGATCGCCAAAACGCTGACCTATGAGCACCGCATGTACCCAGCCGCTGTCCGCCTCATCGCTGAAGGCAACGCGCGGGTTTCCGGCCACAAGGTGGTCATCAAGGAAGATGTGGCATTGCCCGCGACCGGGCTTATATGCCCCCTTCCCTGACACCATAATCACGCATAGAAAAAGGCCGGAGCAGTTTGCCCCGGCCTTCTCGAATTCATCAGCATTGAGAGTGGCTGATTAGCCAACAATCTCATTACCAGCGAAGAACTGAGCGATTTCGATCGCTGCGTTTTCTTCACTGTCTGAACCGTGAACGGAGTTTTCGCCGATTGAAAGAGCGAACTCTTTACGGATTGTGCCCTCAGCAGCTTCAGATGGGTTCGTAGCCCCCATAACTTCGCGGTTTTTCAGGACAGCCTTTTCGCCTTCCAGCACCTGTACAACAACAGGAGCAGATGTCATGAACTCAACCAGCTCACCGAAGAAAGGACGCTCAGAGTGAACAGCGTAGAAAGTTTCAGCTTGAGCCTGGGTCATCTGGATACGCTTTTGCGCAACGATGCGCAGGCCAGCTTCTTCAAGCTTGGCGTTTACAGCACCAGTCAGGTTGCGGTTGGTCGCGTCTGGTTTAATGATCGAAAAAGTGCGTTGCACAGCCATGTGACTATCCCTTGTACAAATGGGGGTTAAACAGATTCGCGCGCCTTATAGCTTCTAATTACCGGAAAGCCAAGCCTTGCGTGCATTGGCGTGTTTGTGGCATTGCCAGCCCCGGCGGCATGTGATACCTCGCGCTCCATGCTGCATATCAACGACATAACATTCAGAATTGGTGACCGTATCCTCTTTGATGCGGCAACGGTGCATATACCCGCTGGCCATAAAGTTGGTTTTGTCGGGCGAAACGGCGCTGGCAAGTCAACTCTTCTTAAAATGATCCTTGGTGAACTGGCGGCCGAATCTGGTGATATCTCTATCAGACCGCGCGCGCGCGTTGGCCATGTTGGCCAGGAGGCGCCTGACGGCCCACAAAGCCTGCTTGAGACAGTGCTGCGGTCTAATAAGGAAATGACCGCGCTGGAAGCCGAGGCCGAAACCGCAACAGACCCGCAACGGGTTGCAGAAATTCATACCCGCCTCGCTGATATTGGCGCTCATGTTGCGGAAGCACGGGCGGCGACAATTCTCGCGGGCCTTGGTTTTAACGAAGAAGCTCAAGCACGGCCATGTTCAAGCTATTCCGGCGGTTGGCGTATGCGCGTAGCCCTCGCCTGCGTGCTGTTTAACGAGCCAGACCTTCTGCTTCTTGATGAGCCAACAAACTATCTCGACCTTGAAGGCGTGATGTGGCTTGAGAACTTCCTGCGCTCATACCCATATACCGTTCTTATTGTCAGCCACGACAGGGACCTCCTCAACAAGGCGGTCACCCATATTGTGCACCTCGAGCAAACCAAGCTGAACCTTTATACTGGCGGTTATGACCGCTTTGAACAGCTTCGGCACGAGTTGATGGAGCGCCAGATGGCGCTCAAAACCAAGCAGGAAGCTGAACGCAGGCATATCCAGTCGTTCGTTGATCGTTTCAAGGCCAAGGCCAGTAAAGCCAAGCAGGCCCAAAGCCGCCTGAAAGCGCTTGAACGCATGAAGCCTATCGCCACCATGGTTGAGGCCCATACCGTCCCGTTCCGTTTCCCGAAGCCCGATCCCCTGTCCTCCCCGCTTGTTGCACTTGAAGAAGCCAGCGTGGGGTATGAGGAAGGTAACCCTATCCTCAAGAAGCTGGACCTGCGGGTTGACATGGATGATCGCATCGCCCTTCTTGGTGCGAACGGCAACGGCAAGTCTACATTCGCGAAGTTGATTGCGGACAAGCTCAAGCCCATGGAAGGCAAGATGCGCAAGTCGCGCGTGCTGAAGGTTGGTTATTTTGCGCAGCATCAGCTCGACGAGCTTGTGGCTAAAACCTCCCCGCTCAACCACCTTCAAAAAATGATGCCGGATGCTATCGAAGCCAAAGTGCGGGCCCGCCTTGGGTCTTTTGGCTTTGGTGCGGATAAAGCCGACCGCCCTGTAGAATCACTCTCTGGTGGTGAAAAAGCGCGGCTGATGTTCGCGCTGGCCACGTTTGAAGCGCCGCAACTTATCATCCTTGATGAACCCACAAACCACCTGGATGTGGACAGCCGCGAAGCGCTTATCCATGCCATCAATGAATATGATGGCGCTGTGTTGCTGATCAGCCACGACAGGCACTTGGTGGAAGCATGCGTTGACAGGCTCTGGATCGTTGAAAAAGGCGACGTGAAACGTTTTGACGGTGATCTGGAAGATTACAAGCAGCACCTTCTCAAGGAACGCTCCGGCGAACGTGCGGAGCGCCGTGGCCCCAAGCAGGAAAATCAAAAAAAGGCTGCCCGCCAAAACGCCGCTGAGCTCAGGCGACAGCTTGCGCCTTATCGCCGTGCGGCAGAACGCGCGGAAGCGACCCTTGAGAAGCTTATTGCCGACAAAGAGCGGGTCGATAATCGCCTTGCGGACCCAAAGCTTTATGAGCCGGGCCAGGAAGATAAAGTCGCCAAGCTTTCCAAGATGGGTGCAGAACTAACGGCTCAGATTACTGAAGCCGAAGATGCCTGGATGGCAGCGGAAGAAGCCTACACAAATGCTCAAGACGCTGTGAATAACGCGTCATAGGGCTTGACCTTCCCGATAGCTCTGGTCCTATTGGTCCTACTTAGAGGTTAGGCGTCAATGAGGGGCACTCCATGATTTCCGCTATCGAACGGCTACGGCCAACCCGTGGCTTCACCGAGCTTTTTGTAACACTATCGCTCGCGCTTCTTCTTATCTGGTTTGGCTTGATGAATATCTCAGGCGCATCAGGCGGCATTGTGGAACGCTGGATCAAGGGCCACATGTTTCTGAGCGGCCTACTGCCTCACAAAACCTATATCATGTGGGGCATTGGTGGGCTGCAGGCGCTCTCTGGATTGCTGATAGCCCTGCACTCGGTGCCAGATAACATCAAACGCCTCGCCTACATGTTCACAGCCCTCTATAGCCTTGGCGCACTTAGCCTAATGCTCACCAACCCTGTTTGGATTGACAGCCTTGGCGGTTTTCCTGCCATTGGTGCTGGGCAAGGCATCATCAAATATCTAACCCTGCTGGGCCTCGCGATGTGGCGGCTGGGCAGCCGTCACGCTGAAACGGTCATGCTGGTCGGTCTGATCGTCGTGCTTGCCTGGATAGGTGGTATGAAATTTACCAGCCCCGAAGCAGATGGTGTTGATCCCCTCCTCAAAACCAGCCCGGTGTTCAACTGGTGGCTCACCGCCTACTTCACCAAACAAGGTGCCTCGAATGTGATTGGAGTGATCGAGCTGATCACGGTCGCTCTTTTGACGGGGTATTGGTGGAACAAGCGCCTGTTCACGCTGGGGCTATTTTTATGTGCTGTAACATTCATCACCACACTTAGCTTCATGGTGAGCTTTGCCCCGACATGGCACAGCACTATGGGCGGGTTCCCATACCTTAGTTCATCGGGGCACTTTCTCTTGAAAGACTTGGCCCTGCTTGCGGCAACGTTTGTGTTAGCGTCGAGGCGCTAGCCCCCCATCGCGCTGTAATATCGGCTTGTACCGAGGTCTGAATGGCGACGGTATAATGGTTCGCCCCTTCCACCGGCACAAAAGCATCGTCAGGGCCCAAATAATCTTTCAAACCTTCACCGGACGCGAAGGGGACTACCTCGTCAGCGGTTCCGTGGTAGATCACCACATGCCCCGGGGCCTCGGCAAGTTTCTCATCGCTCCTGAGCGGATAATTTGTCAGAAACTCTGGTAGGAACGGATAGCGACGCGACGCCATATCAACGACTGATTTCATCGGCGCAAACAGAATGACGTTACCGGCAGCCCTCGCCGCTGCCACATGGCTCGCGAAAGTCGTACCCATGGAATAACCAACAACACGCACGTTTTGGTCACCATAGTTGTCCCTGCCCCAATCGAACCAACGCTCAGCATCGTCAAGCAAGCTTGCTTCAGACAACTCACCACGGCTTTTTCCAAAACCACGATAGTCCATGGAGAGAACATCATACCCCATACCAAGGAACAACCGGGCCATACGCTCAGACCCTGAAACGTTACCCGCGTTTCCCTTATAGTAAACCACAAGCTCGCGGGCTTTCTTGCCCTCATCAGCTTTGAACAAAACCCCATGCAAATGGCCACCCTGACTACTCAGCCAAACATCTTCGGTACTTGCATTGAAATGATACCGGTGGGTGTCGGGAACCGGTGCGAAGTGGAACATCAGATGTTCCTGAAAAAAATATGCCGTTGCTGCAATCAGCAGATATCCGCTAACGACAAAACTCAAACTCCATTTCACAAACTTGTACATACGGGACGCCTCGCCTTGCTGCTGGGCTATTACACACGTCCTCCCCTATCAGTTCAGCTTAGATGCGAATCGTAAAGAAACTGTAACGTCCTCAACCAAGCGAACGGTTCCATCATGGTGTGAAATTATGGCAAAGCCTTGGCGGCTTAATGGCGGGAGTAGATATCCGGCACAGAGATTTCCATCATAACAGCCGGGTTGGTGAGGCTTGTAAAACCCACCTGTTTGTATAGCGTGTGCATATCGCTTGTGGCCAGCATCATCCGCCTGAGCCCCTGCAGGTCATCATGCGCCATGATCATATCCATCATCCAGCGGCCCAGGCCCTTACCACGACAACTATCAGCGAGATATACATCCGCCAGATAAGCAAACGTGGCGCGGTCTGTGATCATGCGGGCGCATCCGACTTGGGCACCATCCCGCTGGAAGACACCAAAGGAAAGAGAATTTTTGAAGCTTTGCTCGACAATCTTGAGCGGAATTCCTTTCGCCCAATAGGTGTCGGTGAGCCAGCTATGGACGAGCGGCATGTCAAAAAGGCTGAGATCAGTTGAGATGAAATATGGCAATGAGCTATGCGTTGAGGAAGACTTGCTCACGCTTTCTGCTCCCAACCACCCATCTCCCGCTGTTGCCAGTAGGACATTTCGCCTTCCATGCTTTTGAAACCCTTCCACGCCTCACGTGCGGCAGCAACGACGTCTTCATTGCGCCCGTCAAACATATAAAGGCAGCGGTCGTAGTCGGCGACATCTGGGCTGGCCACAGCATCAATCAACACAAGAACGGAAGCGCCGTTTACCTTCTCGTCCCCTGTCGTCAGGTAAAGCATCTGTTCATCAGGGTGCTCACACCCTTCCATGTCGTGAGGCAGGAAGCTTGCAGGATCGTAATCCCACAAGACTTTGTTCAAGGTTTCCATCATGCCGCGGTCAGGCACTTTGATATGGGCACTAAGCCCGGCATCAACGACCCGCTCCATCAGCTTGGGAAGGGCTTCCTCAAGCGTTTGCCGCTGCAAATGATAGAACCGTATGTCCGCCACAGGGCTTATCCCTCGTAATTATCCGCCACGAAGCGGTCCAGCAGGCGTACGCCGTATCCTGTGCCGCCCTTTTCTGAGAGTGGCAGGTCTTTCTCGGACCAGACAGTGCCTGCAATATCGATGTGACACCATGGAATGTCGTTGGTAAACCGGCGCAGGAATTGTGCGGCCGTAATGGAGCCCGCAGCGCGGCCGCCGATGTTCTTCATATCAGCGATTGGGCAGTCAATCAGCTTGTCATAGTTTTTATGAAGCGGAAGGCGCCACACTTTGTCACCTGTTGTGCCGCCAGCAGCTTCAAGCTGCTTCGCAAGCGTATCGTCATCAGTGAAGATGCCTGCGTGTTCATGACCCAATGTGATGATGATCGCACCGGTCAATGTAGCCAAATCCACCATAAACTTAGGCTTAAACCGTTCCTGGCAGTACCAAAGCGCATCAGCGAGAACCAAACGACCCTCAGCATCTGTGTTTAGAATTTCAATGGTTTGGCCTGACATTGATGTAACCACGTCACCTGGGCGCTGGGCGTTGCCTGATGGCATGTTTTCAACTAGCCCCACAATCGCCACCACATTTACTTTTGCCTTGCGGCCAGCCAGAGCCTTCATCAGGCCAACGACTGTGCCTGCACCGCCCATATCCCACTTCATCTGCTCCATGCCCTCACCGGGCTTGAGCGAGATACCGCCAGTATCAAAGGTTACACCCTTGCCTACAAAGCTGATTGGCGCTTCGCCCTCAGCACCACCATTCCATACCATAATAGCAAGCTGGCTTTCGCGATCGGAGCCTTGGCCTACGCCCAGAAGGGCACCCATACCAAGCTTGGTCATTTCTGCCTCGCCAAGCACTTCTACTTCCACACCCAGCTCTGTCAGCTCGTTTATGCGCTCAGAGAAGCTAGCAGGGTAAAGCACGTTGGCGGGCTCTGATACGAGGTCACGAGTGAGAAACACACCGTCGATCACAGCTTTGCGTGCAGCGAAAGCGCTCGCCGCATCCGATGCAGCACCTGAGACCGTCAGGGCCTTCAGTGTAGGCTTTTTGCTTTCTGGCTCTTTAGTGCGGTATTTGTCAAATCGGTAGGAGCGCAGAAGGGCGCCTTCCGCCAACGCAAGTGCATCAGCACCATTCGCGTCAGCAACGACGGTCGCTTCTGAGCTGCCAGAACCAAGGAGTGCTGCGGCGACTGCTGCACCGGTCTCAACCCAGTCTTGCGCAACCGATTTCCCCGTTTCACCCACACCAACCAAGAGCACTCGCTCCGCCTCAAGGCCTGAAGGTGCAACCACTTCAAGGGTCTGTCCTGATGCGCCATTGAATCGGGATGCGGCAGCAGCCTTGGAAAGAGCGCCGTTCGTTTTGCTATCGGCCTCTGCCGCCAGTCCCGCAAGAGGCTTATCCTTTTCTACCAGAAATGCGACAGCGCCCGATGAGGGCAATTCAAGTGCAGCAAACGAGATTTGCATGGGATTCCCTTTTGTCTTTGATTTTACCTGTCTCAGATTCGCCGTCTCGGCGCCGAAACCAACTTCAACAATCTAATGCCTTTTCTGGCTGTCAGACGCAAGTGGTGCCCGTGAAATTGCCACATTTTTCGTCAACAAGGCTCACAAGCGTACTCTTGGGCCATGAACATCGTTGCACCGCGTGGACGCAGCCGCTATCAAGGCACAAACTGTAGGGTGGAACCGCGTCAGTGCACAAAAAATCAGTCTCGTCCCATAGATCGCTTATTATAGCAGGATTGCTTGCCTCGTCTGGCTTAGCGACAACGCCCGTTTACAGCCAAGGCACACCGGCTGAAGCTGAACGTGTCGAGCTGTCAGCTGACAACCTGATCTATAACGCTGAAACCGGTGAGGTTCGCGCCGTCGGCCGGGTATATCTTGAGCGCGACGGCTACATCCTTGAGGCCGGCGAAGTTATTTATAATGAGCGCACGGGCCGCGCGGAAGCCTATGGTGCCGTTGAACTAACCACGCCCACAGGCGAACGCATCTTTGCACCCAAAGTCGTGCTTGAAGATGCGCTCAAAACCGCCTTTATTGAGGATATTCGCCTGCTGATGCAAGACGGCGCACAGGTTGCCGCCGCTGAGGCGAACCGCAATGGTGAAGCCGGCACCATGACACTAAACAAGGCGGTTTACAGTCCTTGCAAGGTTTGCGCTGATGATAGCGGCAAAGACCCGCTCTGGCAGATCAAGGCCGTCAAGGTCACCCACGACCGTGAGAAACGTCGCCTATACTATGATGATGCCACGCTTGAGGTATTTGGCGTACCAGTATTGTGGACCCCTTATTTCTCGCACCCCGACCCAACAGTTGACCGAGCAAGCGGGCTTTTACCTCTCGACATTCAAACAAGTAAGAACCTGGGTTTCGTAGCCGCCATTCCATACTATCACGTGTTCAACGATAGTATTGACGCCACGATCAAGCCCATCTTCACTACAAAAGAAGGTTTGGTCCTTGCAGGAGAATACCGCCAACACCTCGGCTTTGGTCAGTATGAAGCGGATGGCAGTATTACCTATACCGACGGCCGCGACGATAATGGTGTTTTAACCGGCAACAAGGAGTTCCGCGGCCATATAAGCTCTGATGGCCTGTTCAACCATTCAAAGCGTTGGCGGTCCACCTATCAGCTCAATTGGGCATCTGACGATACATACTTGAGGCGCTACGACCTATCGGACGCTGATACACTGGTAAGCGAATATAAGCTCGAGGGCTTTTATGACCGTTCTTATCTCTCGGTCCGCACTGTTGGTTTTCAGGGGCTGAGAGTTGAGGATGAAGCGGGCCTTACCGGCCACGCCCTACCCTTGCTGGACGCAGAGTATATTCCTTCATTCTCGCCCTTCGGCGGCACCATAAGTGTTAAAGGGAACGCGCTCGCTCTTCAAAGGAGCGATGGCCTGGACACTCAACGCGTTTCACTGTCCGCCAGTTGGCAGCGACGCTGGATTACACCAAAAGGCTTTGTTGTTGATGTTGAAGCTTATGCCCGCTCTGAGGCTTATAAGCTGAGCGATATCGATAGGCCCGACGACCCCTCTTTCGCGGGTACCTTTGGGGGTGACAGTGGCAGTGAATGGCGAAACCTTGTGCGCGCTACTGGAACTGTTACATGGCCTTTGGTGAAGTTCACCGACAGTGGAACACACACAGTCGAGCCTATCGTCGAGGTCACTGTTTCTCCGCGGAGGGGAACACCCGACAATATCGTCAACGAAGACAGCCGCGCGTTTGAACTCAACGACCTTAACCTGTTTTCCGCCGACCGAGCGTCAGGTTATGACCTATGGGAAGAAGGAAGCCGTGTCACATACGGTATGCAGTGGCGGTATGACGGTAAGGACTGGGGTGCTGATGTTATGCTGGGACAGTCATGGCGCATTAGCGGTACCGCAATGGTCTTTGCCGACGGTGCCGGTCTCGAAGGCGACCTGTCAAATATCGTCGGCCGAACCCGCATACGCTACAAAGACTGGCTAAACTTTGAACATCGCTACAGGGTCGATGAGCAGACATTCGCGGTGCAGCGAAACGAAATATCAGTAAGTGCAAACGGCGCTACTGTTGGCATGTATGCGGGCTATCTGAAGCTCGACCGCGACATGACAATCGTTACCCGCGAAGATAGGGAGGAGCTCCGCGCCGGGGCGTACTATAACCTCAACGAGAACTGGCGTATTGATGGCGGCTTCATTCACCGACTTTCCGGTGCGCGGCTTGCAACTCTTGATACGGCCACCGGGTCCACAGTATATGTGCAGGAAGAAAGCGGCGGCGTGAAATACGATATCGGCCTCTCCTACACCAACGAATGTATCGAGCTTGGCTTACGCTGGCGTGAGACCTTCACCCGGGACCGCGACGTCGAACCCGGAACTTCCATTATGTTCCGGCTTAAATTAAAGAATTTGGGCTAGTGCATTGCCTCGAAAGCGTCTAAAAGGCTAACCATACTGAGCGGCAACGACCCGTTTGAAATTATTTGAAATGTAAAGTTTGGGCATGGCGAGAGTGATCGAAAAGACAAAAGAAATTGCAAAACACAGCCTTATGGGCATCGGCATTGCTGCGATGTTGGCTGGTGCGGCACAGAGCCAACAGGCGATTAACAGCATCGAAGTTCTGGTCAACGACGAACCGCTCTCAAGCTTTGATATCAACCAACGCCTGCGGCTCGTGATCGCGGTTGCTGGTGGTGTAGAAACCGAACAGGAATTCCTTAAAGTCCGTGAACAGGTCATCCGCTCCATGGTCGACGAGAAACTGCAGCTTCAAGAAGCCGCAACCGTCGAACTGGAGATTCAAGATGCCCAGCTCGAAGAGTTTTTCGCACGCCGCGCTCAGGGCCTTGGGCAAACACCTGAACAATTTGCCAACGCCCTCGCGGGTATTGGATCAAGCAAACAAACCATGGTGGACCAGATGGAAGCAGAAATAGCCTGGTCTCAACTGGTCCAAGGTAGGCTCGGCTCCTTTGTGAGTGTATCGGACGAGGAAGTTGAAGCCTACATTCAACGCATTTACGACAACAAAGGTAAGTTTGAGCATCGCCTTGCCGAGATCGTGTTGCTTGTTGACAGCCCTGAGCAGGAAGCAAGCGTAAAGGCAAATGCTGACGACTTGGTAGCCCGCATTCGTGCCGGCGCGTCGTTCCCGGACATCGCACAACAACTTTCAGCGTCATCCACAGCCGCTGTTGGTGGCGACCTCGGCTGGATTACCGCAGAAGACCTTGACCCTGATTATGCGAAGGCAATTGAAGATGTCGCGGTTGGTGACGTTGCTGATCCGCTGCGTACCGCAGGTGGCTATGTCATTCTCGCTCAGCGGGACCGGCGTCGTATTTTAACCGCTGACCCACTGGATACACAAATCTCACTACGCCAAGTACACTTAACACCTGAGAAGGTTGCAGACCCTGAAGCCGTCGAGAAATTCCGCTCGGTCGCAGAATCATTGTCAAACCAAGAGACCTCTTGTGCACAAGTTCCACAATATGTGGAAGAAGCGGGCGCTGATGGCCGCCCGGAGGTTGGCATTCTACGTTACCGTGACCTGCAACCTCAAATCCGTCAAGCGGTCGAAAACGCAGAAATAGGTGCGGCAAGCGATATGCTAACAATGGAAGACGGTATGCGTGTTCTGTTTGTGTGCGAGCGCGAAGAAGCAACCGTTCAGGAGCCGAATTTTGATGCTGTATACAATCAGATGGAACAACAGCGCTTGTCAATGATGGGCCGCCGTTACCTGCGTGACTTGCGCCGCGACGCCATCGTCGATTACCGCTAAGCGTATCGGAGGCCCATGACACGGGCACTTTCAGAACCAAATGCAATTGCACCTCTTGGTATTACCATGGGCGAGCCATCTGGCGTGGGGCCGGAGCTCATAGCGCGCCTATGGCGTGAAAGGGAAAACCTAGGACTTGCCCCATTTATTTATATTGGCGCGGCAGCGGCTCTCCATGTAGTTGACCCTGATCTGCCGGTCACGCATGTCGTCAGTCCCTCCTCGCTCGAAAATTTGCCCACGGATACTCTTGGTGTTCTAGATATCCCGCTTGCTGAACCACTCCGGTTAGGCACGCCCAGCCAGGAAAATGGCAGAGCCGTAATTGCAGCGCTTGATAAAGCCTGTGAGCTAGCTTTAAACGGTACCATCAGTGGGATTGTAACGGCCCCCATACATAAAGCAGCGCTCTATAAAACTGGTTTCACTGCACCTGGGCACACCGAATACCTCGCACGCAAATGCGGCTTATCTGATGACACCTCTGTCATGATGCTTGCTACAGATGAACTCCGTGTCATTCCCGTCACCATTCACGTACCCCTCAAGGACGTGGCACGCACGCTTACGGCAGACAGGATAATTCATGCTGGCATAGTTGCCGACCATGACCTGAGGCATCGTTTTGGGATCGAACGACCAAGGATCGCCGTTGCCGGCCTAAATCCGCACGCTGGCGAATCCGGCACCATCGGGCTTGAAGAAGCTACCCATATCATGCCCGCCGTTTGGGCCCTTCGTGATGAAGGCATAGATGTTAGCGACCCACTGCCCGCCGACACTCTTTTCCATGCAGAAGCGCGCAAGGACTATGACGTTGTGCTCTGTATGTACCATGATCAAGCTCTGATACCGATCAAGACGCTTGATTTTTGGGGCGGCGTCAACGCCACACTCGGTTTACCGTTCATTCGCACGTCACCTGACCATGGAACAGCCTTAGGCCTTGCGGGGCAAGGGAAAGCTAGAACTGACAGCATGCTGGCGGCGATAAGGATGGCAGCGCGTATGGCAAAGGCATCGGCAGCACAGGAAGGCACCGTATAATGGCAACGGAACTGCCACCTCTTCGTGAGGTAATACGCGAATTTGATCTGCGTGCTAAGAAGTCGTTCGGTCAGAACTTCCTGCTAGATTTAAACCTGACACGTAAAATTGCCCGTGTTGCCGGAGACCTTAGTAATAGCGTGGTCTATGAAGTTGGACCCGGCCCTGGCGGTCTTACGCGCGGCCTTCTTGATGAAGGCGCTAAAAGGGTTGTTGCAGTCGAGATGGATAGCCGCTGCCTGCCGGCACTTGAACAGATATCCAAGGCCTACAATGACCGCCTTACGGTTCATCAGGGTGACGCTCTTGACGTTGATGAGCCTGAAATTCTTCAGCAAAAAGAAGGCGAGACGCTACGTATCGCGTCCAACCTCCCTTACAACGTGGGAACCATGTTGCTCATCAAGTGGCTCACACTTGATAGATGGAAGCCTTGGTTTGCTTCCCTCACCTTGATGTTCCAGAGAGAGGTAGCCGAGCGGATTGTCGCCAAGCCCGGCTCAAAGGCGTATGGCCGCCTTTCGGTGCTGGCGCAGTGGCGCGGTAAAGTGCGTATCGCGGTAAACGTTCCGGCCGCTGCCTTTACCCCTGCACCGAAAGTCGCTAGTGCAGTCATTCATTTTGAGCCGATTGACCCGATTGACCCTACCGTGCGCTTGAAAGACCTGGAGCTTGTTGTTGAACGCGCTTTTGGACAACGCCGTAAAATGCTACGCGCCAGCCTCAAGAGCTTGCCCGTCAATGCGACAGAGTTGCTTGACCGCGCCAATATTGTTGAAACCAGCCGCGCGGAAGATATCAGCGTGGAGGATTTTGTCCGGCTTGCCCGCATCTATCGCGAGATGCAGGCATAACACCTTAAATGCTTACTTTGCTGGAAGTTGGCGCTCAGCTTGAAGGTTGCGCACAAACTCGGATAGGCCCGGACGGCGTTCTCTGTGCAAGCGCTCGGCCCGAATGATGTTTTTGAGCGATTCGAATGTGGCATCTAAATCATCATTAATCAGGACATAGTCGTATTCCGCCCAGTGACTGATCTCAGCTTCAGCCTTGGCCATGCGCTTTCTGATCGTCTCTTCCGTATCCTGCCCACGCTTTTTCAAGCGTTCTTCAAGCGCGCGAACGGATGGTGGCAGAATGAAGATGCGAACCAAATCGATTGCGCGCGTGCTCGAATCCAGTTGCTGTGCGCCTTGCCAGTCGATATCGAAAATAACATCCTGACCACGTCCAAGCGCATCCATGACAGGCCCGCGTGGTGTCCCATATCTGTTTTCAAACACCACTGCATGTTCCAGCAACTCGTCACCCTCGATCATTTCCTTGAAGCGATCATGCGACACAAAGAAATAATCTTTCCCATGCTCTTCGCCTGGACGAGGTTCCCGCGTTGTCGCAGATACCGACATCACTATCTCGGTATCTTCTTCCAGCAGGCGCCGCGTTAGCGTCGTTTTCCCTGCCCCAGATGGCGAGGAGATCACGAGCATAAGCCCACGGCGGGAATAAACGGATTTTGCGGTCATATATCTAGCCTGCTTGCAGATTATTCAATGTTTTGAATTTGTTCACGGAACTGATCGATCAGTGCCTTAAGGTCTAGACCGATTTTCGTCAATGCAGAATCCCCAGATTTTGAACACAAAGTGTTCGCCTCCCTGTTAAATTCCTGACAAAGGAAATCCAGCCGCCGTCCGACAGGCTTGTCACTATCCAACAGTTTCTTTGCTTCGACAACATGGCTGTCAAGCCGGTCAAGCTCTTCCTGCACGTCTGTCTTCACGGCCATCATAGCAATTTCCTGCGCCAGACGCTCTTCTGACACTGGTTTGTCTGTGTTTTGCAGCTTAGCCAGTTGCGCCAAAAAGCGGTTTTGCATCGCTTCAACCCTGTCACCTGCCACGCTACGGGCCTGTTCCGACAAAGCTTGAATGTCCTTGAGCTGTGTGGTCAACACCTCTCCCATACGCACACCTTCATCGTTGCGCGCGCGTTTGAGGTCTGCCAGCAGGCCAGCCAGATCCCTCGTGAGCAAACCTTCAAGCTGCTCACGTTCATCTTCGCTGGTTTCCCTGACGCTCAGGTCAGCAACACCCTTAATCGCCAACAGGCCGTCAATACTTGCTTGGGCAACTCCGCCATGCCCACCGTATTGAGCCGCTACGTCAATAAGAGCTTTCAGTCGCTCTTCGTTGATCTCGAACACGGCTTCATCGCCGTCTCGGGTCACATTGAGGTTAATAAAAACCGAGCCTCGTGAGACCGCGGCCCCAGCGATGCGCTTAATCTGCAGGTCAAAGCCATCAAGAAAGGTCGGCATCTTGCACCGCACCTCTAGGCCCTTGTTGTTGACGCTCTTGATTTCCCAGTTCCAACGAAAGCCAGCGCCTTCCCCTGCGCTGCGGGCAAAACCGGTCATACTGCTAAGCGGCATAATATTCCTTCCTCAATAAAACATTGCCGCACTATAGAGAGCCTCGTCTGCAAACGGCACCCCAAAAAGCTATCCCGCAACAGTTATCGCCGCGACTTCGCCTCAATCTGACGCCAACGGGCCACATTTCGGTTATGTTCATTGAGCGTATCCGCGAACGCGTGGCCGCCGCTGCCGTCTGCGACAAAATAAAGGTAGGAAACATCCGCCGGGTTTAACACGGCTGCGATTGAGGCTCTGCCGGGGTTGGCTATAGGTGTTGGTGGTAGCCCGCCAATCCGGTAAGTATTGTAAGGGGTTGTCTTATTTAGGTCAGAGCGCATGATAGGTCTGTCGAGGGTTTCCCCGCTGGTTATGCCGTATATCACCGTGGGATCAGACTGTAGGCGCATACCGCGCTTAAGCCGGTTTATAAAAACCGCTGCGACAAGTGGGCGCTCTGACGCTACGGCGGTTTCCTTCTCAACAATAGACGCAAGAATAAGGGCTTCTTCGGGGCTTTGCAGCGGCAGTGAAGCCTGACGGGAAGCCCAAAGCCGGTCAACCTCGGCCCATAACGCAACCTGCATACGCCCGATAAGTTTTTTTGCGCTATCACCACGCTCATAGAAATAGGTATCCGGTAGCAGGCTGCCTTCCGCCGGTCGTGAATAGTCGGACATATCAAGCCCAAAACTACCCTCGAGGATCGCCTCAACTTCCGCCACACTGCGGCCCTCCGGCACCGCTAGACGGCGCAGGAAGCGCTCCCCGCGCTCAATCTTGGTGAATGTGGCGCGTAATGACATGCCCGGTACAAGTTCGTATTCACCCGCTTGCAGGCTGCGCTCCATACCAAGAATCTGTGCAGCAACCCTGAAATGCCACGCGGAGGCGACAATCCCTTGCTTTTCAGCAACATAGCTTGCGCGCAGCAAGCCACTACCGGGCGCAATATAATAGTATGCTGTCTCAGCTGTCTGCGCTGGTCGCGCGAGAATAACCCGCGCCACACCAGACGCCACACTCACCCATATGGTGAGCATGCATATAGCAAACAGGCAGATAATAAAAAACCGGCTCCGGATCATGAGGTTAGCCTATCAGGCAAGTTTCAAGTTCCAAAGCCGGTCTTGTTATCTGCAGATGTATTTATTAGTTGCCGTTGTATTCACGCATCACGAGTGACGCGTTGGTGCCACCAAACCCAAACGAGTTTGAAAGTGCCACCTTCACGTCGCGTTCCTGTGCCACGAGAGGTACGAGGTCGATACCGTCACAACCCTCTGCACGGTCATGCAGGTTCAGGGTTGGGGGCACGATGTTTTCCTGGATCGCTTTGATGCAGAAAATGGCCTCAACAGCGCCCGCAGCACCGAGAAGGTGACCGATGGACGACTTTGTAGACGACATCGCAACTTTTGCTGCGTGATCACCAAGAAGGCGCTTCACGGCACCAAACTCAATCGGGTCACCAACTGGTGTCGAGGTACCATGTGCGTTGATGTAATCAATCTCATCAATGCTGATACCCGCGCGTTTTACCGCACCTTCCATGGAGCGGTATCCACCGTTGCCATCCGGAACCGGCGCAGTGACGTGATAACCGTCACCTGACATACCGTAACCAGTTACTTCGGCATAAATTTTGGCGCCGCGTTTTTTGGCGTGCTCAAGTTCCTCAAGCACAACAACACCAGCACCCTCACCCATCACAAAGCCGTCATGGCCTTTGTCCCATGGGCGTGAAGCTTGCTCTGGAGCATCATTATATTTTGTAGAAAGCGCTTTGGCCTGACTAAAACCTGCCATGCCGATACCGCAAATGGAAGCTTCCGCGCCGCCTGCGATCATTACATCTGCATCATCAAGCATAATCAGCCGTGCCGCATCGCCGATGGCGTGCGCGCCAGTTGAACATGCGGTGACAGGCGCGTGGTTCGGGCCCTTAAAGCCGTACTTGATGGACACGTTACCTGAAACCAGATTGATAATGGAGCCCGCAATAAAGTGAGGACTGATCCGCCGATGCCCGCGCTCATGCAGCAACACGGCCGAATCTGCAATCCAGCGCAGTCCGCCAATACCAGCACCAATCATCACACCAGTACGCAGGCATTCCTCTTCGCCTGGGTTTTCCCAACCCGCGTCACGCGCGGCTTGCATCGCTGCAGCCATGCCAAACAGGATAAAATTATCAACACGGCGCTGGTCTTTTGGCGCCATCCAGTCGTCAGCATTAAATGTGCCACCAGATCCGTCCCCCAAAGGCACTTCACATGCCACTTTGCAGGGGAAATCACTTGCATCAAAAAGTGTAATCTGGCCAGCACCAGACTGACCTTCAATCAGGCGTTTCCATGTTTCGTCCACACTGGAAGCCAGTGGCGAAACCATGCCTAATCCCGTAACTACCACTCGTCTCATCTGTCCATCCTCAATTCAATCAATCAGCCCAACCTGACAGAAAATGAAAAAGGGCAACAGCCTAACCCCGCGGCCCGGCTGTTGCCCCACTGAATAACAGATTCAGCTTAGGAATTCGCGCTAATAAAATCGATCGCGTCCTTAACAGTCTGAATTTTTTCAGCTGCATCGTCCGGGATCTCAATACCGAATTCTTCTTCAAACGCCATAACCAGTTCAACGGTATCCAGGCTATCAGCGCCCAGATCGTCAATGAAGCTAGCGGTGTCGGTTACTTTATCTTC
This sequence comes from Kordiimonas sp., assembly GCF_965216265.1. Taxonomy (GTDB): domain Bacteria; phylum Pseudomonadota; class Alphaproteobacteria; order Sphingomonadales; family Kordiimonadaceae; genus Kordiimonas. Next base: position 70,557 of record NZ_OZ244153.1, read on the forward strand.
GTCAACACCGAGGTGCTCGACTACGATTTTCTTCACCTTGTCGGCGATATCGCTCATTGCTTTTTTCCTCGTTTTTTACACCGAAATGTAAGGGGACAGTCCCTTGTTTGAAGCCCCCTCGTTTTGCGGAAATCCTAGCAATCATGAGCCAGATCGCCCGCATCGAGGGCGCTAGTAACACAGTTTCTTCTCTTTGAGAAGACACTGTTATGCTTTTATGGCAAGCGCCTTGGCACTACCTCTACCAACTATTGGCCTTTGGGACAAAACAAAAAAGCACCAAAAACCAATCTTACTTTAAATCATCGCCAGGCCACCATTTACGTGCAGCGTTTGGCCCGTGACATATTTTGCTTCGTTGCTGGCTAAATACAAGACCGCAGCCGCAATATCTTCCGGCGCCCCCAGTTCACCGCTTGGAATACCGCTGGTGATGGATGCTTTTTGTTCGTCATTCAGCACGTCTGTCATGGGTGTCGCAATAAAACCGGGTGCCACACAATTGACGGTGATACCGCGGCTCGCAAGTTCAGACGCCAGCGATTTTGACATACCAATCATGCCTGCTTTAGAGGCGCAATAGTTCGCCTGCCCCGGATTTCCGGTCACGCCAACCACAGAGGTAATATTCACCACACGACCCCAGCGCGACTTCATCATACCGCGCATCAGCCCCTTGATGAGCCGGAATGAGCTCTCCAGGTTCACCTGCATCACGCTATCCCAGTCGTCATCTTTCATACGCATGGCGAGATTGTCTTTAGTGATACCCGCGTTATTAACGAGAATGTCGACACCGCCGAGGGCTTCCGACGCATCCTTCACCAATTGGTCAACACTCGCACGGTCGGAGAGATTCGCGGCGATCACATGCACGCGCTCACCGAGGCTAGCCGCCAGTTCTTGAAGCTTCTCGGCACGCGTACCCGAAATCGCAACTTCTGCACCAGCACTATGCAACATGGTGGCGATAGCGGCACCAATACCGCCAGTCGCACCTGTTACCAGTGCTTTTTTACCCTCTAGATTGAACATAGATATACCCCTTAACCTTTAAAGCGACGCCGTAAACGCTTCAATATCCGCTGGATCTTGAAGGTTGACTGTGGCGAGATCACGGTCAATACGCCGAACCAGCCCTGTCAGCACCTTCCCGGCCCCCACTTCAACCACTTCATGCACGCCCAGCGAACCAAATGCCGCAACACTCTCACGCCAACGGACTGCGGCAGTCACCTGCTCCACCAGAAGCGTGCGAACACCCTCTGGCTCGCTGATTGGCGCCGCTATGACATTTGCGATCACAGGAACTACAGGCCGGTCAATCTTCACTTCCGCGAGTGCCTCTTTCATTTCATCGGCCGCAGGTTTCATCAGCGGGCAATGGAATGGTGCAGACACGGGCAACAACAAGCCGCGTTTAGCGCCTTTTGCCTTTGCAAGCTCTATCGCGCGTTCAACAGCTGCCTTGTGGCCGGAAACCACCACTTGGCCGTCTGAGTTGTCATTCGCGGTTACGCAGACCTGACCGGCAGCGGCTTCCTCTGCAACTGCGTTCACATCTTCAAGGCTGAGGCCGAGAATAGCAGCCATAGCGCCCTCACCCACCGGCACAGCGCGCTGCATCGCCTGCCCGCGCAGCTTCAAAAGCTTTGCTGCGTCGGAAACCGAAAAGGCGCCTGCGGCTGCGAGAGCGGAATACTCACCAAGCGAGTGCCCCGCCACATGGCTGGCCAGGTCTTCAACCTTTACACCGCCCGCCTCAAGCACCTTGATCACCGCCATTGAGACGGCCATAAGGGCTGGCTGCGTGTTTTCGGTCAGGCGCAGTTCATCTTCCGGGCCTTCCCACATAGTTTTGGAAAGATGCTGGGAAAGAGCGTCATCCACCTCTTCAAAAACAAGGCGTGCAGCTTCCTCAGCATCTGCTAATGATTTTCCCATGCCGACAAACTGGCTGCCTTGGCCGGGGAACACGAGTGCGCGGGTCATAAACCACCTCCGATTGCCCATCTCTTTAGCGCCAAATGGCACATGCCGTAACGTTAGCGCAAGAGTTTAGAGGATTTTATTCACCAATGGCAGGCTTTCCCTTGCTTTTAACATGGCATGGCGCTATAGAGGCCCGTCTTTTGGCCAGTGAAGGTCAAGGGGCATTTGTTAAGGAGAGCTGGAGGCACCCGTCACTGCGACTGGTGAACGATCAGCATTTAGGAGCAAAACATGGCTACTTACGAGCATGTTTTCATCGCGCGGCAGGACGTAAATGCCTCGCAGGTGGAAAGCATCACTGCCGACTTCTCCAAGATCATCGAAGAGAATGACGGCAAGGTCGCTAAGACCGAATACTGGGGTCTCAAGAACCTCGCATACAAAATCAAAAAGAATCGCAAAGGCCACTATGTTCTGATGAACATTGACGCGCCACACGCTGCTCTTGCTGAGATGGAGCGTCAAGCACGCCTTCATGAAGACGTAATTCGTTTCATGACTATCCGCGTTGAAGAGCTTGAAGCTGGCGATTCTATCGTACTTCGCGCTAAAGCTGACAAAGAGCGTCGCGGCCCTCGTCCAGATCGTGGCGATCGTGGTGACAACCGTGGTGACCGTGGTGACAGCCGCGGCGATCGTGGTGACCGCGGTGATAACCGTGGCGAAAGGAGGCCCCGCTAATGGCTGCTCGTCGTCCCTTTTTCCGCCGTCGTAAAACGTGTCCGTTTTCCGGTGAAAATGCACAAGTAATTGATTACAAAGACGTAAAACTGCTTCAGAAGTATGTTTCTGAGCGTGGCAAGATCGTTCCTAGCCGTATCACTGCCGTTTCTGCAAAGAAACAGCGTGAACTTGCTAAAGCAATCAAACGCGCCCGTAACATCGCCCTGCTGCCGTTTATCGTCAGCTAATCGCTCACCCTAAAGGAGACATAAAATGCAAGTCATCCTGCTGGAACGTGTCGAGAAACTCGGCCAGATGGGCGATGTCGTAACCGTTAAGGACGGTTTTGCCCGTAACTTCCTGCTGCCACAAAACAAAGCCCTTCGTGCTACGGCATCGAACAAAGCTGCGTTTGAGGCTGATAAAGCTCGCCTTGAAGCTGAAAACCTTGAGCGTCGTAAAGAAGCTGAAGCTGTTGCAGCCAAAATGGGCGACCTGAAAGTTGTTATGGTACGCGCTGCTGGTGAAAGCGGTCAGCTTTATGGTTCAGTATCAAGCCGTGATATCGCTGATGCTGTTACTGAAGCTGGTGTTGCTATCAGCCGTAACCAGGTTGTTCTCGACCGCGCAATCAAAACTCTTGGCTTGCACGACGTTGTTATTCGTCTGCACCCTGAAGTTACCAAGATTGTTGTTGTCAACATTGCCCGCTCTGAGGCTGAGGCAGAGACCCAGTTCTCAACTGGTTCTGCTGTAACAGGCGGTGTTTCTGATGACGACGATGTGGTTGAAGAAGAAGTTGTTGAAGAACTCTTCGAAGAAGAAGCGCCAGAAGAAGCTGTTGAAGAAGTGGCTGCTGCCGCTGAAGACGACGCTGAAAAAGCTGACGCTTGATCACACGCTAATACCTTTTGAAAAGGCGGCTTTCGAGCCGCCTTTTTTGTGTCTGCTGCCAGCCACTGTTAAGTTATCCCCGAAGTTATACCCCTGTGGAAAACTTAACAGTGGAAAAGCCAATTTAGCGGTTTCAACGCTTCCCTACCCTGTGGCATGGTCACGCCTCAAACGGGATGCGGTTCTGCTGCACATAAGGCCCGGCTCAGGGACAACACCACGGAGGGCTACCTATGGAAGCGCTGAAGTCAGACGCTGCCAACGACGAAGATCAATTGCCGCACTACCGCCAGCCACCTCACAACCTTGAGGCGGAACAAGCACTCCTTGGCTCTATTCTCGTTAACAATGAAGCTGCCCAGAAAGTTCAGGGCTTCCTGAACGCCGATCACTTTTTTGAGCCGGTGCATGGCCGCATTTATGATTCTGTCCTCAAACTGATGGACAAGAACCAGATAGCCGACCCGGTTAAGCTAAAACCCTATTTTGAAAACGATGAAGCGCTCAAGGATGTGGGCGGCGCGAAGTATCTTGTTCGCCTCGCAGCCTCAGCAGCCACCATCATCAATGCCGAAGACTACGGCCGTACCATCTATGATCTTGCCATGCGCCGCGCGCTTATTCAGATCGGGGAGCAGATGGTTAACGACGCGTACGACGCCCCTGTTGACGCCGAAGCGAGCGAACAGATCTCGGACGCTGAAAAACAGCTCTTTGATCTGGCTGAGCTTGGACAGGCGGAGACAGGGGCGCAGGCATTCTCCCGCGCCCTAAGAACGGCCGTGGAGAACATTGAGAACGCATATAAGGACCCAGATAGTCTCTCAGGCGTTACAACGGGCCTTACGCGACTGAATGAAAAGATTGGCGGGCTGCATAACTCGGACCTCATGATTCTTGCTGGACGCCCAGCCATGGGGAAAACCGCGCTCGCCACCAATATCGCGTTCAATGCCGCAAAACGCTACGCTGATGACAAGCTGGCAGGCATTGATCCCGACCGCTCCAAAGGGGCGGTTGTCTGCTTCTTCAGCCTCGAGATGTCGGCCGACCAATTGGCCGCGCGTATTCTGTCGGACATCGCGAACCGCCACTACAACGGCCCGGATCCGATCCAATCTCACGCCATGCGCCAGGGTAAATTGACGCAGGACCAGTTTGAAGCAATCGCCCGTGCTGCCATTGAACTGGAAGATACACCGCTTTTCATTGATGACACACCTGCGCTGACGATTGCTGCCCTCAGAAACCGTGCTCGCCGGCTGAAGCGCCAGCATAACCTTGGGCTGGTTGTGGTCGATTACCTCCAACTCCTTCGTGGATCTGGAAAAGGCACAGCATCGGAAAACCGCGTTCAGGAAATATCTGAAATTACGCGTGGTCTCAAAGGGTTAGCTAAGGAACTTCATGTCCCGGTTATAGCGCTATCACAGCTTAGTCGTGGAGTGGAGCAGCGCGAAAACAAGCGGCCAATGCTGTCTGACCTGCGTGAATCCGGCTCCATTGAGCAAGACGCCGATATGGTCATGTTTGTGTTCCGTGAGGAATACTACAAGGAAAAAGAACAGCCGTCAGAAAGCGACCAAACCAAACACGCGGAGTGGCAGGCACAGATGCAGGCCCTATATGGCAAGGCTGAAGTGATTATCGGCAAACAACGTCACGGCCCGGTTGGCACCGTGCACCTGGCATTTGAGAAAGAATGTACCCGCTTCACCGACTTGATCGACGATGATCATCTGCCTGAGCGTTTTGAATAAGCTCAGGCAGCTCTCAATAATCCATTCAGGTCTTACTCGTCGCAGGTGATAGTGATTTTTTTACCGCTTGGGCGCTCGACGGTTACGCTACCGCCGTTTGTTTTGCAGTTGATCTCTGCATCTCCGGAATGAACGATAATTTCACGGCTATCGCTTTCAATTACCAGGTCGTTCTCGCCCGCAATTTTCCAACTGCTCTCATAGGACGGGTCGTCAGAAACCCAACTTGATACCGCAGCAGCTGCGATTATGAGCCCTAAAACCCCCAGAAATATTGTGTTCCTCGTCATGATAGTATCCTCGCATCGTTTTTTATTTATGTAGTCTAAGATAACTATTCTTATAAGACTTTCAAGAAACCAAGCCTGCTATGCTGTTTCTTGTTGTTTGAGCCCGGCACATTTCTCGAGGTATCTGGCTGGTGCTTTATCATTTGACAATGTCCAGAAAATTGCTTCATCAGAGCATTCCGTGTCGGACAGTACCGTCCCTTTAATCAGCGAGATATCGTCAACAAACTTCAAATAGCTCCCGAATAGTGCCACTTGGTCCACGTACCAAAAGCCTTTTTTGTTAGGATCCCCAAAGATCGACAACAAATAATGGCGACACGCGAGCGAGAATTTTTCAGTCCCCTTATTCTCAAAAGGAAGATAAACGAACGGCGCTGAAATCTTGTCCCACACCGGCCCATGCTCGATATAATACAGCGCTGGCTTCGTCACCTTTCTGAAGAAATTAAATAATTTCAGAGAGCTATTTAAAATTGAATCAGCATCCAGGATCAGATAATTCCTCTTGAAACGGTTCAAAAAGAACGGTGCGAGAATAAACCTGTTAGAAGCGAGGTAACTTGGGTTTTTCGCCAACCCTCCTCGCTCAATGGTCTCATGAGATATGATCAGCGACACTGCATACCGATCAGCGAAGGTGGTCAGCCATTCGAAGTTATTCCGCGTTCCATTTACGACATGCACATGAAATGACAGCTTGTCCCTACACTCGACCATTGACAGCAGCAGATTTTGCCCAAATTTTTCCAGATAGCCACTATCGCAGGAGAAGAAGACAATCGGGTGCTCATTGGAAAGGTCAGGCTCCGCGATAAACTCAACTGCTTGAGCAAGCGGGTTGGCTCCCTGCTCCAAAGCGACGTCAAAAGTCTCAGGAAACGCACTAAACACCGCGCGGGAATCAAACGGGCTAACCATAGCACCGCGCCCAATCAACAGGTTACCAAACAAAAAGGCTTTTGGCATTGTGTGATTGAGGTGCTCCCCCATGTTCAACGCCTTGTGTGCGCACGACAAAGCGCGTCCATGGTCTCCCCCAAGTGATGCCAACAGTCCAAGAAGCGCCAAGGATCTTGCATCCTTAGGGTCAAGGTTGCAAACAACCTGCAGCATCTGTGCCGCCGCGCTGTATTGTTCCCGCTCTATATAGATTTTTGCCAGAGTGACCCGTACCGAAACATCATCAGGGTATTGACGCAACAATACTCTGGCCATCTGGCCAATCTTTGCCTGATCCGTCTTCTTGGGCAGCCTAACAACCTGCATCAGGCGCAGAAAGTTTAACTCGCAATCATCCCTGGGCTTAATCTTCCTCTTGCTTTCAAGTTCTGCTCTTCTCTCTTTGGCGATTTCTTTACAAAAGGCTGGCAGCGGTATTCCGCCAGCATTCAAGATGCGCTTGTAGTAGATATTGCAGTATTTGATGTTTCCATAGTCAATCTCTGAATAGAGGCTGTTATCTTCAAACTCATCTATCGCAGAAAAAGTCATGGCACCCCCAAACGTAGCCTGTGTCGCAAGATTATCAAAAACCCATCATGTTTCGTGTGGTTTTTGGCAGAAAAAGCCGGATACCATCTAGCTCATCGGTTAGCAACACTTGGCACCCGAGCCTTGACGTTGCAGTCAGCCCAACGGCCAGGTCAAGCATCTCTTCTTCGTCTTCACACGCTTCCGGAAGACGGTCAAAATCCTTCTTGTCCACTACGATGTGGCAGGTTGAGCATGCCATGTTCCCCTCGCACGCCCCCTCCATTTCCAAACCTAGCTCATGAGCGAGCTGCAATACGGTGACATTTTGTTCTGTGTCTACCTGTTGCTCTGTCCCATCAGGATGGACAAAAATGACCTTCAGCTTACTCATGCCGCACCCTTTCGCAGAGTTCGTATTGCGCTCTGCAGTATGGCAATAGCTTTGTCAATCTCTTCATCTGTCGTGAATCTGCCAATTCCTATCCGCAGCGCGGCTTTGCTTTCCGCCGCTGAGCGCCCGATCGCCTCGAGGACATAGGACGGCCCGCTTACGGCTGAAGCACACGCCGCGCCACTTGAAAGCGCGAGGTGGCGTACACTGGCCAACAACATGTCACCGTCGATGCCGGGGAAACTCACATTCAGGTTTCCTACCCAGCGCTTCTCTTCAGACCCATTAATCAGTATATCAGGAGCAATCTCAAACAAGGCATCTTTCAGCCTTATCATCAAGCTCTCAAGCCGCCGAGCCTCTTGCATCATATCAGTCGCCGCGAGCGCAGATGCGGCGCCAAGCCCTGCTACCAGTGCAGGCGCTTGCGTGCCAGAGCGCAAGCCAGCCTCTTGTCCACCACCAGACATTTGTGGCGTCAATGCCGTGGAACGTCCTGAACGCTTGTAGAGGGCGCCAACGCCTTTTGGGCCATATATTTTGTGACCGGATATGCTCATGAAATCGAGCTGCATGTCAGCTACATCTAATGGCGTTTTGCCAAACGCTTGTGCGGCATCGCTGTGAAACAACGCGCCTTTTGTCCTTGCCAGCCTACCAATCTCCGCAAGCGGTTGGATAACGCCTATCTCGTTGTTCACAGCCATCACCGAGACAAGTGCGGTACTACCCGTAATGGCTTCTTCCACTCTATTGAGGTCAACAATACCATCACCACCAACCGGCAGTATCGTTACATCATATCCATGATGGGCGCATACCGCTGCTGCTTCCAACACACATTTATGCTCGGTTGCTACAGTCACCATGTGGGGGCGTTTTTTCCCCCACGCGTCCATCACTCCTTTCAAGACGAGATTGTTGGCCTCTGTGGCACCTGAGGTAAAAATGACCTCACCCTCGTCAGCAGCAATAACGCTGGCCACTTGCTGACGCGCGATATCAAGCGCAGCCTCAGTTTCCCAGCCATAGGCATGGGTACTGGAATGCGGATTACCAAATTTCTCAGTGAAAAACGGCATCATGGCGTCGAGCACCCGAGGGTCAAGCGGTGTTGTTGCCTGATAATCAAGGTAAATTGGCCTAACCGTCATCCCCTACCCCTGTACTGCCGTTCGGTCATAGAGTTTCTTCCACGCAGCAACAAACCTGTCGATGTCGTCATCGCTTGTGTTGTAGCCTAGTGAGATGCGAACCGATGCATCAGCAACGCCCGCTTCATAACCCATCGCATCCAGCACATGGCTAACCTTTACCTTGCCCGATGAACAGGCAGACCCGCTGGAAACACATATGCCGCTCAAGTCGAAATGCATCACCTGGGTTTCACCTTTCACCCCAGGCATCGCAATGCAACTGGTATTGGCGAGCCGGGGTGCTCGTTCCGCCACAATCTGCGCAGCGTTCGTATGTGCTTTAATCTCAGATTCCAACCGATCTCGCATGATGCCTAGTTTGTCTGCCATAGCGATATCAGCCATAGCCTCTAGCGCCGCAACGCCAAATCCGACAATGCCCGCAACATTTTCAGTGCCTGACCGGCGAGAAAGTTCCTGTCCGCCGCCCGCAATAAGCGCTTTCAGCGGGGCCGTCGGCGCGGAAATAATGGCGCCAACACCTTGCGGACCGCCGATCTTGTGCGCAGAAAGGGTTAGATAATCCGCACCAAGCGCGGCACGGTCTATCATGATCTTGCCTGCTGCCTGCACTGCGTCTGTATGTAGCCGAGCGCCATTTTCATGCGCTAAGGCAACGATATCGGCAATGGGCTGAATGGCTCCCATTTCATTGTTTGCATACATAACCGACACAAGCGCCGGTTTTGGCGCTTCCTTCAGGTGATGCTCAAGCATTGTCATATCAACAACGCCGTCACCATCAACCGGAATTTCATACACAGGAAGCCCACTCGCCTCTGCTGCGGCCCGGACACAATCATGTTCAACGGAGGAGATAATCAGAGACGCCGCACCCGCGCCACGAATCACCGTATTACTCGCCTCAGTCCCGCCGGAGCAAAACGTGACATCGCGTGCACGCGCACCAGCCAAGGCGGCAACCTGCGCCCTCGCCTGCTCAACCAAAGCCCGCGCCTCACGCCCTGCACCGTGCACAGACGAAGGGTTGCCATACACAGCCATAGCCTCAGCCACGGCTGTAATGACGGCCCTCCGGATCGGGGCTGTGGCATTGTAATCGAGATAGATCATGTTTTTCATAGCGCCTGACATAAGGTGCATCCTACAAGCATTCAATTCTAAATTCATGCTTGCACACGAGTTTGCTTGCGATTCGGTACCAAAATTCTATATACGAAGGTCAAGACCTCATCGCGGAAATAGTTCCGCATCATGCCAACTAACTATAAGCGCACAAAGATCACAGATGCCCGAAATTATTTTCAGTGGACCAGCCGGTCGCCTTGAAGGCCGTTATCAACCTGGTAAAACCGATACTGCTCCCGTCGCTTTGATCCTTCATTCCAACCCTCAGTATGGTGGGAAGATGGATGAGAAGATCAGTTATTACCTCTACCACGCCTTCGCGCATCGGGGTTTCGCGACACTTCGCTTCAATTTCCGCGGTGTCGGCCGTAGCCAGGGCGAATTTGACGCAGGCACGGGTGAACTGTCCGATGCTGCATCTGCGCTTGACTGGCTTCAGTCGATGAACCCAAATTCAACAGGCACATGGATCGCGGGCTTCTCATTTGGTGCCTGGATCGGCATGCAATTGCTGATGCGCCGTCCTGAGATAAAAGGTTTTATCTCCGTCGCGCCACCAGCAAACCTTTATGATTTCTCATTCTTGGCACCATGCCCGTCATCCGGTTTGATCATTCAAGCTGATCAGGATGATCTGGTGACGCCAATTTCGGTACAGAAGCTTGTTGAAAAGCTGAAAACACAAAAAGCCATCACCATTCACCATGATACCGTGAAGGGGGCGAACCATTTCTTTGAGAATGAATTGAACCACCTGATGTCATCAGTTAATTCATACCTCAACCAGCGCCTCAGCGCTGGCGAGTAACTATGATAATAGATTTCGGAATGGGGCGGTTCATACCGCCCTTTTTCATGCCTTGCCGCTCCAGCGCGCGCGGCGCGAGCTTGGTTTATGTAATACGCCTCCCGTTGTCGGCGCATCACACCCTGTAGTGCTTGGAAGACTGAGCGGTAATCCGCGAAGCGACCGTACGGCAAGGAAGGCAAAAGCCTCGGCTTCTATTGCATCGCCCCTTAGCCCCAGAACCTCAATCGGATCTACAAGCACCGGCATACGCCGCCTCAGTCTGCGCATCAGAGTTGGATTGTGACGCCCGCCTCCGGTTACATACCAGGCATCTGGTGGTAACGGGAAATGGCTCTGCGCCGAGATAACGGATTCCACAACAAAATTCGTAAGCGTTGCAGCACCGTCTTCTGCTGACAGACCCCGTACAGCCTGAATGTTGAAATCGTCACGGTCCAGTGTTTTGGGTGGTTTTTCATCAAAATATGATGATGCCATTAACCCCATTACCACTTCTTCGTGGTTCAGGCCCCGTGCCGCCAGGTTTCCGTCTGTATCCACAGGTTTGCCCGTATGAATTTCGGCCCAATCATCCATCATGGCATTGCCTGGACCAGTATCAAACGCAACAATCTCTGGATCGTCAGCGCCTTTTTTAAAGGACACCCATGTTACATTTGCCACACCGCCGATATTGAGAACCGCGACCACTTGGTGCCTGCGAGCGCGCCCAAGCAGCGCAGCGTGATAAAGCGGCACAAGAGGTGCCCCCTCGCCCCCAGCGGCCACATCAGCGGTGCGAAAATCATTCACCACCTTAATGCCCGTGAGCCCCGCCAAGCGGCCACCATCGCCAATTTGCCAGGTCCAGTGTCGGTCAGGCCTGTGGGTGAGGGTTTGGCCATGAAACCCGATCACGTCGACATCTGCGGCTGTGTGCCCGGTTACAGCTAATAGTTCATCTACAGCGTCCGCGTGCCAGTCGGTAAGGTCCTGCTCCAGCCGCTTGATATCCTCGGGCACGGGTGTGTTATGGGAACAGCTGGTGGCGAGGCTAAGCCCTTTTTTCACTTGATCACGCATCGCAGGTGTGTAGGGAAGCGTCAGAGATGGGCCAAGACGTTCAACTTTCACGCCGTCGGTGTAGATCATCGCCGCATCGATGCCGTCCATCGACGTGCCACTCATCAGACCAATTGCACATTTAATTTCGCCTGAGTTACCCAAAACTGACATAGAACACCCGTTTCCCTCGCTCATCAGAAGCTATAGGCTTTGCCTTTGGCTCACCCTATGCTACATCAGCCCGCTCTTAAATGATTTTTGTAACAACACCGCAATATTTAGCGGCTGGCTTTTAAGTAGGCGGGATCAATGACCAGCTTGAAATCGGAATTCCTTCAAATACTGACCGAACGCGACTTTATCCACCAGGCGACCGACCTGGAGGCACTTGACGCCAAGATGTCAGAAGGTCCGATTTCTGCCTATATCGGCTTTGATTGCACCGCCCGCTCGCTGCATGTGGGCAGCCTTGTACAGATCATGATGCTACGTTGGCTCCAGAAAACCGGGCATCAGCCAATTGTGCTGATGGGCGGCGGCACCAGCAAGATCGGTGACCCGTCTGGCCGCGATGAGAGCCGTCAGTTAATGACGGACGAGATCATTGCGGACAACATGGCTGGTATCCGTACAGTGTTTGACCGCCTTCTGACCTTCGGTGACAGCAAGACAGACGCAGTTATGGTCAATAATGGAGAGTGGCTGGATACGCTCCAATACATCCCGTTCTTGCGCGATATCGGCACCCATTTCACCATCAATCGTATGCTGACATTTGATAGCGTGAAGCTACGACTTGATCGAGAGCAACCGCTCACCTTCCTTGAGTTTAACTACATGATCTTGCAGGCGTACGATTTCATGGAGCTTGGGAAACGTTACGGCTGTGCGTTGCAGATGGGCGGCTCCGACCAGTGGGGCAACATCATAAACGGGATCGAGCTTGCGCGCCGCGCGTCCAGCCAGCATCTTTTTGGCCTCACCACGCCGTTGATCACCACGGCTGACGGTAAAAAAATGGGCAAGACTGCATCAGGCGCCGTATGGCTCAATGAAGACCACCTGCCCTCCTATGACTATTGGCAATTCTGGCGCAATACACAGGATGCAGACGTAGGTAAATTTCTGCGCCTGTTCACTGAAATGCCGCTCGATGAAGTACGGCGCCTCGAAGCGCTTGAAGGTGCAGAAATCAACGACGCCAAGGTTATCCTTGCTAATGCTGCGACTGAGTTGGTGCGCGGTGAAGCAGCGGCCAACGCTGCCGAAGCGACCGCCAAGGAAACATTTGAAAAAGGTGGTGCTGGTGCCGACCTGCCAACTGTAAGCCTGCCTGTCGGGGCTCTTACAGAAGGTATCAATGTCGTTGACCTCTTTATTGAGGCCGGCCTCGGCGGCTCAAAAGGCGAAGTACGCCGGTTGATCAAACAGGGTGGTGCAAAGCTTAATGATGTGAAAGTGGATGATGAAACCGCCATGGTCACCAAAAGCGCGCTGCAGGACGGACAGATCAAGCTTTCAGCAGGGAAGAAGCGCCACGCACTCGTAAAGACCGAATAAGGCGTTTCACTCAGGTTAAACTATTCAAGAACCCCGGGCTGAGGCTCGGGGTTTTCTATTTTGGGCTCAACACCCTCGCCGGCTGGCTCTTCAACCTTCGGCACGTCAGGCCCCTCTACATCGTCAACTTTACCTTTACGACCCTCAAACAGCAGGCGCAAAAAGCCAGGTGCAAGGCCGGAAAGTGGATTAACGGAAAACTCAGGGTTGGCGGTAGGTCCTTTAACACGGTAAGCCACACCAAAGATGCCTTTACCCTCACCACCCGTAAGGATGGCGCCAAGAAGCGGTATCTTCCCTAGAAGCGCATTCAGCCCATATGCTGGCACAAATACACCATTGACGTTGATCTTCTCGGCGCGTGCGGATATCTGGCCCTCCATGGTCATGCCCAACGAAGGCCCGTTCGCTTTCATTTTGCTGATATCCAGCACACCCTGTGAATAATCGAATGGCATCTCGATAGTGCCAAGCTCAACAGCATCATCCTTCAAATATTCGTTCAACCCTTCGATGACACCCTCGCTGACTTGATCGCTGAGCTTGTTTTTGGAAACCATATAGGAATCGCGAATATTAATGGTTCCCTGAATGTGAAGGTCATTCCCCCAGCCAGATGTCTTGCCACTGAGCTCCAGTTCGCCGTCGCGCAGATGCGAGAAAAGGCCAAGTCCGCGCAGGAAATGCCCGGCATCTGGTGTTGTCACCCGCAGGTCTCGCAGCGCCTGATTTTCACTCGGCGTGATATTGAGCGATAGTGCTTTTGACGTACCGTGTACTAAGGCATTGATCTCAAGCCTCTCGGGCGCACCCCCAAGGAAGCTGCCGTTCAATGTCACCGCATCCTGCTTCTCGCCATTCATCAACAGCAGTGTGTCTACGGAAAGCGCCAAGTTAAGGCGTTCAATGTCACCTTCTATTCCCTGTGCCTTACCCTCCTGTTCCGCATCCAATATCGGCCCCAGGTCGAACTGTTTCCCGGCTATATCAATCGTTGTGGAGCCATCTTCACCTTCCGTAATAGAGGCTCTGAAACTGTTCTCACCCAACTGCGTGACATCCACATCGGCAGTAAACTGCCCGGTTCCTTCCGCGCCCCACCATATGTCGGCCCGTACATCCATATTCTCGCCGTTTACGATGAGGGGCGACAGGCTTGTCCGATCGTCGTCGAATATAACGGTGCCAGTTACCGTGGCAGGCGAAGATGCTTCTTTTCGCCAGGACAGATGACGTTCTTTCAAAATCGCACCCGTGGTGTCGGCGGAGAAATAGCCGCGACTGAATGAGAAGTTACGACCAATGAACGTCGCCTCCGCCAAAACCCGGCCGGATAGATAGGGCGATACGTCAACGCCAAGCGCCATGATATCATTTTCATCAACCGCACCGGATAGGACGATCTCTGTTGTCGTGGCTGCCGGGTCATCTCTCCCTGCCACGAGATCTTCCCGCCAGTATAGGGCGAGAGGAATCCCGTTCATGCGGCCTGCACCCTCAGCAGCAACACTATCCTTGTCAACCAGCAGGGTAAGGTCGCCCTCCGTTAGGCCCTCGCCGCCAAGCAGGTCGGCAACGGTGGTGTTCATAATGCTGGCATTCACCTCATAGGTTACGTCATCTGCCGGCAGGTCTTTGATAAGCGGCAGTGAAATCACCGCGCGAACATGGGCATCACCGTTGACCCGCGACACATCAAACCCCATTTTCTGGGGAACGCGTAACGGCTCGTGATCGATAACGTCCATGATGGTGGCAACATCGCCGCTCAATCGTAGGTCAAACATACCTGTGGCACCGTTGCGCACATCAATGTCCGTCATATGGATCGTAGTGCCCGCAATCGGCATATCCTCAATTGAACCTGCGGTGAGCTCGAGGTCAAACACATCACGCGTGAGAACGCCCTGCCCAGCTGCACGCTTAATTTGAGGCATTGATAAAAGATAATATGTATCGAGATTATCGAAGCCAAAGGTGAGCCTATAAGGGCTACCACCATCAAACCCCCCACCTGTTGTCGGGTTCCAGTCCACTTCAAAACTGACGTTATGCGTACGGCCACTAATAATATGACTATCTATCCACGCCCTTGCGCCGCGCGGTGTTCCGTCAGGGTGCACCGCTATCGGCCAATATTGTAGCACCTCAGGGATAGTAACCTCTTTCACCCTTGCTGTTAGCTGTACAGCTGGCGCTTGTTCATCAGCAATCCAATAAAATAGGCCTTCGCCAGATATCACGCGGCTCAACGTCGCGATTTCAATGCCGTCGAAAACGAGGGTGTTTTCACCCGCCTCATATCTCCCCGTGATCAAACCGTACCTTATGGTTGAGCCGCCCGGGAAGGAAACCGGATGCACGAGCTCCCCTTCGTCCAGAGTCGCGGAAAAGCGTGCTAGCTCCAGCCCGCGTGCGGCTGAAAGCTCAACATCAACGTCAAGGGCGACAGGCACGTTCAGGTAACTGACAACTTCCGGCAAGTCTGTGAGTATTGAAAGCGAAGACGGCCGAAACTCACTAAAGCTCAACGACAGTTCCATATCACCGAGAAATGGCTCCGCGGTCCCCTGTAGCCTGATTTGTGTTGGTGTTTCGGCCAGGCGGGCATCAATGACAGCATCAAGCGCCAGTGTCTGCAACCTGCGCGTAACGGTCAGGCGCGGTACCGCAAATTCAGCGTTCTCAAGCCCTTCGGTCCGAACCAGCCCCACAAGCACGTTAGTGAAGGATACCTGATCAAGCGCAGGTGCATTATTGAGAAGACGAGCGCCAAACCGGCTGAACGCCTCACTTACAGGCTTAAACACTTCAGGGGTAGGCACACCGCTCTCACCATAGAGCGCGTTAAGCGTGCCCTCGTCCGAAGCATCACTAAAGCCGCCCAGGTTGGAAACCAATACCTGAGCCCGATCGATCTCTACGGTTGAGAAGCTGACGTTGGTAAAAAAATCTGTGAAAGCAAGCGCAACACGTGCCTCTGGTACAAATGCCGTAAGCCGGTTTCGTCGGTCAATGAAGCGTACATCCTGTAGCGAAACCCATGGCCGCACACGCCGCCAATCCCAGCCAACCTCAGCTTCTTCAAAACTAACCAACCAACCAGGTAAAAGTTCTTTTGTTTGGCTAATAACGGCGTCACGCGCGAAACCAAGATCAATTGGCGCAATCAATAGACGCACGAAAAGAAGGGTTCCGAGCAGCAATCCTGCTGTCGCGACCCATATCCCTGACCGAACGACTATTCCCACTGAACGCTTCAATGCCCTCGCCTACAATACTGAAAGACACTTGATTTGATACGGCAAGGTATGAACACTCCCTGTATCTCGCAATGTAATTTATGGACCTATCAACATCTTATGCCCAATAAACCCACATATCCAGCAGCGCATGATAGCCAGAAAGCCGACGAAATTTGGGCAACCCTTGAAGAATTTGCGCATTCAAGCGACGAAAATACAATTGATGTTGCCAAAGCGGACAAAAATCTCGCCTGCGCGCTGTTTGGCAACAGCCCGTTCCTTTCAGCGATTGCGCGCCGCCAGCCGGCTCTTGCACTCAATGTTCTCTCGGGCGAGCCTGACCAGCAGTTTGATGCACTGCTCGCAAAAATGGCTGAAGCGAGACCTGATGGCGAAACGACCGCAGACCTGATGGCTTTCTTGCGAATCCAAAAGGCGGCCGTCGCCCTACTGACCGCCGCCGCAGATGTCGCATCTTGGTGGAGCTTGGAACAAGTGACTTCCGCGCTAAGCCGATTTGCTGATGCAGCGCTTGAACTGGCGCTGGCCCATCTGTTGCACCCGCGCATGAAAGCGGGAGAGCTCGCCTGGCCAAAGGGAGCGCCCGAACCTGTATCTCCCGGGCTCAGCAAAAAAAGCGGATATTTTGTCCTGGGCATGGGCAAACTTGGCGCGTTCGAGCTGAATTATTCATCTGATATTGACCTGATCGTGCTTTATGATGCCGCCCGCGCAAAATACCTAGGGTCAAAATCCCTAAGCCATTGTTTTATAAAAATAACGCAGGATCTGGTCCAGATTATGGAGCAGCGCACCATGCACGGCTACGTCTTTCGGACCGACCTCCGGCTCCGCCCAGATCCGGGCGCCACGCCCGTCGCGATCTCCATAGATGCCGCCGAGAGCTATTATCATTCCATGGCTGTAAACTGGGAGCGGTCGGCAATGATTAAAGCGCGTGTCGTCGCGGGCGATATGGAGGCAGGAGAAGACTATCTCAACACCATGGCGCGTTGGGTTTGGCGCAAAAATATGGACTTTGTTGCACTCCGGGACATCGCGGCAATAAAGAATCAGATCAACCGACATTATGGCCAAACCAACACCAGTTTCGAGGGATATGACGTAAAACTCGGGCATGGTGGCATTCGGGAGATCGAGTTTTTTGCTCAGGTAAACCAACTATTATATGCAGGCAGGCACCCCGGCTTGCGTGTGCGAGGCACCTTGGATGCGCTCGAGACCATGGTAACAGAGCAGCTTATTGAAGCTGGAACCTACAAAGAGCTCCTTGAAGCTTACCGCTTTCTACGCACACTCGAACACCGCATACAAATGGTTGACGACGCACAGACACACTCAATCCCTGAAATTGAAGATGCAATCCATCGAATAGCTATCTTTATGGGCTTCCCGGACATTGCTAGGCTTGAGAAAGCACTGCGGGCTCACGCGGAAAAGGTAAGCGCGCACTATGATGCCTTATTGCCGGAGGAAACAGCATCCACAACCCCCGCTGGATACACTGAAGCAAACTTGCCTGAGCAGCTGAAGGAACTTGGGTTTGACGATACCGGGGCCGCAACCGCGATGATAGAGGGCTGGCGACGTGGGCGGCACCGTGCGTTGAGAACCGAACGTGCCAAGGGCCTCTTGGAACAGATTTTACCCGACCTCCTCAAGGCATTTTCAGAGACACAACAACCTATCTCCGCGCTGACGAGGTTTGACAAGTTTATCTCTCAACTCCCCGCAGGCGTGCAGCTTTTCTCTCTTATGCAGTCAAACCCCTCCCTCTTTGGGTTGATGGCCCGTATGATGGGATTGGCCCCTGCCCTGGCGGAGACACTAGCCAAAAAACCCGAGCTTTGGGATTCGGTACTAGAGCCAGATTTTTTTGATCCGCTTGAGCCCGAAAAGGATCTGGCCAGCTACCTCAGGCAGATGCTGTCTAGTGCAAAAGACTATCAGGATGTCTTGGATATCGTGCGCAGATTCGTCGCCGACGGGCGCTTCAGAATAGGCATACAGCTTCTGGAAGCCCTGGCTGACGTCAGGGAGAGTGGCGAGGGCATGACCCGTCTTGCAGACGTTTCCCTCAGGCAGTTGATTGCCGCAGTTGAAGATGAGTTTGCCGAGAAGCATGGTCGTTTTGAAGGTGGCGGCATTGCTGTTGTTGCCATGGGGAAATATGGTGGGCGCGAGCTCACAAGCACATCAGACCTAGATATCGTATTCCTCTACCACGTGCCTGATATGAATGCGGAATCAGATGGGGTAAAACCGCTTTCTCCAAGTCAGTATTTTTCCCGCCTTGGTCAGCATATCATTACGGCTATCACTGCTCTCACACCCGAAGGGCGCCTTTTTGAGGTCGACACAAGGCTACGTCCTTCGGGACAACAGGGGCCGCTGGTTGTCACGCTCAAGACATTCTCAGACTATTACATTCAATCCGCCTGGACGTGGGAACATATGGCATTAACTCGCGCCCGTATTCTCATCGCACCAGAGGCCATCAAGGCGCCACTGGAGCAAACGATCACACAGGTCCTCACGGCACCAAGGGACGCAGCCCAACTGCTACTTCACGTCCATGACATGCGGTTGAAGCTCAACAGCCAGTTTGGCACGGAGAATATGTGGGCAATCAAAAACGTTCGGGGTGGCCTGATTGATATGGAGTTTATCACTCAGTACCTCATGTTGCGTGAAGGCCATAAAAACCCGGATATCTTTAGTCCTGACTTAGGTACAGCTATTGATCGCCTTCAAGGTATCGGGGCACTCACCGCAAGTGGGGCCAACCTACTGCACAAGGCTCATATATTTGAGCAGAATGTACAGTCCTTGTTGAGGCTTTGCTTGGGCAGCTCACAGGTCATTGACACCCAGATTTCAATAGGTATTCGCGAGGTTCTCTGTCGGCTCACACAGTCCGAGACGTTCGATGCTTTGAAGGACGAGCTGCTATTGCACCAGAGCGCCGTATACAGCTTGTTCCAAGATATGATAGAGAAACCCGCAATCGAAGCGACCAAGAATACTGAATAATCAAGGAGGAACGCATGACCGTCCAAGTTGGCGCCCCAGCACCAGATTTTGCACTACCCGGCGACAATGGTGAAACCATCACGCTTTCTGCTTTGCGCGGAAAGCACGTTGTTCTCTATTTCTACCCAAAAGATGATACGCCGGGATGTACGACGGAGGCGAAAGACTTCACGGCAATGGCCGACGATTTCGCCGCTGCGGGTGCCCTGGTTGTTGGCATGTCACGCGACACAGCAACGAAACATGACAAGTTTATCGCCAAGCATGACCTCAAGGTAAAACTCGCGGCTGATGTTGATGGCGACGTCACCGAAGCCTACGGCGTCTGGGTTGAGAAGAACATGTATGGCCGCACCTATATGGGCATTGAGCGCGCCACGTTCCTGATCGACGATAAAGGCATTGTACGGGAAGTTTGGCGCAAAGTTCGTGTAAAAGGCCATGCGCAAGCTGTTCTCGACGCTGTGAAAGCGCTTTGACTTCATGAGCAATGATTGGAAGACAATTGGCGAGGCAGCCGTCGCTGTGCTCAAGACCGAGCGCGCGCGTACGAAGGCTGAGACCGCGCGTGCGGTCGCAGCAGCCTGGCGCGCTGGTAAGCTGAAAGACGACTATAACGTCAGGCCGCCTTCCAGACCGGCACGCCCCGCACAGCCTCAACTGTTGGCCCCTGGTGACATGCCGAAACGGCGCAAAGGCGGTAGCGAGAGCAATAAGCGAGCGCTTTTACATGCTGTGGCTCATATCGAGCTGAATGCTATCGATCTCGCTTTCGACATTGTGGCGCGTTTTGGCGAGTTTATGCCGCGCACGTTCACCGATGACTGGATTCAAGTTGGAGACGACGAAGCCAGACACTTCGCACTCCTTAGCGCTCGCCTGAAGGCGCATGATAGCTTTTACGGCGACCTACCCGCGCATGACGGCTTATGGCAGTCAGCGGAAGACACCAAAGACAGCCTTCCGGCACGCCTGGCTATCGTTCCCATGGTACTCGAGGCACGAGGACTTGACGTCACGCCAAAAATGGTTGAGCAGTTCAAGCGAAACGGTGATCCGACATCAGCAGAAGTCCTTCAAACAATTTACGAGGAAGAAGTCGCTCATGTAGCGGCTGGTACTCGCTGGTTTAAATATATGGCAAAAAAAGGCGAGCTAGACGCTGACGCATGGTTCAAGGAGTTGGTGCAGGAATACTTTAACGGACACCTTAAAAGGCCGTTCAATAAACCTGCTCGCAGCCGTGCCGGTATGCCGCCAAGCTTCTATGAACCCCTTGCAGAGTTGCTGGAAGCAGAATAAGAAGCTTGACCAAAGGCCCTAAAATGGGTGGAATGCAGACAAAATTAACCGAATAGTACAATAATAATCATAGTGTTGGGTCAGGGGCGACCCTTGAGTATCAGGGTACGGAAACGACGAGGCGTGGGCAGTACGTGGCTAACGAGTTGACATTATTAGATAAATTTCATGCGTTCCGGGCTAGGTATTTCCCTGAGCGCCAGTTGTTCTTGCGAAGTGAAGGCCGCGTAAGGTTCCTTACCATTGGTAGCTACACGCAGATGTCAATAGCATCTGCACTATCAATTTCGCTGATTTGGGGCGGCGTTACCTCATACGCGTACCTGAGCAGTGATCTGACATTGCAGGAAAAAAACCGCACAATCTCGACCATGAGCGCACAATATCAGGCACTCTCAAGTGACTTTTCTGCCCTTGAGGTGGAAGTTGAACGCCGTGCACTTCAACTTGAGACACGCCAGAAGTTCCTTGAAGAAATGGTAGGCACACCGGCAGAGGCCCTGCCCGAAGCAGCCACCATTGACCAAGAGGGCGACGACGCATCATCGGCTGAAGCTGGCCCAAATACGTCCGAAAATCTGAATCCTGCAGCGCAGGATTCTACGTTTATCGAGCGTATTTTTGGTACAGGTACAGCTCAAGCCGCTGTTCACTCGAATATCGACCGGCGGAAAAACTTACTATATCGCCTGCAAGACATGGAAATGCGCCAGCGCAGCCTCGCCACTTCAATGCGCGACAATGCCTTTAAAGAACTCGCTGCTATTGATAGTGTGTTGGCGCCTACCAAGCTTGGGAGCACAGACCTTATTGATAAGCTCACTACAAACGTAGACGCCCAAGGCGGTCCGTTTGTGGCGGATGTCACTTTTGAGCCTATTTTTAACGCGGAAGACGGAAATATTTACGCAGAATTGTTCACAGGGCGTCAGCGCCTTGAGATGGTCACAATGGTTCTCGATAGTTTCCCCGTCGGCAAACCAGCTGAGAAATATTATCTTTCCAGTAAATTTGGCCGTCGCAAGGACCCATTGAAGAAAACTTGGGCAAATCATCCAGGGCTTGACCTCGCCGGCTGGCCCGGCACTGCGATTTATACAACCGCCCGCGGTAAGGTGGTGCATGCGGGATGGTATGGCCCATACGGAAATATGGTGGAGGTTGACCATGGTAACGGTTTCAAGACCCGCTATGGCCATCTGCGCAAGATACGGGTCGCAAAGGGAGACGAGGTAACATTGGGTCAACGTTTAGGCGACATGGGCAAGACAGGCCGTGTTACTGGAACACACCTTCATTACGAGGTGTGGTTCGATGGAAAAGTCCGCGACCCAATGCCTTATATGAAAGCAGCAAACGATGTTCTCGAAATCCAAGGAAGACATGAAAAAACCAGCCAGCAATAACAACCCGGTGCCCCGCCCTGGTTCGGCGCCGACTCCATCCATCATCGGTTCAGATGTTGAAATTGAAGGCAATATCCGCACGGTAGGTGAATTGCAGCTTGATGGCAGCATTACGGGTGACCTGACCTGTGGCGGCCTCGTGATGGGCGAAAGCGGCGCTGTTAAAGGCACCATTTCGGCCGACAATGTCACGATCCGTGGTTCAGTGAACGGTGAAATTCGTGCTCGCTCTGTTCGGCTTGAGAAGAGCGCCGTGGTAGATGGCGACGTTTATCATGAGAGCCTGTCGGTTGAATCAGGTGCGAAGCTTACCGGCCGTTTTGCCCACACATCCAGCCCAAAGGAAAAGGCAAAGTCCGCACCCGATGAGACACCATCCTTTGTCGCAAAGACATCCGCTGCCGAATAAGCGATGACCACAATTGAAAGAAAAAGGGGACGCTGACGCGTCCCCTTTTTTGCTTTAGTACCACACAATGTTGGTTAGGCGACTTCGTCCTGGCTCGATACGATTTTGCCAACGATCCCATAGGATACCGCATCTTCACAGCCAAGCCAGAAATCCCGGTCTACATCTGTCTCGATTTTCTCAAACTTCTGCCCTGTAGCGTCGGCAAAAATCTTGTTGAGACGAGACCGCATTTTAACGATCTGCACAGCCTGAATATCGATGTTGGTAGCATCACCGCGCACACCACCGGATGGTTGGTGCAATAGGAAGCGCGTATTTGGCGTCGCAAACCGGTTTTCCTTATCAGCTGCCACATAAATAAGTGCACCTGCGCTTGCAACCCAGCCAGTCCCAAGCACTTTAACCGGTGACTTAACAAACTTAATCATGTCATGGATCATATCACCAGATTCCACATGCCCGCCTGGCGACGAGATCACAATCGTGATTGGGTCATTTGATACATGATCCATCGCCATCAGACGCGCGCATGTATCGCGGGCGATATCCTGATCAATTTCGCCTACAATAAATATCTTTCGGGCATCAAACAGAATCTTGTTGATCTGCTCACTGCCCGATTTGCCTTTTTCTTTTTCGTTATCTGTTTCTTTGCTCACGTTTCATCCCCAAGTGGCTAAGCAGGCACGGTGGCCGCACATTAATCTATATCTTCTACGCTCGAGTTCTCACCATGTACACGAGCTGCCAGTGCAGCCGCCATGAATGGATCGAGATCACCATCAAGTACCTTATCTGGCTGGCCAGATTCTTCGCCCGTACGCAAATCCTTCACCATCTGGTAAGGCTGCATTACATATGAGCGAATCTGGTGTCCCCAACCAATCTCTGTCTTTTGGGCGTTTACCGCATTGGCTTCTTCTTCACGCCGCCGCAATTCAGCCTCGTAAAGCCGTGCTTTCAACATGCTCATGGCAGCAGCGCGATTTTTATGTTGTGAGCGTTCCGCCTGGCACTGAACAACAATACCTGATGGTTGGTGGGTAATCCTGACCGCGGAGTCGGTCGTATTCACGTGCTGACCACCCGCACCGGATGCCCGGTATGTATCGACCTTGAGGTCGCCTTCGTTGATATCGATCTCAATCGAATCGTCAATCACTGGATACACCCAAACCGATGCAAAACTGGTGTGTCGACGGGCGTTGCTGTCATAGGGCGAGATACGAACAAGACGGTGAACGCCAGATTCGGTCTTGAGCCAACCGTAGGCATCCTCGCCTCTGATCTGCAGCGTCGCTGACTTAATGCCTGCTTCTTCTCCCGCCATATACTGTACCGTCTCAACCTTGAAGCCCCGCTTCTCGCCCCAGCGCATATACATACGGAACAACATCGAAGCCCAGTCCTGGCTCTCTGTCCCGCCTGCGCCCGAATGAATTTCCACGTAGGTATCATTGCCGTCGGCCTCGCCTGACAACAGCGCTTTCAGCTCGGCCGTTTTCGCCTGTTCCGCCAATTGCTTGAGCTGGATCTCGGCCTCTTTGATCATATCTTCATCGTCTTCCATCTCTGAAAGCTCGATAATCTCAATCGTGGCCTCAAGGTCATCGCCGATTTCACGCACAGCCGTGATAGCGTCATCAAGCTTGGTGCGCTCGCGCATCAGCTTCTGTGCGTTTTGTGGGTCGTTCCAAAGGTCAGGATCTTCAGCGAGGGCATTAAGCTCCTCAAGCCTCAATAAAGCTCTATCCCAGTCAAAGATGCCTCCTCAGCAGCGCCATTGACTGCTGGAGTTGGTCTACGGTTGCCTGAGCTTCCGCACGCATAAACAAAATCCTTCTATCCAGAGTGGCCCGAAACGAACGTTCGGGGCGGTCAATAAATCCCGCCGGTGCCTTTTCGAATTGTGCTTTTTGTTTTAGCGTCTTCAAGCGAACCGTCAAGCACTGCGTATTGCCCTGCCCGAGGTTCAGTACCCGGCTTGAAAGCTTCAAGCACGATGTTCGCGTCCCCAATCGTTGCTGGCTGGCCTGTTTCGGCGTTCACGCGCACCAGTCGAATGCCTGACGGCATACGAAAAGGTACCCCAGGTTCGTTTTTAAGCGCGTCAGCCATAAAGTCCCGGAATATAGGTACAGCAACGGACGAGCCCTCCTCCCCGTCGCCGAGTGAGCGCGGGCGGTCAAACCCCGTGAAAACACCAACAGCAAGATCGGCGGAAAAGCCAATGAACCAGGCATCAAGGCTATCGTTGGTCGTTCCGGTTTTACCTGCAAGGGGTTTTCTGAGCCACTTGATTTTCTGGCCAGTGCCGTTCTCAACAACACCCTGCAGCATGGATACCATCTGATAAGAGGTCTGTGGGTCCAACACCTGCTTACGGTTATCCGGCAACTGGGGTTCACGCTGGTTTCTGTCCCACGTTAGGTCGCAAGGCATGCATATACGATCATCGTGACGATAGACAGTATCACCACGACGGTCCTGAATTCGGTCAATCAGGGAAGGTGACACCTCTTTACCGCCATTAACGAGCATGCCGTAAGCGGCCGTCAGTTGCAGCAACGTGACCTCACCGGCACCCAGCGATGCGGCAAGTGATGGCTCCATATTCTCAGCAAGACCAAACTTGCCTGCATAATCCATTACCGTGCCCATGCCCAGATGCTGTGCGAGGCGCACGGTCATCAGGTTGCGGGATTTTTCAATACCCAAACGCAACGTGCTGGGACCATAAAACTTATTGGAACTGTTCTTCGGTTTCCATTTTCCAAGGCCGTCACCCTGGTCAATGACAAATGGTGCATCCAGGACAAGGCTGGCCGGTGTAAAGCCATTATCAAGCGCCGCCGCATACACGAATGGCTTGAAGGCGGACCCGGGCTGCCGCTCTGCTTGAACCGCGCGGTTATACTGGCTTGCGGCATAATCAAATCCGCCGACCATGGCGAGTACCCTGCCTGTATGCGGGTCCATCGCAACCAAGGCACCGTCAATCTCCGGTACTTGTCGCAAGGCATAATTCTGGACAGTGCCAATAGAGTCGCCCTTGGCATTCCAGAATGTGGAGATCGTCGTTGTCTGGTCTGCGTTCAGTGCTTCAATAGCAATAACATCGCCAACAGAAAGCACCTGGGCGGTATCCTTAACACTGGGGCCCAAACGCTCACCCTGACGCCATGCTCGCGCCCAAGTGATTTCGTCAAACGGCACAAAACCAAAACTGCCGTCTTTTAGTCCGATAATGGCACCGTCTTCGCGAACCTCATGTACCGCTGCAAGCGACCAGCTTGCAAAGCCTAGTGGCTTCTTGAAGGCGCGCAAACGTTCGGCCCACTCGCTATCCATTACAGTGCGACCGACCGGTCCGCGCCAACCGTGGCGGCGATCGTACGCCACCAAACCTTCGCGCAAGGTGCGTTCCGCAATTGCCTGCAACCTTGGCTCCAGGGAAGTGCGAACAGAAAGCCCACCTTCATACAGTACACGGTCGCCATACATACGGCCTACCCTGCGACGTACTTCTTCCGCAAAATGCTCGGCTTCAAAGCGTGCGTGCCCTTCGCGTTCGTGCATCACCAGGTCTTCCGCAACTGCCACCCGGTATGTGGCCTCATCGATATGACCAAGTTCATACATTCGAGACAGGACCCAGTCCCGGCGGCCAACCGCGCGTTCCTTATTTCTAACAGGGTGATAGTTGTTTGGTGCTTTTGGTAGCGCGGCCAGATACGCCATTTCAGCAACCGTCAGCTCATTGAGCGCCTTGTTGAAATAGTTCAGTGCCGCAGCCGCAACCCCATACGAACGGTTGCCAAAATAGATTTCGTTCAGATACAGCTCAAGAATGCGGTCCTTGGAGAATGCTCGTTCGATCCGCAGCGTCAGGATCATTTCCTTGATCTTGCGGTCAAGTCTCTGATCGAGCGTCAGCAGAAATGTACGAGCCACCTGCTGTGTAATAGTTGAGCCGCCTTGCAAGGGTCGGTCCCTAAGCACATTGAGCACGTTTCTCAGGTTGCCTCGGACCATGCCTAGGTAATCCAAACCGTCATGCTCATAGAAGTTTTTGTCTTCGGCTGCAAGAAACGCCTCAATCAGGCCTTCCGGCACCACATTGATGGGCACAAAAAGCCGCTGCTGGCGTGCAAACTCTGTCAGCAAACTACCGTCGCCCGCGTGTATGCGCGTAACAATCGACGGTTCATAGTTTGCGAGCTGACGATAATCAGGCAGGTCACGGCCATAGTAGATGATCGCCCACAACACCGCACCACCAGCCACAACAACGCCCAAAACGCCAGAGATCAAACCAAACTTAAGCAACCGCCGCCAAAGCGGGCGCTTGGTTTTCACCGGCGTCTCATCGGTTTTCTTTTGTTCTAAGTCTGTCATGGCCTCGTATGGGTCTTATCTAGAAACTGACACCAATATACAGGTTTTGCACCAGATTGTGTCGCCCTTATGGCACCAGATGCCGCCTTATGGCACTTTGCTGTAGCGCGTGCAATTATCGCCTCAAATTTTTAGGGATTGTTATAACCTCAACGCCCCAGCGCGACCATCTGCTGAAAATATCTGTCAGTCGCCCTGCGCACTGCCTGAGCAATCTTCTTGCGCCCGCTGTCACTGTTAATAAAACGTGCATTTGTCTTGTTTGTCAGATAACCAGCCTCAAGAAGGATGGACGGAACGTCGGGCGCCTTAAGTACGCCAAGATTGGCAAACCGGTGGCTACGCCCCAGCATGGGCACGTCGCGCGCTAACTCCTGCACAAGAATATTGGCATACTGCGCTGAGAAATTCATCGTCTCTCGCTGCGCCAGGTCGATCAGAATACTTGAAACATCATCGTCCGCCTCATCAAGGTTTACCCCCGCGATCACATCAGACTTGTTCTCGCGAGCAGCGAGTCTACCTGCTTCTTTATCTGAGGCAGTTTCCGAAAGGTTATAAACGCTCGCTCCGCTCACCTTTGAGTTAGCTATAGAGTCAGCGTGCACACTGATAAATAAGTCAGCTCGGTGCCGCCGTGCGATCCTGAACCGTTCGCGCACCGGATGAAATATATCCCGGTCCCTTGTCATGTGAACTTCATAACGTCCTGTTCTATTAAGTTCATCACGGATAGCGCGCGCAATCTCCAGCACAACCACTTTCTCGTAAACACCTATAGCTCCCAAGTTACCGGGGTCCGGGCCGCCATGCCCGGGATCAATAACCACAATTCGTTTACCTGCAATGCGTTTGCGGGGTGCTGTCACATCCGGCACCGATGCGCTCGTGACAACAGGGCGTTCATTTTTACTGCTTTGCACAGCCGCGAGGAAATTGCTGCGCGTCGCAGGTTCCAAATCGAGAACAAAACGGTGCCCATACTGGCCGCGCGGCGGCAGGCTGAAAGCGGTTTTAACCGTCGCGGCTTCTTTCAGGTCCAGAACAATACGGTAAACACCAGGTGCAAAAAGGCCGTGCCTGTATCCTTCAACCAGTCCTGTCGTTTGAACAGCGCTGTTTGCATGCCAGTTTGCTTCAGGAAGATCGATCACAACCCGGTAAGGGTCAGCCAGCAGGAAAATGCCTGGCTCTGTCTCATTGGATATATCCAGGACAAACCGTGTCGTCTCGCCATTGACCCCAAACCTAAGGCCGTCTATCTGCACATCCTTGGCCGCTGAAGGCGCTGCGGCACACATGAATGTGCCGACAATGAGCAAAATCAAATTAAACAGACGCAGCACAAAAAATCCCCACGAACACTTCCTTCACCCTGATTTTGCCGCCCATACTATGAACAACGCCTTAATCTCTCAAGAGAAACAAATCTGCGTGGCGACAATCGGGCTCTTTTGCCACTTTATTACGGCAAATCAGCAACATCATTGCAGTAGAACAACAATTTAGATTGTAATGCTTGCCCGACTTCACTATTTTAACCCTGCGAGTTTACCGACCGGCCGCATGCGCGCGGCGGGTCTGGCTTTGACGGAACGCTCTCGTGGGCTGGCTTTATGCCTTGCTCGCCACCGGACCCAAAGCCGAATAAGGACAAGAACCGGCAATGGCCAAAAGGCTTTGCGCATTGAAAAAACATAAGACAGGTCTGCCTATATCTATTGGGCAGCGACCATCTTTTGTTGTCTGTGGTCTTCCGGGGACTGCCTACTCCACACCTACTGAAATAACATCATATAAATTGGACTTAGCCAGCGCCCCCCTTTCTGAGGGCGTGCCCGCGCGGCTGAGCATCCGGAGAAGTAGTTTATGTCGACAAGAATGCTTATCGACGCGCGTCACTCTGAAGAGACGCGGGTCACAGTTGTTAAGGGAAGCCGCGTAGAGGAGTTTGACTACGAATCTGCAACAAGACGCCAACTTAAAGGGAATATCTACCTCGCACGTGTAACTCGTGTTGAGCCATCCCTGCAGGCGGCGTTTGTGGAATATGGCGGTAACCGTCATGGCTTCCTAGCTTTCAGCGAAATTCATCCTGATTATTATCAGATCCCGGTCGAAGACAGGGAAGAACTGCTGGCTGCAGAAACCCAGGCTGTTGCAGAAACAATAGCGCATGACGATGTCCCTGCAGAAGTCGCCTCGCCCGCTGAAAAGCACGACGATGAAGATGGCGATGAAGCACCCGACGTCAAAGCCAGCGACGAAGACGAGAAAGACGCCGAAATCGAAGAAGCCGCCGCACGTCGGCGTGGTCTTCGTGCCCTCAAGCGCAAATATAACATCCAGGAAGTGATCAAACGCCGTCAGGTGCTGTTGGTTCAGGTGGTTAAGGAAGAACGCGGCAACAAAGGCGCAGCGCTCACCACTTATCTTTCACTTGCGGGTCGCTACTGTGTATTGATGCCTAACTCAACGCACTCAGGTGGCATCAGCCGTAAAATTTCAAGCGCTACTGACCGCAAGCGCCTGAAAAAGATGATTTCCGACATGCAGGTCCCGGAAGAAATGGGCCTTATTGTCCGTACCGCTGGCATGAAACGCACCAAAGCCGAGGTGAAGCGCGATTATGAATACCTGCTTCGTCTCTGGAATGGCATTCGTGAACTGACGCTTCAGTCGGTCGCCCCTGCCCTCGTTTATGAGGAAGGCAACCTGATCAAACGTACCATCCGGGACCTTTACACCCGCGATGTTGACGAGATTTTGGTTGAAGGCGATGAAGGCTACCGCGCAGCGAAGGACTTCATGAAGCTTTTGATGCCAAGCCACGCGAAAAAAGTGCAGCATTACAAGGACCGCATCCCGCTTTTCCACCGGTATCAGGTCGAAAACCACCTGGAAGCTATGTACCAACCTGTGGTGCAACTGCGCTCCGGCGGTTATATCGTGATCAACCCAACCGAAGCTCTCATATCCATTGATGTGAACTCTGGACGGGCCACACGCGAACATAATATCGAAGAAACAGCGCTTAAAACCAACATGGAAGCGGCTGAGGAAGTTGCCCGTCAACTTCGCCTCCGCGACATGGCTGGCCTCGTCGTGATTGATTTTATCGACATGGAAGAGCGCAACAACAACCGCGCTGTTGAGCGCCGCATGAAGGATGTTCTCAAGAACGACCGTGCGCGTATCCAGGTAGGCCGCATCTCCAGCTTTGGCTTGATGGAAATGTCGCGCCAACGTTTGCGCCCTAACCTTCTTGAAGCCAGCATGGAAACCTGTAATGCCTGTGGCGGCACGGGCGTAGTTCGCTCAGTCGAATCCGCAGCGCTTATGGTTCTGCGCCAGTTAGAGGAAGAAGGCATTCGTGGGCGCAGCTCGGTTGTTCGGGTAACAGCGAGCCCCGAGGTCGCGATCTATCTTCTCAACAAGAAACGCGCGATGCTTTCCGATCTTGAGAGCAGCTACGACTTTATCATCGAGGTACTGTCTTCACCGAGCATGGCACCTGCTGAAGTGGAAGTTACACGCGAAGCACACGTCGCTGGCGGTAAAGCCGATGGCCCGGTTGAAAACGCCGCTGTTAAACCGGACGGAGCGGCCAGCGCCCTGCCAATTGGCCCTGCAGCTCCCGTGAGCCCGGCCCCGGTTATTGAGGAAGAGCACGCTGAGGCTCATCGTCCTGAAGCCCATCGCGTTGAAGAAAAATCTGAGGATGATAAACCTCGCCGCAAGCGTCGTAGGCGTCGTAGGCGTAGGCGTGGTGACGAAAACACCGAAAATGCAGCAGCACAAGGCCCGGAATCTACCGCAGGCGAAGCAGCGGCAGACGATGCACAAGGCGGCGCTGAAGCTCATAAAGCTGAAGGTGACGAAACCGGTGGTGAACGCGAGGAACGGCCACGCCGTCGTCGTGGAAGCCGCGGAGGACGCCGTCGTCGTGAACGCCCTGCCGATCAGAACGCTGAACAGCAGAATACCGATGGAGAAGCAGCTGGTATATCCGAGGGCACAAGCCCCGAAACGCCAGCTGTAGCGGCTGATGAAGCACCTGCAGAACAAACCGCAGAGCCGCAGAAGCCAGCCCGTCGTAGACGCCGCGTTGTCAAAAAAGCTGACGATGCACCGCAAGACGCGGCAGCAGATGCTGCACCGGATAACGCACCCGGTGCGGCAGAGGCTGCAGCACAGGAAGAAAAGCCAAAGCCGCGTAGGCGCACCCGCAAGAAAGCTGAGCCTGCATTAGAAACTGCAGCAAGTGAGGTACAAACGAGTGACGCGGCTGCATCAGACGCAGTTCCTGCAGATGAAAAGCCAAAGCGGCGCCCACGGCGCAAAGCTGCAGATAAGGTAGCGGCCGAAACCACAGAGGCAGCGCCTGTTGCTGATGAGGCAGCGGCACCTGAAGCGAAGAAGGAAGCCAAGGCTCCTGCCCGCCGCAGACGCGCGCCGAAGAAAGCAGAGGAAGCTGAGACAACTGTCGCTACTGAAGCAGCCCCCAAAGCGCCTGTGGTCAAGTCTGAGAAAAAGGCACCCGCTAAGCCAGCGGCTAAAAAGCCCGCAGCAAAAGAAAAGCCTGTGCAGTCTATCAAGGTGAGCGCCGACGCTGATTCAGCGGAGGCCGCACCTACAGCGCCAGCGGAGGGCGAAGGCGGCCCAAAGCGTAAAGGGTGGTGGCAGCGCACTTTCGGTTAACCACCCGCGCAGGTGACAAGATTAAGGCGGCGAGGCCACAGCTTCGCCGCCTTTCTATTTTATAATCGCTCGAGATCGGCTTTCACGCGCTTGTCAATCATTGTTCATTGACGATTAAGGCCTCGGAGCCTAGCGTTCGCACACGGTGTTGGAGAATTATTTTGTCAAAAGCCTTTAAACAGATAACCACGTCTATTTTGCTTCTGCTCGTGCTGCCCTTTTCTGCCGCAAAGGCGCAGTCGATCCTCAGGGATGCAGAAACAGAAGACTTTCTCCATGAAGTCTCCGATCCCATCTTTATTGCAGCCGGGCTAAACCCCAGTTCCGTGCACCTTTATCTCCTTCATGATAATTCGATCAACGCGTTTGTAACAGGTGGCCAGAATATCTTCATTCACTCAGGCCTTATCCTTGAAGCCAATAATGTGAACGAGTTTCTGGGCGTTATGGCACACGAAACCTGCCATATCGCGTGTGGACACAGGGTGCGGACGGCGAGTGCTCTCGGCACAGCTGGCACAACCTCTATTCTCTCTATGGTGCTTGGCGCTGCTGCAATTCTTGCCGGTGGCGCTGATGCAGGCATGGGCATCATGATGGCAGGCCAGTCCATGGCGCAGGGCCAGTTTCTAGCCTACAGCCGCGGACAGGAAAGCGAGGCCGACCTTGCTGGCGCCCGCTACCTGCAAGAAGCAGGAATCCCGGGTGAGGGCATGATTGCCTTCTTTGAAAAGCTTCGTGATCAGGAGATTCTTGCGCAAGTACGGCAGGACCCTTACGTACGCAGCCACCCGCTTAACCGTACACGTATCATGCAACTACAAGAAGTTGTCGGCGATAGCCCCTATGCAGGACAGCCACCGAATCCCGATATGAATGAAAAGTTCAACCGGCTGAAAGCCAAGTTGGCGGGCTATCTTTTTGAACCCCGGCGTACGCTGAGGGACTATCCACTAAGTGATACCAGTGCATCGGCACGTTATGCTCGCGTGTACGCATATCACAAGGCACTTGAGTGGGACGCAGCGCTCAGCGAAGCTGATGCCCTTATCGCGATGGAGCCTAACAATCCTTATTTTTATGAGATCAAGGGCCAGATACTGTTTGAAAACGGCCGTGTTGAACAAAGCCTGCCGGTATTCAAGCAGGCTGTAGCACTCGCCCCACGCCAACCGCTCATCGCAACGGCTCTGGGTCAGGCCATGGTTTCAACCGAGGATGAAAAACTGATGGCGGATGCCATCCCTATTCTCGAAGCTGCCACCCGGCAGGACCGAAACAATAGTTTTGCCTGGTTTAACCTTGCCAAAGCCTATGCCTGGATGGGTCGGGAAGCTGAGGCCAGCCTCGCAACAGCTGAACGTTTCTATTCTGGCGGGTCGCCAATGCAGGCTGTAATGCATGCTCAGCGTGCGATGGAAGGTTTTGACGAAGGCACACCAGAGTGGCTGCGCGCGCAGGATATCCTTTATGTGTCGCAAGAGGCCGCAGAAAAATTCAGACGCCAACAAGAACGGCAGCGTCGCCAGCAAGATCGGCAACGCCTGCAGGAATTTGAGTAGAAAGTACCAAACTCTATGACAATAAAATCTACATTTGTTGCCGCCGCCCTGACGGCAGCGGTCACCCTTCAGCCCGCCAGTGCTCAGGACAAACCTGACGCTGTGGCGGTAGACCCGGCAGAGAGGGCAAAAATTGAGGCGGTGCTGCAGGACTACCTGCTCGAGAATCCAGAGATTGTTATGTATGCAATTCGGGAACTTCAGCGCCGCCAATCAGTTGCGCAAATGCTGCCATCCATCGAGATGTACAGAAGCTTCCTCGAGGAAGACAAGGGTGCACCGGTAATTGGTAATCCAGACGGTGATGTAACCATTGTTGAATTTTTTGACTATCGCTGCGGTTATTGCCGCCGCCACTTCCCTGAAGTTATGCGCTTAGTGAAAGAAGACGGCAATATTCGCCTACTTCCCAAGCAATTCCCTATCCTTGATCGGCCTGAAGAAAAAGCGCTCTCCCGCATGGCTGCACAAGCAGCGTTAGCAGCCAACAAGCAAGGCAAATTTGAAGAATTTCACGTCGCGCTGATGGGCGCGGGTGCATCCGTGACAGAAGAGCTAATCTATAAAACCGCCACAAGCGTCGGCCTTGACCTAACGCAACTCAAGGCGGATATGGCAGATAAGCTCATCGACAAGCGCATCGGTAATACACTGGCTATTGGCCAGGACATCGGCTTTGAAGGCACACCTGGCTACATCATCGGTAAAGATGTTGTACTTGGTGCAGAAGGATACGACAGGCTAAGGCAGGCTGTCGCCCGGGCGAGAGAGAAACTGGCCAGCGCTTCACCGAGCAACTAACAGTCAAAACCAAAAAAAGGCCGCTCAAAGCGGCCTTTTCCTATCGTCCTGTACTCAGACGACTAAATCAAACCTGAAAGCGGCGAACTAGGATCCGCATAGCGTTTTTTGGGCATCCGCCCCGCGAGGTACGCCAGCCGCCCACTCTCAACGCCCAGCTTCATAGCCCGCGCCATACGAATGGGATCTTTGGCTTCTGCGATCGCCGTGTTCATCAAAACACCGTCACAGCCAAGCTCCATGGCAACGGCAGCATCAGAGGCCGTTCCAACGCCTGCATCCACCAGCACAGGCACGTTGGCCTGCTCGATCATCAACCTGATCTGAACCGGGTTTTGGATACCGAGGCCTGAGCCAATGGGCGCGCCAAGGGGCATGATGGCCACGCAGCCCATATCCTCCAGCTTTTTCGCCGCAATTGGGTCGTCAGAACAGTAAACCATGACCTTGAAACCGTCTTTGATCAGCGCTTCTGCCGCACTGAAGGTTTCCAGCATATTTGGGTACAATGTTTTCTGGTCACCCAGCACCTCAAGTTTCACAAGGTCCCAACCACCAGCTTCGCGGGCAAGCCTTAGCGTCCGCACCGCGCTGTCAGCGTCAAAACAGCCTGCAGTGTTTGGTAGATATGTGATCTTCTTGGGATCGAGATAATCCACCAGCATCGGCTGGTTGGGGTTGGAAACATTCACCCGGCGGACGGCTACGGTCACAATCTCAGCGCCCGACGCTTCAACGGCTTTTGCCGTCTCGTCAAAGTCCTTGTATTTCCCGGTGCCTACAATCAGGCGGGAGTTATATGTTTTGCCCGCAAGTTGCCAACCATCACTTTGTCCTGCCACGGTGCTATTTCCTCCGCCAATAAAATGTACAATTTCCAGCTGGTCACCGTCCTGAAGTTCCACCTCCGCAAAGGTCGATTTGGGCACAATCTCAAGGTTGCGCTCAACGGCTACCTTGGAAGGTTCAAGGCCAATACTCTTGAGAAATTCGGCAAGTCGCTGCCCCTTTGGCAGTTTTTTGGCTTCGCCATTAACGGTGATACTGATCACGATACTCTTGTCCTTAAATGCTCTTGTCGCATCTTTTGCTGAAAATTTCCGCTCGAATTCTTGTCGATGCAGCTTTGCATGCCATGCATATGGCATTATACAAAGGGCTTCAAGCAGTCTGTCGAAACATTGGACGTGTTCTATGAGTGATAGAGAGATGCCAAGAATACTGGTTCTCAATGGCCCCAATCTTAACCTGTTGGGTAGCCGTGAGCCGGAAACCTATGGCTCGCAAACCTTGCCGGAAATTGGCGCCATGCTGAAAGAGCATGCGCAGAGCCGTGGCTTTATGATCGATTTCCGCCAAAGCAATCACGAAGGCACGCTGGTGGACTGGGTTCAGGAAGGGGCGGATGATACCGCTGGCATTATTCTTAACGCCGGTGCGTATACTCATACATCCGTTGCGATCCGGGATGCGATAGCTGCAATCAAGACGCCTGTCATTGAAGTACATCTTTCCAATATTTTTGCGCGGGAGGAATTTCGCCATCACTCCTATATTTCGGACGTTGCCGAAGGGGTGATTTGCGGATTTGGCGCGGTTGGATATGTGCTTGCGATTGACGCCATAGCGAGTATGCTGCGCGTCAAATAACGATCAAGGGTTAAGGGCCTTAATGCATGTCTAAAATCAAAGAATATAAAGAACTTATCCGTGAAATCGCTGAGCTTCTGGATAAATCCACCCTCTCTGAAATTGAGGTGGAAGAAGAAGATTTCCGCATTCGCGTTGCCCGCGAAGTGCCAGCTAACGTAAACTATACGGCTCCTGCTGCCTCTAACGCTGCACCTGCATCCGCAGCGCCTTCCGCAGCAACTGCGGCACCAGCTGCCGCCCCAGTTGCTGCTAACCCGGCTGACCACCCAGGCGCTGTGCCTGCTCCTATGGTTGGTACTGCCTATACGGCACCAACACCGGGTGCTGACGCTTTTGTAAAAGTGGGCGACAAGGTCAAGGAAGGCGATACGCTGCTCATCATTGAGGCCATGAAGGTGATGAACCAGATTTCTTCACCAAAGGCAGGCACGGTGAAAGAGATATTCTTCGCCGATGCCCAGCCAGTAGAATTTGGTGAAACCCTCTGCATTATCGAATAAGGGCAGCATCAAATGTTTGAAAAAGTCCTGATCGCTAACCGGGGAGAAATTGCACTTCGTATCCACCGTGCCTGTCATGAGATGGGCATCAAAACGGTGGCTGTGCACTCCACGGCTGATAGTGATGCTATGCACGTTCGCCTTGCGGACGAAACCGTTTGTATTGGCCCGCCTGCGTCCGCGCAGAGCTACCTGAATATCCCCGCCATCATTTCTGCGGCAGAAATTACAGGTGCTGATGCTATTCACCCCGGCTACGGCTTCCTTTCCGAGAATGCGCATTTTGCCGAGATCGTCGGCGAACATGAAATCGCATTCATCGGCCCAACGCCTGAACACATCCGCATGATGGGTGACAAGATCACAGCTAAGGAAACCGTCAAAAAGCTTGGCATTCCTGTGGTTCCCGGTTCCGAAGGCGGGATCACCGAAGACGAGGAAGCCCGCAAGGTTTGCCGTGAAATCGGGTTTCCTGTCATCATTAAGGCGTCAGCCGGTGGTGGCGGTCGCGGTATGCAGATCGTTCGCAGCGAGGACGAGTTGCCACGCAAGCTGCAAACCTGCCGCACAGAGGCCAAAGCCGCTTTCGGTGACGATGCGGTTTATATTGAGAAATTTCTACAGAAGCCGCGCCATATTGAATTCCAGATCATTGGCGACAGCCACGGCAACTGCATCCACTTGGGCGAGCGGGATTGTTCCCTGCAACGCCGCCACCAGAAAGTGCTTGAGGAAGCCCCTTCCCCGGTGATCGACACTGAAACGCGGGAACGCATGGGCGGCGTTGTATCCAAAGCGATGGCTGATTTCGGCTATTGCGGTGCAGGCACGATCGAGTTTCTCTATGAAGACGGTGAGTTTTATTTCATTGAGATGAACACCCGCCTTCAGGTGGAACACCCCGTAACAGAGATGATCACCGGCATTGATATTGTGCGGGAACAGATCAGGGTCGCCTCAGGTGAGAAACTTTCCTACACGCAGGACATGGTGCGTTTCTTTGGTCACGCCATTGAATGCCGCGTGAATGCTGAAGATCCCTATACCTTCATGCCCAGCCCCGGCAATGTGACACAATATCACCCGCCGGGCGGCTTGAACGTGCGCTGTGACAGCGCCGTATACTCCGGCTACAGGATCCCGCCTTATTATGACAGCATGGTCGCCAAGCTGATTGTGTCTGGTTATACGCGGGAAGGCTGTTTGTTGCGGCTGCGGCGCTCGCTAGAAGAATATGTGATCGACGGTGTCGTCACCACGATCCCGCTTCATCAGGCCCTGATGAACAACGAGGATTTCAAGAACGGGGACTATGATATCCACTGGCTTGAAAAATTCCTTGAAAACAACAAGCCACAATAATGTAAATTAGGGGTTATGCCACACGATAGCATAACCCCTAATCTCCTTCTGCAGGCATACGCCTCTGGCGTTTTTCCTATGGCTGAAGGCCGGGACGACGACGAGCTCTTCTGGGTCGACCCTGACGCCCGCGGTATTATCCCACTAGACCATTTTCATGTCCCCAAATCCCTCGCCAAGCTCGTCCGCCAGGAAAAATTCGACGTTAAGGTCGATACAGCCTTTCGCGATGTTGTCGGCCGCTGTTCCATGCCCGCACGTGGCCGGGAAACCACCTGGATCAGTGAACGTATTGAAGAACTATATACCGACCTCTTCCGCCGAGGCTTCGCCCATTCTGTTGAATGCTGGTTAGAAGACGAACTAGTGGGCGGGCTTTACGGTGTTTCCCTCGCCGGAGCATTTTTCGGTGAAAGCATGTTTCACACAAAAACCAACGCCAGCAAGGTCGCGCTAGTACACCTTGTTGGACGCCTCAAGGCGGGTGGCTTCACGCTGCTGGATACACAGTTCATCACAACGCACCTTCAACAGTTTGGTACTCGAGAGATTTCAAGGCAGGAATATCATGAG
This sequence comes from Kordiimonas sp., assembly GCF_965216265.1. Classification (GTDB taxonomy): domain Bacteria; phylum Pseudomonadota; class Alphaproteobacteria; order Sphingomonadales; family Kordiimonadaceae; genus Kordiimonas. Next base: position 108,692 of record NZ_OZ244153.1, read on the forward strand.
CGGCTTGAACAAGCACTCATGCAGGAAGGCACCGATTTTCAGCGGCTGTCACCCTGGGCTTCCGGAGAATCAGTTTTGCAGCTCATTACCCAAACGTCATAAACAGGATGCTCGAGCGCGTTCAGCGCTGGGCTTGATGCGACCATCCATCCTTCAAAAACCCGTTCACGGGTGCCGCCCCGTTTCATATCGTCAACCTCGATATAAGCGAAGGTTTCCGGCGGCTCAATTGGCGGTCTGGTGCGGCAGTATCTAACGTTGAGGGCAAGGGTGCCAAAATGCCCCTCTTCCCCCACAGGAAGCTCAATTTCCGTGATACGGGCGGTAATCTTGTCCAGCGCGCGTAAAGTTACCGTACTGTGGCTGATATTGCCCTTGGCTTCCGCACCCCGCCCCAAGGTATCTTGTGCAGCCACAAGCGGTGCAGAAAGCATAAAAGCGCAGAAAATCACCGCGATGCGCGCGGCAATCCTATTCTTTCTTGCCGCCATCACTGTCGCCGTACATGAATTTGCCAAGTAACCCGATAAGGTCAACCGCGCCCTGCGTCTCAGAAATTTCATCTCCAGCCGCAAGATTATCAAGTGAACCACCAGGCAAAAGGCTCAGATAAGAGCCACCAAGAAGACCTTCAGATGTGATAGCAGCCGCTGTATCAAGCGGAAGCTTAACTTGCTCTGTCACCGAAAATTTAACGATTGCCTGATAAGTTTGCGGGTCGAGGTCGCTTGCGACAATGGTCCCGACCTTGATACCAGAAAGCCGCACATCCGCGCCTACGCCAAGACCGTCAATGCGGTCAAAACGAGCAGAGAGCACGTAACCTTCGGCCACAGCGCCGTCCGTACGTTCGTACGCAAAAACCAGAAACCAACCCGCGACAATAAGAACAAGCGCGCCGATCAGACTTTCAACCAAATTACTCGACATAAATTTCTTCCGTCATCGTTGCCTGGCATCACCCCATCAGCGTTAGACCGCTATCAGGGTTTCCAGGCTTCGTAATCAGAGGCAGTAGCGGCACGTTCGCCAGCAACGCCCAAAGCCCCAGCAGGAAGATAAGCCTCAGCCGAGCCGGTTTTGTTTGGCTGGTGCTCTTTTTCCCATGCTTTTTTAACCAGAGGCGTCTCGCTTGGCGCATCCTTCATGGTGTAGTGCAGCCACCCGTGCCAGTCTGCGGAAACACGTGACGCTTCCACCGGGCCATTTTTGTAGATCACCCAGCGCTTGCGGCCGTTCTTTTCTCTGTAATAGACATTGCCTTGATCGTCCTCGCCTACTTTCACACCCTTGCGGCTTGTGAAGAGGAGCGTGCCAATCGTTGCGCTGTTCCACCAGGTGAAGATGGGTGAAGAAAACAGTTTCGAGATCAAACCAGCCATAGCGACATTTCCATACTTACTCGGTCAATTTCGGGTCGTTTAGCACGTTTGCTGCCCAAGGAAAAGCAGCAAGGGCTCACACACGACAATTCTTCACCAATACAAAACACCCCGGCGCCTCCCGCATCTGATTCGCGAGCGGTCTATGCACGTTGTTCCGCATAGTTCTGTGTAGGTAAAATTTGTGTGCAGATTAAGGCAAATTCATCGACTCATTGTCCTGCCGTGAGTCGAAGTGCGTCGCCTAGTGCTTCGTCGGCTGTCAACCACAATATATAGAAAATAAGCCTTGTTGTTCGCAGATATTCAGCCCTAAACTTGTGGCCAACAAGGGCGCACCCACAAGATATTGTGGGTTAGTGAAGGTAGCGGCACGACCATAGATTATCAGTACGTCACCAGCTTGGGCGGCTAATGACACATCCTGACGGACACCCCGCACCCACAATTGTCCAGTAATTTACCAGCAATGTCTGGGTGGAAATCTCACGGGGGAACCTAATGCGTATCGAACGCCATTTTTCGAAAGATGTATCCTGTCCATATGCTGGGCTTGAATGGCGGACAGCCATTAGCGAAATTCGCAATCCGGACGGCACCATTGTCTTTCAAATGCCTGATGTTGAAGTCCCTAAGGGCTGGAGTCAGGTAGCGACAGATATCATTGCCCAGAAATACTTCCGCAAAGCTGGTGTACCGCAGGCACTCAAACCTGTGGAAGAGGATAATGTGCCGAGCTGGTTGTGGCGGAAAGTGGCGGATGAAGAAGCCCTCGCGAACATGCCAAAAGACAAACGCTATGGCAGCGAGAGTAGCGCAAAGCAAGTTTTTGACCGGCTAGCCGGCACTTGGACCTATTGGGGCTGGAAGGGTGGTTATTTCGATAGCGAAGAAGATGCACGCACCTTCTTTGACGAAATGCGTTTCATGCTCGCGGCCCAAATGGCGGCACCAAACTCTCCGCAGTGGTTCAACACCGGTCTTCATTGGGCGTATGGCATCGATGGTCCTGCGCAAGGGCACCACTATGTAGACTTTGAAACCGGCAAGCTGGTGAAGTCCAAAAGTGCGTACGAGCATCCCCAGCCCCATGCCTGCTTCATTCAGGGTGTATCCGACGACCTCGTCAGCGACGGCGGCATCATGGACCTGTGGACCCGTGAAGCGCGGCTTTTCAAATACGGCTCCGGCACCGGCTCCAACTTTTCCAACATCCGGGGAAATGGCGAAGCGCTTTCCGGTGGCGGTAAATCGTCAGGCCTTATGAGCTTCCTTAAAATTGGTGACCGCGCAGCTGGTGCGATCAAGTCTGGCGGTACAACACGCCGGGCCGCCAAGATGGTTGTTGTAGATATCGACCACCCGGACATTGAGGAATTCATTAACTGGAAAGTCATTGAAGAACAAAAAGTTGCAGCACTTGTTTCAGGATCCAAGTTAAATGAAATTCACCTAAATCGCATCATCAAAGCGTGCCACGAAGGCAAAACCGCTCTTGGTGACAAAGCGTTTGAACCTCGCGAGAATGAAGAGCTCAAAAAAGAGATTATTGCTGCCCGAAAGGTGATGATCCCTGAAAATTATGTGCAACGCGTCATCCAGTTCGCACGTCAGGGTTACACATCAATCGAGTTCAAGACATACAATACTGATTGGGATTCCGACGCGTATCTCACCGTATCAGGTCAGAACTCCAACAACTCGATCCGCGTAAGCGACGACTTCATGAAAGCCGTCAAAGATGGCAGCGATTGGCACCTCACCAACCGAACAGATGGCTCGGTGACCAAATCAATGAGCGCCGCCGAGCTGTGGCGTGATGTGGGCCATGCGGCCTGGGCGTGTGCAGACCCCGGCATCCAGTTCCATACCACAATTAATGATTGGCACACCTGCCCTGCTTCTGGAGACATTCGCGCGTCCAACCCATGCTCGGAATATATGTTCCTTGATGATACGGCGTGCAATCTGGCGTCCCTGAACCTGATGACCTTCCGCGCGGAAGACGGTGGTTTCAAGGTTGCTTCCTTCCAGCACGCAGTTCGCCTGTGGACCATGGTGCTGGAAATCTCCGTGATGATGGCGCAGTTCCCATCAAAAGAAATTGCCAAGCTTTCGTATGAATACCGCACGCTCGGGCTTGGTTTCGCCAACATTGGCGGCCTTTTGATGAGCCTTGGTCTTGGGTACGACAGTGATGAAGGCCGCGCGCTGTGCGGTGCGATCACCGCCCTCATGACCGGCGAAAGTTACGCAACTTCTGCCGAGATGGCGGCTGAGCTGGGCGCTTTTCCCGGGTACAAGAAAAACGCGGACCATATGCTCCGGGTTATTCGCAACCACCGTCGTGCCGCCTACGGGCAGGATGACGGCTATGAAAAGCTGAACACAAACCCGGTACCGCTTGATATTGATGGCTGCCCGGACAAAGCCATCGCAGTTGCGGCAGCAGACGCGTGGGACCGCGCGCTTGAGGTAGGCGAAGAACATGGCTTCCGTAACGCTCAGTCATCTGTGATTGCCCCAACAGGCACTATTGGCCTGGTTATGGACTGTGACACCACAGGCATCGAGCCTGATTTTGCCCTCGTTAAGTTCAAGAAACTCGCCGGTGGTGGCTACTTCAAGATCATCAACCGCATCGTGCCTCAGGCGCTTGAGGTTATGGGCTATACCCCAGAGCAGATGGAAGAAATCTCCCTTTATGCAGTTGGGCACGGCACCCTGAAGGATGCACCCGCTATCAATCATCAGACCTTGCGTGCTCGCGGGTTCGGTGACAGGGAAATCGATCTTCTCGAAGATCAGCTTAAAAACGCCTTTGATATCAAATTTGTCTTCAACCAGTGGACACTTGGCACAGACTTCTGCAAAGAAAAGCTTGGCCTCAGTGATGACCAGTTGAATGACTTCAATTTCGACTTGCTGGCCGCTATCGGCTTTACCAAGGAAGAAATCTCTCAGGCCAATCTTTACTGTTCCGGCTCCATGACCCTTGAAGGTGCACCTCACCTGAGAGAAGAACACTATCACGTGTTCGACTGTGCCAACCCATGCGGTAAGATTGGCAAACGTTTCCTTTCATGGGAAAGCCATATCCGTATGATGGCAGCAGCGCAGCCGTTTATCTCGGGCGCCATCTCCAAAACTATCAATATGCCAAACGTAGCGGACGTTGATGACTGCATGGCCGCCTATGAGCTCAGCTGGTCGCTGGCGCTTAAAGCAAATGCGCTCTACAGGGACGGTTCCAAGCTGAGCCAGCCACTTAATTCTTCCCTTCTTGACGATGTAGACCTCGAAGAAGAGTTTGAAGAAAAATCAATACCTGAGCGCGCTGAGATCGTAGCCGAGCGTATTGTTGAACGGATCGTGGAAGTAGAGCGTGAAGGGGCGGCCCGCCGCAAACGCCTGCCAGAGCGCCGCAAAGGCTACACGCAAAAAGCCATCGTCGGCGGCCATAAGGTCTATCTGCGGACAGGTGAATATGACGACGGCTCTGTTGGTGAAATCTTCATCGACATGCACAAGGAAGGCGCTGCTTTCCGCTCGCTCATGAACAACTTCGCCATCGCGATCTCCATCGGCCTCCAATACGGCGTGCCGCTTGAGGAGTTTGTTGATGCCTTTACCTTCACACGATTTGAGCCTTTTGGCCGGGTTGAAGGTAACGAGACCATCAAGATGGCAACCTCACTGCTGGATTATATCTTCCGTGAGCTCGCGATCTCTTATCTTGGCCGTGATGACCTGGCACACGCCACACCAGCTGATTTCGCGCCCGATACCACTGGCCGGGGCGACGCGCGCGACGGCTTGCCTGCCCTTGATGACGAGGTCACCGAAGCACTTGAGCGTGTTCAGAAGTTCGCGTCTTCGGGGTATGTACGCGGCAGCAACCTTGTGGTGCTGAAAAGCAAAACCACCAAGGATGACCGGGAACTGGAAACAGTTGCCATGGCAACCGGCACCCACGGCGCCACCAGCACGGTCACCATGGGATCCGCAATGACAAACGGTGCAACGGACGCTACGGCCGATGCTCGCGTGGCGGCGCGGATGAAGGGATACGAAGGCGATGCCTGCGGCGAATGCGGCAATTTCACGCTAGTGCGAAACGGCACCTGCCTGAAGTGTGACACTTGCGGCGGCACGTCCGGCTGCAGCTAAGCGGCCAGTAAAAGTTTACACCACTCACTAACCCGTCCCAGTGGGTGGTTATCTAGGGGAAGGTCCTGCCTTCCCCCTTTTTTTCGCAACATTGGTATAAATAATAACGGTAAAGTTGTGGGTTTGTGTTGGTTTTTCCTCAAACAAGGGTCTATCCTTTACTAAATCTTTACTGTCCGGTGGTGAAGTGTTGGACAGTGGGAGCCCGGGGGTCGAGCTTCGCCGCATTATTTATTTGTAGATTTTAGCTGGAGCCAACAGTGGCGGATACACAATCGAAGAAGATTTCGGCGATCGCTGAGGCGTCGGGAGAAGCCACGCGATCGTCCCGCATCGTGAACACTTCTGCGGTTGTTGAACGCCTTCAAGTTGGTGTGCTTGTCTGTAACGTAACGGACGCTAACGTCGTTGAAGCCCTGTTCGTCAACCAGTTTGCCCGCGACGTTTTTGGCCTTAAAGACTCGACACAACTTCCCTGCCCGCTGGATACCATCTGGAATGCGGCAGACAATCATGTGCTTGCGGGCCAGATACTCGAAGTTTTCCGCACCAGCCGCGACACCACGTTCGAGTGGAGCATCCGTGCCGGTGTAATCGAGCGCTTCCTGTCATCGCACCTTATGGCGCTCACTGACCATGAGGGTGTCGTTTACCAAGTTATCTGCACGATTGAGGACCAAACCGCCGAAAAACTGGCGGAGCGAAACCTCCTGCACCACGCCTTTCATGATGCCCTCACCGGGCAGCCAAACCGCGTGCTTTTCCGTAATAAACTTGAAGAAGCCGTGTCAGATTGCCAGCGCGAGGGTCACCAGACCGGCTGTGCGGTCCTGATCATCAATATCGACCGCTTCCAACAGATCAACGAAAGTTTTGGCCACAGCGCCGGTGACCGTTTCCTCATCTCCATGGCATCAACGCTGCGGCGCTGTATTCGCAGCTCAGACACCTTGGCTCGCTTGTCAGGCGACGAGTTCGCGATTCTGGTGTCGCGATTCAAGGATGTCGAGGAAGTAGAGATGATCTCCCGCCGCATCCATGAGGCCATGCAGCAACCTTATGACCTTGACGGCAACGAGGTGTTCACATCCGTTTCCGTCGGCGTGGCCACAACGCTTTCAAGCTCCACCCACCCGGAAGACCTGATCCGCGACGCTGACTTCGCCATGCACCGCGCCAAGGGCGCAGGCAAAGCCCGCACAGAAATTTATCACCGCGATTCGCACCAGCGTGCCCAGTCACAGTTTCATCTGGAAACTGAGCTTCGCCGCGCTGTTGAGCGAAACGAGCTGGACCTTTTCTACCAACCGATCATTGATCTCAAAACTTCTGAATTGCGCGGGTTTGAGGGCCTGACACGCTGGATTCATAAAGATCGCGGTTTTGTCTCACCAGTCGAATTTATCCCGCTTGCTGAAGAAACCGGCGTGATCGTGCCGCTCGGCCGTTGGGCTGTGAAAGCTGCATGCGCGCAGGTGCGCAAATGGATCGATGAAGTCGGCGAAGAGAAAACTGTGCCGATCAACGTCAATGTTTCCGGCATTCAGTTCGCACGCGATGACATCGCGCGCATGGTCGAGGACGGACTGAAAGAATTTGATATCGATGGCCGCTTTATTCGAATCGAGTTGACCGAGAGTGCCATCATGGCGAACCCGACACGAATTTCAGAATCGCTGCAGCGCATCCGAAAACTGGGCGTGAAGGTCGCGCTCGATGATTTTGGTACCGGCTATTCCTCGCTCAACTATTTGCACCAGTTCCCGATTGACGTGATCAAGATCGATCGCAGCTTCATCAATCAGCTGGAACCGGACAACGCGCCGTTTAAAATACTTCGCATGATCGGCATGCTTGCCAAGAACCTCGGCCACGAGGTTGTCGCGGAAGGACTGGAAGATATCCAACATATCAAGATGCTACGTGATCTTGAGTTTGGCTTTGGCCAGGGTTTCTATTTCTCGAAACCCGTGAAAGGTATCGAGGCCAGCGAATATGTTTATGGTAACCTGCCTTGGGCGAAATAGGCTGAAGCAAGGTAATGCGCTGTATCCCTTGAAGAACGAGGGCTACCTTACCACATGTTGTGAAACCACTTAACAACAAGACGGGTGCCAAATGAGCGAGGAAACCAAACAACCTTCACCAGATGCAGGCGACAAAAAGCCAGCTGCGGAAAAAGCTGCCGTGAAAAAACCGGTAGCCAAGAAAGCTGCGCCGAAGAAAACCGCCGCAACTTCTGCCCGGAAAACGGCAGCTACAAAACCAGCCGCAAAAAAACCTGCCGCAAAGAAACCTGCAGCGACCAAAACAGCGGCAGCCAAACGCGCCACCACAGCCAAGAAAACATCCCCAGCCAAAACCGGCGCCACAAAGGCTGCGAGCACTGCGGCTGAAACTGCGGCGACGGAAAAAGCAAGCACCAGCACCCCAAACGCAGGCCCCGCGGCCGATTGGGCTGATGAGCCCCCCAAGACTGACCAGCAATCTAGCTATGCTGGCCAAACAGATAGTCAGGCAGATGATCAGGCGGATGATCCTTACAGCGCAGAAAAACTTGCTGCTGATTTCAAGGAAAAAGACTGGAAAGAAGTCTTTATTCGTGCGGCTTTCACCGTGTTCTATATGTTCGCCGGTTGGATCGCGATAGCCCTTGGTTTTGCGTTTACCCTCATTCAGTTCATCATTCACCTGGTCACAGGCCATCCCAATGATGTGGTGAAAAAAGCTATTCTGTGTGTCGGGCAATATATTCGTGATATCGCCGCATACGTAAGTTTTGACAGCGATGAACGCCCCTTCCCCTTCGGGAAAGACCTGCCAGACGGCGACTGAGCAGAACGCAAATAACCAGTCTCAACACAAAAGGGCGCATACAAGCGCCCTTTTAGTTTATTTCACACGGTTTTGATTGCTGCTGATTACAGGCCAACAGCCTGGAAAAGGACCTCGCCGCCCAAGCGGATAACCACCACGGCGACAATCGCTGTCAGGATGCCCTTCATCAAATCAATCATTCGCTGGCCCCGCTTTCAAAAGCATGAAACTGTCCCGCGATTGTAGCGCAGTATCAGGGAAGTCTGCAAATACCCCGTCAACACCTAATGAAAATAAGAGCTTAAGCTCTTCCTCCACGGTCTTGATCCCCTTTGGCACTTGGTCATTACGCACCGTCCACACATGCACATCAAGTCCCATCGCATGAGCGTCATCAACCACGGAGGTCGGCGTGCCGTCAGGCCCAACAAGCAGTGCTTTATTGAGCCCAACCCCGTCCACTTTAGTGCCATAGAGTGCGAGCGGCGCTTCAAGCACATACGACTTTGTTTTCTTGTCCTTGCGGCCTTCAATTAGCCAAATAAGCTCAGCGTCGGTTTTACCAACAAATTCGTTCAGGTATGCCCCATCAAAACACTGAAAATACACCGGAATGCCCGCGTCAGTCACTTCTTTGAGCATGGCAAGAAGCGCCGCTGTCGGGTCAATGCCTACTTTCCGGAAAAGCGCCGGACGCTTGATCTCTATGTAGAGCCCCGCTTTTGAGCCTTCAGCCTTGGCTGTTTTCATCAGGGCGAGAATCTCGCTCATAGTTGGGATGCTTTCCTGCCCGTCAAACACCTGTCCGCGCTTCGGGCGCGGCTGAATCGCTTTCAAGGTTTTCAGCTCTTCAAGGGTGAAATCAAACACAAACCAGTCGTCAAGGCCTTCCCGTTGGCGTTTCCTGTCTGCGAATTCAGGGTGGTCAGCAATATCGGTAGTACCGGAAAGATAGATATCGTGGCGTGCAACCAGATGGCCGTCTTTGGTCATCACCAGATCAGGCTCAATATAGTCCGCATTCATCTGCAGGCCGAGCCTGTAGGACATCAGCGTATGCTCTGGCCGGTAACCACTAGCGCCCCTATGAGCAATAACTATGGGTCCTGACGCCATTTCTGTTGCATCTCTCGCTGCTGCCACCTCAATCCCTCCAAAGCCCAACATCATCAGGCCCAGCTTGATCCATCGCCTCACTATCGCGTCCTCCCATTGCTTCAGAACGTTAGTCCTAGGCCTCAAGCATGACAAGAAAAAGACAACAATCTCCGCAGATTACAATTCCAGACTTGACGGTCCAGTAAATACAGGCATCCTAGAGTAGATTTTGGGAAGGAAATCATGGATCCAGTACAAGTTTTAGGCTCGCTTATAGCCATTATCGTTACAGCATTTCTGGCGTGGCGTATGTTCCCCGCGCGGACACCGCTTGACGACCAGATCGTGCGGCGAAATCTCGCGCGTTATGCGCCCGAGGCCCATGTTGCATCCGTCTTTCTCAGCAAAAATGCCAAAGCAGCTGTTGCCAGCCTTACCTCGCCCGCATCAAGCGTTGGGCTTGCTGTGCGTCTCGGCGACCGTGTAGTCTGCCGTATCCTGCAGCCCAACGACATAAAAAATGTGCGACCGTCTGGTGATGCCCTTCTTCTGGTGTTTGACGACTTCACCCAGCCCAATATCAAGCTGGAGTTCGACACGGCAACACTCGCGGAGGTTTCGCTTCTGTTTGATGAGCTTACCAGTAATAACGAGGAACTCACCCATGCTGCTTGACCTGCCAAAGCCAACAGAACTGGCCGTACCAGCATTTGTATTCTTCGTACTGGTGGAGATGATTTACGGCTGGAAAACAGGTCGCACCCGATTTGAGGGCCGCGACGCTTTCACCTCGCTGCTCATGGGTCTTGGCAGCACGGTCTCTGGCGCGCTTACAGCCGGTGTGTTTTTCCTTCTCAGTTATTGGGTTTGGGAAAATTTCGCCATTTTTAACATGGGTTCTGCGCTTTGGGTTTTTGCCCTCGCCTTCGTGCTGGATGATTTCGCTTATTACTGGGTGCACCGTTTTGGGCACCGTATGCGCTGGATGTGGGCCGCCCACGTCATTCATCACTCCAGCCAGCACTATAACCTGACAACCGCGCTCAGGCAGACATGGACCGGGCAGTTCACCCCCGGCTTTCTGTTCAAATTGCCTATCTTCATTTTGGGCATTGAACCGGCAATCGTCTTCTTCTGCGCGGGGCTTAACCTCGTGTATCAGTTCTGGATTCACACAGAGGCGATTAAAAAAATGCCGCGCTGGTTCGAGGCGGTGATGAATACACCGAGCCATCACCGCGTGCACCACGCAAACAACCCGCGTTACCTGGACGCGAACTACGCGGGCGTTTTCATTATCTGGGACAAGATGTTCGGCTCGTTCATTCCTGAACGAGAAGATGATCCCTGCCGGTACGGCCTTGTGCGCGACCTTGGTACCTTCAACCCGCTTCGGGTCGCAACCCACGAATGGGTGGGGATCTTCAGGGATATGTGGACCGCGAAATCATGGAAGCACAAGATGTTATATCTGTTGGCCCCACCTGGCTGGACACCAGACGGCAGCCGTAAAACCAGCGACATGATCCGCGCTGAATGGCTGGAACGACAGGGAAAAACAGAGCCTGCAGAAAACATTCCAGCAACCACGCAAGCCGCTGAGTAGCGATTAGTCGCCTTGCTTGTTGGCGCTCAGTTTGTCAACAAGCAAGCCAAGGAGCCCACCAAGAACACCGCCTGCCAGCGCTTCAATGCTCGCGATATATGGCAGCCATTTCCCAACAACAGCGCCCACAACAAGCCCTGCAAAAATATAAAACCCGATCCTGGTTGCCATCATACTCTCCTGTTCACGCCTCATCACCTTGGGCCGCGCCATATAAAACGCTGTGCACCGCACAGTCAATTCCATCAATTTATTTTGCACTTGCGAAATAATTCTTTTTTGGCACAGTGTCGGCAAATAAAATTCCCCCGGGTGCAATGAAGCGATCTGCGCTCGAAATATAGCCCGAAGTATAGAAGGAGAGCCCCAATGTCTCAGGATCCAATCGTTATTGTCGGCATGGCCCGCACACCTATGGGTGGTTTGCTCGGCGACTTGTCCAGCATCACCGCCTCAGAACTTGGTGCCACAGCAATCCGCGGCGCGCTCAAGGGCGCAGGCGTTAACCCTGACGATGTGAACGAGACAGTGATGGGCTGCGTACTCCCCGCAGGCCAGGGCCAGGCCCCTGCCCGCCAGGCCAGCCGCAAAGCGGGCATCCCCGACAGCACAGGCGCCGTTACGGTCAATAAAATGTGCGGCTCTGGCATGCAGGCTATGATGCAGGCCCACGACAGCCTGAAAGCTGGCTCACGTGACATTGTGGTAGCTGGCGGCATGGAAAGCATGTCCCTTGCACCGCATTTGCTGCCCTCAGGCCGTACCGGGGTAAAATACGGCAACGCACAGGTGCTTGATCATATGGCGCTTGATGGCCTGACAGATGCTTACGCGGGTGAGCCCATGGGCGTTTTTGCTGAACTTTGTGCAGAGCAATATCAATTCACCCGCGACGCACAGGATGCCTATGCAATTGAATCGCTGAAGCGGGCACAGCGCGCGATCGAAGATGGCTCATTTGACGGCGAAGTTGTGCCGGTAACAGTGAAAACCCGCGGCGGTGACCTGGAAGTCACTACCGATGAGCAGCCGCCAAAAGCGCGCTTCGACAAAATTCCGAACCTGCGCCCTGCTTTCAAAAAAGACGGCACGGTAACGGCGGCAAACGCCAGCTCCATCTCTGACGGCGCTGCAGCTGTTGTGATGATGAAGCAATCTGAAGCCGAGAAGCGCGGACTGACACCGCTTGCGATCATGCGGGCGCACGCAGATCACGCGCAGGCGCCTGAGTGGTTTACTACAGCACCGGTGAAAGCCATCCAAAAGGTGTTGGACAAAGCGGGCTGGACCACAGCTGATGTTGACCTCTTTGAGGTGAACGAGGCTTTCGCAGTTGTGGCCATGGCTGCCATTCATGAGTTGAACCTTGACCACGACAAAGTGAACGTGAACGGCGGCGCTTGCGCGCTTGGCCACCCCATTGGTGCATCTGGCGCACGTATCTGCGTTACACTGATCAACGCACTCAAAAAACGCGGCCTTAAGCGCGGTGTTGCCAGCCTTTGCATTGGCGGCGGTGAAGCCACGGCTGTTGCCATTGAGCTTGTGTAAGACAGGCGGGCAAGATGATCTTAACCGAAGAGCAGCGCATGGTGCGGGATATGGCCCGCTCCTTCGCGACCGACCGGATCGCACCAAACGCGCGTGAGTGGGAAAAGGCGGGTGAAATCCCCGCTGACTTCCTGCGTGAGATGGGTGCATTAGGCCTAATGGGCATGACCGTGCCCGAGGAATGGGACGGCGCTGAAACAGACTATGTTTCCTATGCGCTAGCATTGATGGAAATTGCCGCTGGTGACGGCGGGCTTTCCACGCTCATGAGCGTAAATAACGCACCCGTGTGTGCCGCTGTGCTCGCGAACGGCACCGACGAGCAGAAGGAAAAATTCCTTAGGCCTCTCGCGCGCGGCGAAATGATCGGCGCCTTCTGCCTTACCGAGCCGCAGGCGGGTTCAGACGCATCGATGCTGAAAACCAGGGCTGAGCGCACAAACGCGGGCTGGAAACTGAATGGTACCAAACAGTTCATCACCTCCGGCAAGATCGGTGGTGCAGCGATTGTGTTTGCGGTAACTGACCCAGGCGCGGGCAAACGCGGGATTTCCGCCTTTCTCGTATCCACGGATACGCCGGGCTATACGGTCGCAGGCCTTGAACACAAACTTGGCCAAAAATCGTCCGACACCTGCCAGATCGCCTTTGTTGACATGGAAGTGCCCACTGAATGCCTGTTGGGCGCCGAGGGCGCGGGATACAAGGTTGCGCTCTCGAACCTTGAGACCGGGCGTATCGGCATCGCGGCGCAAAGTGTCGGTATGGCACGGGCGGCTTATGAATATGCCCTCACCTACGCGCAGGAACGCGAAGCTTTTGGTAAAGCGATTATCGAGCATCAGGCCGTTGGATTCCGTCTTGCGGATATGGCAACGGAGCTGAAGGCTGCGGAACTGATGGTGCTGAACGCCGCCGCCATGAAAGATGCTGGTGAGCCATGCCTCAAGGAAGCGTGTATGGCCAAGCTGTTTGCAAGCGAAACGGCAGAGAAAATATGCTCCGCCGCGATCCAGACGCTGGGCGGTTACGGATATCTGGCGGAATACCCCGTTGAGAAGATCTACCGCGACGTACGTGTATGCCAGATTTATGAGGGCACCTCAGACATCCAGCGCATCGTGATCAGCCGCGAAATCAACCGCTAAACAAGAAGCCCGGGTACTCGCCCGGGTTTTTAGTCTTATGACGCCGCAAATGATGCGCCTCTTTGCTCCAGGTCATCAATAATCTCTGGAAGTGCCAGCTTGGTGGCGTGGCGCCCGAGCGCGATAAGCTCATCCGCCCGGCGGAAATCCATCACATCAATATGGCCGATTGCGGGGCTGATAATATGCTCAGGCCGGTCAAGCTCAAGCCGTGCGCGGCTTAATGACCTGAGCAGCATGAAAACACCCAACCTGGCTGTCTTCATCGGCGCTTTGCCAGCCTTGTCGCTATGCACCTCAAAACCCTTTCGTGACGCACGGGCGCCATAATCACCTTGCAGATCAACGGCAATGATGATGTCCGCCCCCAAATCGCGTGCCGCTTGGACAGGGACAGGGTCCACAAGGCCCCCATCAGCCAACAGCATGCGGCCGGTTGCCACAGGGGGCAGCACACCGGGCACCGCTGAGGATGCCCGCAGCGCTGTTACGACATCACCCGCGTCAAACACCACACGTTCGCCGGTATAAAGGTCAGCAGCCACAGCTGCGAAGGGTTTAGGCATTTCTTCAATGGTAAGCAGGCCAAAGTGGTCACGCAGGCGCTTCTCAATTTTGCGAACACCAATCAAGCTGCCCTGCTTGAAGCCAAATTCGCTCATCAGAAGCATTTCCTTGAGCGTGACATCGCGGGCAATTTCCTCGAGCTCATCAAGGAGGTCTGCGGCCACACAGGCACCAACGATAGAGCCGATACTGGTGCCGGTTACAATATCCGCGTGGATGCCCTCTTCCTCAAGCGCGCGGACAACGCCGATATGCGCCCATCCGAGGGCTGCGCCCCCGCCCAAAGCCAAACCAATCCTCACATGCCACTCCTTTATGTGTCTTTTCTAAAAGGTGGGCACAGATTATGGCAGATACAAGAATGCGGGCCTTATCTCGAAATTTTTATAGGTGCGGCATCCCACGCGGCCTCATCCGTAGGCACGTCAGCATCGAACATGATTTTCCAGCGGCCTTCATCTTTTTTTAGCACCACGCGAAAGTTGCCGTAGTTAACAAAGTCCGTGCCATCAGGGCGCTTTCCGGCGAGACGATATATACCAACCTCATAAGCGCTGTCGTCATTATGAAGCCGCTCATTGAAGCGGAAATGGATGTCTGCCCCCGAAGCGCCGCGCGCTTTCCTGTTCGCAAACATCTTACGCAGATGGTTGGTATATGCGGCGCCAGAAAGCACCGTATCGTTTTGCGAGATTGGGCGCACCACCTCCGGATGGTAGATACTGACATGGAGTTCACCGTCGTTCTCTTTATAGGACCGGGTGAACACCTCCCATACCTCAGCGTTGATATCCTCAACTGTATCAGCCCAAAGCGGCGCTTGCCCCATGAGGCACATAACAACAATGATTGCGAATCTCATGATCATCTCCCTCCGGTCGTCGCACCATCCGGTATAGATGCTCTTCAAGCAGTGAAAATACGATGAACTGCCCTCAACCCACGGCCAGCCGAATTAACCCGAAGAATAGACCTAATCCGTTTGGGCTAAACTAATTTTTTCTGGTTGCGGTGTGGGAAAAACCCGATGTTATCAGCACAATTAGGGGAAGGAACATCTTATGAAAAAACTTTCGTTGCTGTTATCGGCATTACTTGTTCTCACCATACCTGTCACCGCGCAGGACCGCCCGAAAGTATCGGAGAAGCCATACGCTATGATGCAGAAGCTGGCGCCGCTCGCGGGTGAATGGTCAATGGTCAACGAATATTCTCCCGACGGCGGCAAAACATGGTCAAAGGCACCAGCCGCAGTGGTCTCGGTTGAGTTTCGCCTCAAAGGTATGCTGCTGGCAGAAAAGCCAGACGATCTCGACACACCCGGCTTCAAGCTTGAAACCGACTTAAGCTACGACCAGTACCGCGATGTATACCGCAAAGCCGTGGTTGATGACACCTGGGGCATTATGGATGTGTATGAAGGCACTCTGGAAGGTGACAAGCTTGTCATGACCAACCTGAAAAGCGGAACCACCTTCCCTATGGGGAACGGTGTTGAACGCGCCTTCCGGTTAACCATAAAGATTGCCACACCAAAACGTATGATGACTATTGATGCGTCAGACGATGGCGGCACCACATGGATGCCAGCCTACAAGCTGACCTATTCGAAATAAATCGAACAAACAAAAAACCCGGCAGAAAACTGCCGGGTTTCGCATTCTTGTCAGGCTGCTTCACAGGATCAGAACGGAATTTCATCGTCCAGATCACCGCCGCCACCAAAGCCGCCGCCCTGATTTCCGCCTTGGCCGCCACCTTGATTGCCGCCCTGGCTACCACCTTGCGAGCTGCCGCCAAAATCACCGCCATAGCTGGACTGGCTGCTTTCACCAAAACCGCCGCCCTGGCTATCGCCGCGACCACCAAGCATCGTCAGCTCACCACGGAACCGCTGCAGAACAACTTCGGTGGAGTATTTCTCAACACCTTGTTGGTCTGTCCACTTACGAGTTT
Organism: Kordiimonas sp.; assembly: GCF_965216265.1. Lineage (GTDB taxonomy): Bacteria > Pseudomonadota > Alphaproteobacteria > Sphingomonadales > Kordiimonadaceae > Kordiimonas. The sequence continues at coordinate 124,987 of NZ_OZ244153.1, forward strand.
GAAGCTGGCCTTCAATGTAAATGGTCGAACCTTTTTTCAGGTACTGCTGTGCAACTTTCGCCAGGTTTTCGTTGAAGATAACCACGCGGTGCCATTCGGTCCGCTCGCGGCGTTCGCCTGATGCGCGGTCCCGCCATGTCTCAGACGTCGCAAGCGATAAATTCACCACGGGTGAGCCATCGTTCATCGTCCGTACCTCAGGGTCACGCCCAAGGTTGCCCACCAAAATTACCTTATTCACACTACCGGCCATTAAAGCCCCCTTCTTTATCTCGTATCGGTGCCGCAACTCATACATGACACCTTTGTGTCGGCGACCATAGACCATGGTTGCAAACGCTTCAAACCTATTTAGCCCGAAGGCAGAAACAAATCATTTGTTCATGTTATGTTCTCATTTCTATCACTTAATCTGCTCACGGGCAAGTCACTGCTCAACTGGCGTTTTAACGCAAGCTCGCGCCACTTCATCGCAAGCCCTTTTTGGGCGGTTGCATCTGTATATATAGTTTATACGTCAGGAGCGCTTGGGGGCGTGAGGTAAAGGGGAAAAACGATGAAGCTTCTAAAGACAGCCGCCGTCGGCTTGTTCATTGCATTCAGCAGCACAGCCATCGCGGCACAGCAGGCACAGACGCCCCCACCCTCCCCTTGTAAAACAGACCCCGCCTTCAAGGCCTTCGACTTTTGGGTAGGGGACTGGAAAGTCAGCGGTCGTCAGAACGGCCAATATGCCGGAGAAAACTCCATCTCCAAAATTGAAGGCGAATGTGCGCTCCTTGAAGAATGGAACGGTACAGGTGGCAGCACCGGCAAGAGCGTGAATTATTATAACCCTGTCACCGGAAAATGGCGACAGCTTTGGGTATCCGGCGGTGCCTATGCCATTGATATCGAAGGCGGACTTAAAGACGGCTCCATGGTGCTTGAAGGCACCATCTGGTATTATGCCAGCAATCAAGCCGTGGCCTTCCGGGGTACATGGACCCCGAATGAAGACGGCAGCGTTCGTCAGTTTTTTGAGCAAATGAATACGGAGACAAGCGAATGGCAGCCCTGGTTTGACGGGCTATACGTCAAAAAATAAGACTAAGCCAAGGCTTTACCAACATTCAGTAGCCAGACCGTGACTGGCGCAACATGACTATGGCGCTTTATCCGCTGTGCCGCTGGTTCGCGGTCCTCAAAGGCAGGCGCAACGACTGGTGGTTCAGCTACCTTTAGGCCGTGCACCGAGTCTTGTAGACATGGCTCGCACTTTCGGTATGATCAGGCCATGCTTCTCCTCATATTTTATCTGTCGCTTGCGATCTGCGTTTCATTCCTTTGCTCGGTTGCCGAAGCAGTCTTGCTGTCGGTTCGGCCAGCCTATGCCTCGGCCCTCAGTAAAAAAGGCACAAAGGGTGGCCGGGCACTCATGCAACTCCAAAGCAACATCGACAGGCCGCTGGCAGCCATCCTTATCCTCAACACCATCGCGCACACCGTGGGCGCAGCTGGTGTCGGCGCGCAGGCCGCAGAGATATTTGGCAGCGCCTATATCGCGGTTATCTCAGGCGTTCTGACCCTTCTCATTCTTGTGTTATCCGAGATTATCCCAAAAACGCTGGGGGCTGCGCATTGGCAAAGCCTGGCACCGGGTGTTGCGGTAATCCTCCTGTGGGTCACCAAAGCACTTCTGCCCCTTGTGTGGCTATCAGAAAAGCTGACCAAGGCGATATCCCCCAAGGGAGTGAGCGCCTTCACCTTCAGCCGGGATGAAATGGCCGCCATGGCGCAGATTGGCGCGGAGGAAGGTATTCTCAACGAGAAAGAGCGCAAAGTTGTCGCGAACCTGATGCGGCTGCACAGGCTGTCTGTCAAAGATATCATGTCCCCGCGTGCAGTTATGTTCATGCAGAATGAAGACAGGTTGGTGCGGGACTTTTTCCTTGAACATGGGGACAAACCCTTCTCCCGCATTCCTGTTTTCAAGGGCGGTGCGGATGATATTACCGGTTATGTGCTGAAGCAGGACCTGCTGATTGCTCAGGCGAAAGACGAATTTGACCGTAAACTTTCCGAGTTCCGGCGCGAATTGAAGGTCATGCCCAGTACAGTAAGCGCGGCCCAGGCGTATGATACCTTGATGCGCAATCGTGGCCACATCGTACTTATTGTTGATGAATACGGCACTTCACAAGGTATCCTCACGCTTGAAGACGTGCTTGAAACCCTGATCGGCCTTGAGATCACCGACGAGCTGGACACGGTGGAAGACCTGCAAAAGCTCGCACGCTCCCGCTGGAAAGAGCGCATGCAAGCCCTGGGTATCGAACCCGAAAGCTGGTCGTCATAAACCCTAAACGCCACTAATAACTACTGCTGCTGCCTTCATATTGCCGCGCACCCGGTATCGGCGGAATGCTCGCCCAGCGGGACCGCGTGTAAATCTCGTAAGAAATCTCGAGCCCGTTTGGGTCGTCAATCGTGCCGGTGCTGACCGCCTGATCGTCAGGTTCGCTCACGCTTTCCCATGTCATGGGTGTGCCGCATTTTGTGCAGAACCGGCGGATAGCGATATCACTTGCTCGCCCCTCACCTTTGGGTTTGCTGATCCAGCGAATCTGGCCCGCATCCACGGTGGTGAATATCATATAAGGCCCGCCAGAGTTCTTCTGACAATCTGTGCAGTGGCATGCCCCCGTGCGGTGCCCTTGTAAATTGATCTCAAAACGGGCAGCGCCACACATGCAACCGCCCTGGCGAAGATCGACCCTCTCATTCGTCATTTTTTGCTCCACGCTGAATTTGTTCTTTATTTGTTCTTATTCACACATTATTGTCAAGCGGCTTGACAGAGAATGACCCACGGGTCACTTGATGGCGTATAAAACCGCATAATTCGACAGCAACCTAACCCAGTTTTGAGAGACAGCCATGCTCACAGAAATATCCGTCCGCGGCGCCAGGGAACATAACCTGAAGTCTGTTAATGTTGATATCCCGCGCGACAAGCTTGTGGTGATTACCGGACTTTCAGGCTCGGGCAAGTCGTCGCTCGCGTTCGATACCATCTATGCGGAGGGGCAGCGCCGCTACGTTGAGAGCCTGAGCGCTTATGCCCGCCAGTTTCTGGAGCTGATGCAAAAGCCTGATGTGGATCATATTGAAGGCCTTTCGCCTGCGATCTCCATCGAGCAGAAAACAACCAGCAAAAACCCGCGTTCCACCGTGGGCACAGTGACCGAGATTTACGACTATATGCGGCTATTGTGGGCGCGCGTGGGTGTGCCCTACTCGCCCGCCACCGGCCTGCCCATTGAAAGCCAGACCGTGAGCCAGATGGTAGACCGCATCATGGCGATGGGTGACGGCACCCGTCTCTACCTTATGGCGCCCATCGTGCGCGGCCGTAAAGGGGAATACCGCAAGGAGCTGGCTGAGCTGCAAAAGCGCGGTTTCCAGCGCGTGAAGGTGGACGGTGAATTTTACCTCATTGAAGAAGCCCCCACGCTCGACAAAAAATACAAACACGATATCGACGTGGTGGTGGACCGCCTTGTGCTCAAGGAAGGCTTGGAGCAACGCCTTGCCGACAGCGTTGAAACCGCACTAGAACTTGCAGACGGCCTTGTGGCTGTGGAGATCGCAGCCGCTGGTGACGAAGGTGGTGAACGACATTTGATGTCCGCCAAGTTCGCCTGTCCGGTTTCCGGCTTCACGATTGAAGAGATCGAACCCCGGCTGTTTTCCTTCAACAACCCGTTTGGAGCGTGCCCAACCTGTGACGGGCTTGGCAAAAAGCTTTATTTTGACCCGGACCTCGCGGTGCCGGACACCAAGAAGACCATCCGCGAAGGTGCGCTTGCGCCGTGGGCCAATAAAGCAAACAACCCGTCTCCCTTCTATTTTCAGGCGCTGGAGGCTGTGGCCAGGCATTTTAAAGTCTCGATCGACACACCGTGGGAAAAGGTATCAGAGGCAGCGCAGCAGGCTTTCCTGTACGGCACCGGCAATAAACCCGTGACCATCACCTATGCGGACGGCAAGCGAAAATTTGAGGTCAATAAACCCTTTGAAGGCGTGCTGAAAAACATTGAGCGTCGCTGGCGCGAGACCGACAGCAACTGGATGCGGGATGAACTTTCCAAATATCAGGCATCAACCACCTGCACGGCATGTGAGGGCGCGCGGTTAAAGCCGGAAGCCCTCGCGGTCAAAATCGCTGGCCAGCATGTTAGTGAAGTGACCAGCCTTTCGGTGAAAGGTGCCTATGACTGGTTTACCGAACTGCCGTCACACCTGAGCGAAAAACAGCAGCAGATCGCCGACAAAGTATTGCGAGAGATTCAGGAACGCCTGGGATTTCTTGTTAATGTAGGACTTAATTATCTAACCTTAAGCCGTTCATCTGGAACACTTTCTGGTGGTGAAAGCCAGCGTATTCGCCTGGCGTCCCAAATCGGCTCTGGCCTTACCGGCGTACTTTACGTGCTGGACGAACCGTCCATCGGTTTGCACCAGCGCGATAACGACCGCCTGCTTGAAACGCTCAAGAACCTTCGCGATATCGGCAACACCGTTCTGGTGGTTGAGCATGACGAGGACGCCATCCTGAGCGCGGATTATGTGATTGATATGGGCCCAGGTGCTGGCGAACACGGCGGCGCTATCGTGGCGGAAGGTACGCCGCAGGACATCATGGCCTCAAACGAGAGCCTCACCGGCCAGTATCTTACCGGCAAACGCACCGTTCCCCTGCCCGCAACCCGCCGCAAAGGCCACAAGAAGAAATTCCTTACCGTTAAAGGTGCAAGTGCCAACAACCTGAAGGATGTGACCGGCTCAATCCCACTTGGTACATTGACGTGCATCACGGGCGTGTCTGGCTCGGGTAAATCCACCTTCACGATTGAAACGCTTTATAAGGCGGTCGCAAAACACCTGAACGGTGGGCGTGTAAACCCCGGCGCCCATGAGGCGATTGAAGGGTTGGAGCATCTCGACAAGATTGTTGATATCGACCAAAGCCCCATTGGGCGTACGCCGCGCTCAAACCCTGCCACCTATACCGGTGCGTTCGGACCGATCAGGGATTGGTTTGCGGGTCTGCCAGAGGCATTGGCGCGCGGGTACAAGCCCGGTCGTTTCTCTTTCAACGTGAAGGGGGGGCGCTGCGAAGCCTGTAAAGGCGACGGCATGATCAAGATCGAGATGCACTTCCTGCCGGATGTTTATGTGCAGTGTGACCAGTGCAAAGGCAAGCGATACAATCGTGAAACTCTAGAAATTCGCTTTAAAGACAAATCGATATCTGATGTTCTTGATATGACAGTTGAGGAAGGCGTTGACTTTTTCAAGGCTGTGCCTGCTATCCGCAACAAGCTTGAAATGCTGGATAAGGTTGGCCTGAGTTATATCCGCGTGGGCCAGCAGGCCACTACCCTTTCAGGCGGTGAAGCCCAGCGGGTGAAACTGGCCAAAGAGCTGTCAAAGCGCTCAACCGGCAAGACGCTCTATATCCTTGATGAACCCACCACGGGCCTGCACTTCGAGGATGTACGCAAGCTGATGGAAGTGCTGCAAGCACTGGTGGATCAAGGAAATACGGTAGTGGTGATCGAACATAACCTGGAGGTTATCAAAACCGCAGACTGGATTTTGGACCTCGGCCCCGAAGGTGGCGATGGCGGCGGCGAGATTGTCGCCACCGGCACGCCCGAGGATGTTGCCAAGGAACCACGAAGCTACACAGGGCATTATCTTGCTCCTGTGCTGAAACGTCAGGCGGCGGAATAAGCCCAATGCTGTCACTCCCGCGAAAGCGGGAGTCCAGCATTGGTGGCAGCGGCTGGATGCCCGCCTACGCGGGGCATGACAGAAGTTTCTCTATTGCCCCTCTCCTATTGTTGGGGGCGGCGAAAGGTCAGGCAACTCAAGCGTGATTACGCTTTTAGGCTGCGGCTTGCCTTCCATAAAGTGGTTGATCGCTTCCTGCACCTCATCTGATGACATAAAGAGGTTATGCCCAGCGTTTTCAACGATCACACGGGTCAGGTTTGAGAGGCCTTCTGTGGCTTCCTCCTGCCCTTCGAGATAGGTGCGGCCATCAAGCGTACCGCTGAACAATAAAACAGGCACATCGCTAACCGGGCCCGCACGGAAGTCATCCCCAAGGTCCAGCTCAGGTGCAATACCATCATAGTGGTAAGTAAAGTTAAGCCAATCCGCCAGAAGCGCGTCTTTCGCCTGTGTTTTCACCAGATTCCGACGCATATCACTCATGCCAGACGCTACATCCATCAGGTTTGACATGGCATCCAGTTTGATCGGCTCACCGGGGATAAACCACTGGCCAAGCACCGCCTCAAATGGGGCGACGACACCGTTGTCCATGGCCAGATACATTGCCAGCAGGCGCTTTACCCCCCAAGGATCAGAAACAAAAACAGATGCAAGGCGCTGCATGTCCCGCCGGTGGAACAGATAATCCGTCGTGGCACCATCCTCTAGCGTCACATGCAACAATACAGGCTCAGCCTCCAGCTTGGCATGAACCCGCCGCATCAGCCCCTTGATATCACCATATACGGCACTGAGGCCCGGTTGCTGGTCCACTACAGCCTGCAAACGGTCGAAATACCTGTCGGTAAGCGCGGGCAGTTTGATGGTCTGGTCCAGCCCTTCGGCACTTGAAAGCACAACCTTTTCAATCTGGTCACCCATTTGTTTGAGTGCTGCAAACGCCAGATGGCTGCCGTAGGATGTGCCCCAAAGCACCACCTTGTCTGCGCCAAGATGCTGCCGAAGTGCATCAATATCCCAGGCGTTCTCCACCGTGTTATAGCCTTCAACGTCAACACCTTCGGCTTTCCAGAAAGCAAAGCACTCGTCAAATGCCGCGCGTTCTATGGCGATATACTCAGCGTCAGATATCTTTTTGGTGGGTGGTACAATCTGGCTGGACGTACATTCCGGCAATATGTTCGAAGCCCCGGTGCCGCGCTGGTCAAGCGCGATCACGTCGCCATAAGCCCGCATGGCCATGAACATCTTGAAGCGGCGATATTTAGCCGTCGCCACGCCAGAGCCACCAGGCCCACCGGCCAGATAGATGATCGGTGGACCATCATGCTCCCCCGTAGCCGGGAACCGTACATAACTTACCGGGATCATGCGACTATCCGGGTTGTTGCGGTTCTCCTGCACCTGAATACTGCCGCGGTAGGCGTCAACCGTCGCCCCACCCCTCTCTTCAAACACAAAAGCTTCCTCGCCCGGTGCCGCAATTGCCGTGTTGCCAAGCATAGTAAGGCCCAGCGCTGCCGTGATCATTTTTTTCATGTCATTCTCCACATTAAACAGTAACTGAACCCAACATGGAAAATTTCATTCATGTTTTCATGCGCTTATCGGTGAACGGTCGTGACTGATCTGTCAGCGGTATTGATTTACACGGCTGAAAAGGGGAAAGCTGGGGCATGAAAAAACATCAGCTGATATTGATAACGTGGCTTGCCTTGCTCATCGGCAGCCTGCGCCCTGCGGCCGCGCAGGAAGTTGCGCATGTCAATATTGGTGCCATGATCGTTTGCGAACTAGCCTCTTCCACCAACATACCGCCAAGCTTCAGCGGGGATGGCTGCACCACCATGAATGGCCGTCTTGTCAGCCCCCACAAGCGGGCGATATGGCTACGTATGACAGTGGATATACCTGAGACGATGGCGCATAGCCCGCGTCCGCTCGGCCTCTTTATATCCGCCAAGGCAGCGAGCCGTGCCTGGGTCAATGGCCAGCTTATAGGCAATAATGGTGAACCTGCGCACAATGCTGAAGCGGAGGTGCCCGGACGCATGGACGCAGTGTTCCCTGTGCCTCACGGCCTGCTTCATGCGGGCGAAAACACCGTTATCATCCAGATGTCTGGCCATCATGGGTATATAGGCCTGGTGTCACCTATCCATTTCATCGCTATCGCGGCCTATGCCGCCCCCTCAGACACCATCTTGCGGGAATACATGCCATCCCTACTGCCGCTGGGTGTCCTGGTGCTGGGCGCGCTTTATTTCGGCGTTCTGGCTATTCGGCGCAGGGACTATGGCCCGCGCCTCCTCATACCACTTACGGCGCTTTTTTCTGCGGCACAGCTTCTGGCCGAGGTGTCCCGGGGCTTCACCCCCTATCTGTACCCGTTTCACGATATCAGGCTTGTCCTCATTCTTGCTTTTGCCGTCGCCACCGGCGTTTCACTATTTCTTCACGTGTTAACCCGTTTTCTTGGCAAACACCGCTGGCTTATCGCAGGCATTTCGCTTGTGATTTATGCCGCGCTGCTTCTGTTTGCGGACGGATTCGACCGCAAAAGCTCCCTCGCACTTTTATTGCCCAGCTTGTATGCCATGATGATCGCGGTTTATGCGAGCACACGCGGTGCCAAACTTGCGGGTGGTTACGCGGCCGCACTGTTTCTGTTCTCAGGCCTTATCTTTTTCACGCCAACCCAGTTTCTTGATACCTATTTCTACTATTGTGTTGCCGGGCTTCTGCTCTTTCTCTTCATCGGCGAGATCCGGGATCACCAGCGGGAGCGGCGCTTGCGGGAGCGCGAGAAAGCCCGCGCAGACAAATTGCAGGTTATTCTGGACGAAAGCCGGGAACGGGAAAGCCCCACCAACATCAAGATCACCAGCGCTGGCAAGGTGGAATTTATCCCCACAAGCGATATCGCCTTTTGCAAAGGAGCCGGGGATTATGTCGAGCTTACGGTGAAAGGCCGTGCCCCCGTGCTGCACAGCCAAAGCCTGAACGACATGGAAACTGAGCTACCGGGCACCTTTCTGCGTGTGCACCGGTCTTATCTCGTGAACACGGCTTTTATCAGGGCGCTTGAGCGTGAAGCTTCTGGCGCTCAGCTCATTCTCACCACCGGTGAAACCGTGCCGGTAAGCCGCCGTATCCTGCCAAGTGTGCGCAAGGCCCTCACCTGATTGGCCCATCTTCCCACCTATCACTGCCCCCATGGCCGCCATGAAGTTAACATGATTATATGCTTCATCTGTCATTCAGGTGCCTTCAGGCATTCAGGTGAGAACAGGACGATCCCGAAATTCAGATTTCTCGGGACAAAACACCAACCAATGGGGTGATTATGAAACCGCAACTCTCTGTGCTTCCATTTCTTGCAATTTTTGCTGTGCCAGCTGCTGAGGCGGATGACTTCACGCTCACCGCCCCGATCGAGGCAGTCACGGTCTACCAAACCGGTGGTGCTGTTGTGCGCCGTGGGGGTGAGCTTACCTTGCCGCCGGGTGAACACACGATCACCCTGATGGGCCTGACATCACGCCTTGACGAGAATTACGGCATCCACGCTTTTGCTGATGGTATCGAGGTTGGTGGCGTGCGCAACAAGCTGAGCTTCATGCCGCGGAACTATACCGGCGCGCAAGCCGCACTTGTGGAACGCCTGAAAGCGGCGCGCGCGGAACTCAACGCCACCGACAATAAAATCAAGGCCATCGACATGCGCCTCGCCTACCTGAACGGCATTGGCGGTAACAACAATGCGTCCGGCGACCCAAAATCATGGCAGGCCGCTCTCGAGTTTATCGGCGACACCGGTGCGAAGCTGATGAGCGACAAGGAAGCACTTAATATCACTCGCATAGACCAGGCCGAGCTGGTGCAGGCGCTTGAGCGTGAGTTCAATGCGCTTGGTAGCGGTAATGACCAGAGCTATGACGCGGTGATCACGGTGAATGTGCCCAAAAGCGGCGATTATACTTTTGATGTCAGCTACCTTGTTGGCAACGCCCGGTGGGGTATCACCACGGAAGCAGACCTTGATAGTGAGGCCAAACAGGCCGGCATCACGCTTAAGGCAGATGTGATGCAGTCAAGCGGTGAAGCGTGGGACGATGTAACCCTGAGCCTTTCAACCGCTCGTCCGTCATGGACTATTGCAGCGCCTGAGATGGTGCCTGAGTTCCTGCGCCCCCGCGAGCGGGAGGAATATTACGCCGCAGACCAGATGGAGATGGCGGCCCCTGCCCCCGCCGCTGCCCGTCAGCTCAACGACATGAAGATGGAGAGTGCGCGATACGGCGCCAGCCAAAGCGCCACGACCTATGATATGGAGTTCACCATCAACACCCTGGCGGATGTACCAACCTCCGGCACACCGCAGCAGTTCAAGATGGATGAAGTCAGCCTGAATGCCGATATCATAACCCGTGTGACCCCCCGGTTTGATGCCAGACACGCTTATGTTTATGCCGACGTGACACTTGAAGGTCTGCCAAGGCTCGATAACGTCACTGCGCGGCTGAGCCGGGACGGCTTCTATGCCGGTAAAGGGAGTTGGCCACAGTTGGTGCCTGGCGAAGAAACGTCACTTCCCTTTGGGGCTGACAGTGGCATCAAGGTGGAAACCATAACCGTACCGTCCCACGACGGTGACACTGGCTTCATTTCCAAAAAAAATGTGGTGGAAAAAAAAGTGATCTACCGCATCACTAATCAACGTAAGAAGGCAGCAATCGTTGAAGTGACAGACCGCATGCCTGTTTCTGCCCACGAAGATGTGAAGGTTGAGCTTTTGCAAGGCGCGACACCTGCGAGCATTACCGACAAAGACGGTAAAGCTGGCGTCATTGTGTGGCAGAAGGAACTAAAGCCCGGTGAAGTATGGGAGATCCAACATGAGTATCGGATCACCTATCCGAGCGGAAAAATATTGAACCGCTCATCTTCTTGATACTAACGGGTAAACCAGGTCCAAAATCCGATAATGCTGACTGACAGCGTTGTCGGATTTTTCCCCTGTCTGCGTTTCAACGCTTGTGGAAATTAGCTTATCTGCCTAGATTGCGGGTAGGACTTTATTTACTTAACCCTGTCATGATGCGGGGTGTTTTAAGTTTAAGGCCCGCAAAGGCGGCCGTAGTTACACAGGGAAAGACAAAACCTTGACGCCGCTGTTTAGTAGAAAATCTATAATCCCTGATACAATCAAAGCTATATTTTCTGCGACCATAGCGTTTTCTTTGGGCGGCACAGCCCATGCGCAACCCCAGTCGCGACCGATTCCTGAGAAAATCATCCGTGTCGCCACACGGCATTTCCTTCCGCCTTATGTTTATGAAAATGCGGAGTCAGGGATCGAGATTGATCTCGTGAAGGCTGTCTTCAAGGAAAGTAACTTTGGCATTGAATTTGTTCAACTGCCGCGCATTCGCATGATCTCCTCGTTTGAAGATAACCAGCTTGACGGCATCCTGACCCAGAATGTGAAAGCTTCAAACGTCGGCTGCGCCACCAAATGGTATATCGAGCACCAGAATGTTGCACTCACGGTCGGCTCTCGGCAGCTGAAAGTCGACACACTCAACGATCTTTCGAACTTTGCGGTGATTTCCTTCTCTGGTGCCACGCGTTACCTGGGAAAAACGTTCTCGGATGCAGTACAACTCTCCCGCCGCTATACGGAAAGCGGTGATCAGGGCACGCATATCTCCCTGCTCTATAAAGGACGGTTTGACGTGGCTGTGGGTGATAACTGGATTTTGCGTCTAGCGCAAAAGCGCCACCTTGACCAGACGGGGGAATATATGGCGCTTGATACCCACAAGGTCATGCCCGCAAGCCACTATGTCGCCCGCTTCCATGATCAGGAAATGTGCGACGCGTTTGATACGGCGCTTGATAAAATCCGCGATAATGGCGCCTATAACGAGATATGGGCCAGCTACCGTGCCCGCATCTATGTTGAAGCGGGCATGAAGCCAGCACCTTTGCCTTAATTAAGTTTTTTAAAAACTGCTACCGGGCTTTTTCAGGAACTCGACTTCTTCCGGCGTACTTTTACGGCCCAGAATGTCATTCCGGTGCGGGTAACGGCCAAACCGGTCAATGATCGCCTTATGCCGGTGCGCAAAATCCAGGTTATTCTCAAGCCCCGGCCCCTCAAACAGCTTGATGCAGTCTTCCTGCACTTTGGCACTCTCGCTATGCATATAGGGCATGAACAGGAAGGCGCGCCACGAGGCGGGCCAATTCTCATAACCGCCTGCGCGCACCGCTTCCTGGCTTAGCATAAGCGCGAGGGCGTCGGCTTGGAACGCGCGCGCGTCATCACGGAACATATTGCGCGGAAACTGGTCGAGCACAATGATCTCCGCCAACCGGCCACGGATCGTGTCCCGCCAATGCGCAAGTTCACCCCGCACCGCGGCTTCATATACCCCAAGGAACCGCCTGCGGATCACATCATCAAAGCTTTTGGACTTTTCCCACCAGCTTTTCTCACTGATCTCATTAAACCAGAAATTCAAGATATCCTCTGCACGCATATTGTCGTCTCCTTATAGTTTATCGTTTTGGCAGTGTGCGGATAATCGCTTCGCCAAAAGCGACCGCTTCATCCATCACATCCAGGTCAAGATGTTCCGCCCTGTCTTCCATGGTGTGGATATACGGCATCATGCCGTTTTCATCATAGGCCGCGATGGTGAGCGATGAGATACCGTCCCGGCAGAACCACACGCTGTCAAAATCACCCACATGGTGTTTGGCTTCCTTCACACCAGCAAAGCGCTTGTTTAATTTGGTTAGCGCGTGGGCCGCGTGCGGCAGGGCTCCATCATAATACACCGGCGTAAAGCCGCCACTCTCCAGCACAAACGAGAGCTGGCCAAAGCCGACCGTATCGAAATTCAGCACATGGGTATCGCGTGCTTTCAGCTCCTCATGGTGCTGTTCCCAATAGTGCTGCGCGCCCAGCATGCCCGCTTCTTCCGCCGTGGTGATCACAAGCCTCACCTCAGCGCCCTCCGGCATTTTGGCCCACAGGCGGGAGGCAACTTCCGTGGCCGCCGCAACACCCGTCAGGTTATCGTTCGCCCCCGGCGTATAGCCAAAACGCCAGAAATCCAGGCTTGCCATCACCACTTGTGCGATGGTGAGCAGGATAATGGGTGCTTTGATGAACCACGGCACGTCAAGGCCCGAAAGGGACGCCAGCGGCACCAGAAACCCGAGCGATATGATGCCGGTGCTCAGGTATACCGATGTTTTGAAATGCGGCACCTGCTCAGGCCGATAGGCAAAAGAGGCTGGCGCGCTGTCGATATGCGCCATCAAGATGATCAGCCGTCGTCCCGCACCCTTTTTCGCCACCAAATTAGCCGTTGTGGTGCGCGCCAGCAGCCAAATGGGCCGTGTCACCCGCCAGTCAAAAAAGCGCATATGGCTGATAAGGACCATTAGGCCACCAGCGGCCATAACCAACGAGCCATAACCACTGAAGGCGATGAAAAAACACTGGCTGAGGGCAATAGCCCAAAAGAACGGCAGGTAGGAACGCGGGGTGAAAAAACCCTCTTCCGCCACCTCAACGCCAATCTCGCCGGTGAGGTGCGCCATCAGCATCTCGCGCGCTTCCATCTCCTCGTCCGAGCCCACACCGCGGTGCGGCCATTCGCTCAACAGCGTCAATATCTGCCGTGCCTTAAGCGCCACCTTTGCCCTCACCCTTCATCTGCTTACACATCCCGCATCTTTTCCCTTACATCTTGGCGCCAAGTCCAGTAAATAAGCCCGCAATGAGACAAGCTAATGTAAGGTGTAGCGGCATGGCAAACGAGTTTAAGGAAATCCATATCATCGGCGGCGGCCTCGCGGGCTCAGAGGCCGCATGGCAGGCGGCAGAGATGGGCGTGCCCGTTATCCTGCATGAAATGCGCCCTGTGCGTAAAACCGACGCGCACCACACAGATGGCCTGGCCGAGCTTGTATGCTCCAACTCTTTCCGTTCAGACGATGCTGTCAATAACGCGGTTGGCCTGTTGCACGAGGAAATGCGCAAGCTGAACTCCCTTATCATGACAGCGGCTGAGAAACACAAGGTGCCAGCGGGCTCGGCTCTGGCGGTAGACCGTGACGGTTTCTCGGAAGAAGTTACTGGCATTTTAAACAATCACCCCCTCATCACCATTGAGCGCGGCGAAATTGAAGGCCTGCCCCCTAAGGATTGGGACAATGTGATCATCGCCACCGGCCCGCTCACAAGCCCAGCGCTCTCAAGTGCGGTGCTGGAGCTGTGCGGTGAAGACAGCCTCGCGTTTTTTGATGCCATTGCCCCGATTATCGACAAGGAAAGCATCAACTTCGATATCGCATGGTATCAAAGCCGGTATGACAAGGGTGACGGCGCAGATTATATCAACCTGCCGATGACCAAAGCCCAGTATGAAGAGTTCATTCATGACCTCAACACCGGCGAGAAGACAGATTTCAAACAGTGGGAGAAAGACACCCCCTATTTTGAAGGCTGCATGCCCATTGAAGTGATGGCGGAACGTGGGCCGGAAACGCTGCGCTTTGGCCCGATGAAACCGGTGGGCCTAACCTGCCCGCATTGGGACGAAAAACCCTATGCCGTGGTGCAGCTTCGGCAGGATAACAAGCTCGGCACGCTCTACAATATGGTCGGCTTCCAAACCAAGCTGAAGTATGGCGAGCAACAGCGTATTTTCAAGAAGATCCCGGGGCTTGAGAATGCCACCTTCTTCCGCCTTGGCGGCTTGCACCGCAATACCTTCCTCAACAGCCCCAAGGTGCTGGACGGTATGATGCGCATGAAAGCAGACCCCCGCCTCCGGTTCGCGGGGCAAGTGACTGGCGTTGAAGGTTATGTGGAATCAGCCGCCATGGGCCTGATGGCGGGCCGCATGGCCGCGACAGAGCGCAAGGGCGGTACACCCACCACCCCGCCTGAAACCACGGCTTTTGGTGCGCTTATCAGCCACATCACTGGCGGTGCGGATGCCAAAACCTTCCAGCCCATGAATGTGAATTTCGGCCTGTTTCCGCCGCTTGAAGGCAAAGTGTATAAGAAAGAACGCAAACCGGCCATGAGCCGCCGCGCCCTTGAAGCCCTTGAGGCATGGAAGGCTGAGATAGAAAGATAAATCGAAATGAAATTATCGACAGAGTGGCTGGTTATAGGAGGGGTAGGGTTCTTCATAGGAACCGGCTGGGGCATATTTGTAGCCGAGAGAGCTATTTCTTTTAGCAAAGAAGATTGGGAAATTGCCGCAACGTTAGCCACACTCGCAATGGTATTCATAAGCTTCTATTCCATATTCATCACACCCAAAAAAGGAGCCTATAATATCTTTGGGGCTCTGGTGGTTGAGCTCGCAATTACACGTAAATTAATAGAAGAAATTAGAAGTATCCCAAGAGAAAACCATCTACCAACGCTCCGCAAGTTAACTTGTGACTCGTATGATCTGGCGCTACCTCATCTAGGGCTCCTAGGCAACGACGCGGTGGAGTTTATCGACTGCTATAAACAGATTCAGAGAACTCAACAGAATTGGGAACAAATATACGCTGCGATAATCGCTGCCTCAGATCAATTAGGTGCCAAGTATAAAGAATCTGAGGCAAAAGAACATTATGATGAACAGCTAGGCCAAGTGCTGGACCGGGGGCTAAAAATTGCGAACGCCTCTGCGCTTACATGTATAAAAATTTTAAATCGCAATGGCGCATTTACCCGCAAGCGTTAGTTCCATTAACACGCATATATTGCCGGTACTTTGAGGGGGCTCGCTTTCCTTGTTTCCCCTATCGACAATCCCTAGAAAGCCATGATGCCTCAGCTTTGATAGAGCGCGAAATGGCAGCCTGCCGGGTCTCTCACGATGGCCATGGTGCCGCCGCCAGCGCCGCGTGGGCCGTCCACTATGGTGCCGCCCGCCGCTTCCGCTGTTTTCAGCGCATCATCCATTGAAGCTATAGTGAAATACGGCATCCAGCCCGGCGGTACGCCCTTGTTAGCCCCGCGTGCGTGGCAAATGCCGCCCACGGCTTCGCCTGCGCTGTCCATCATCACATAGTCGTCATAGTCGCCCATGCTGGCGGCCTCAACGCCCCAGCCCACCACATCTTTATAGAAACCCTTCAGCCCCGATGCATCATCCACCGTGATATCCAGCCACCCAACCTTACCCAAAGCATCCGCCATGATGATCCTCCCTATCGTCTACTAGTTGCCGTGTACTTTAACCCTATCGCTGGCCGAACGGTAGAAATTGTGTTTCCCCATCCCTCACCCCGTCACTCCCGCGCAGGCGGGAGTCCAGCAACCGTTCGCAGCTCGCTTGTTATCAACCATTCTGGATGCCCGTCTGCACGGGCATGACGGTGGATGTACGCCGGGTGATAACAGCCTCGTGATCAGGGCGCCATCTTGACCATGCCCTCATTCCGCGCCACTCTCCGCGCCGGGGTTCAAAAAGACAATTGATTTAAACGGGAACGATTGAGGACAGACATGCCAGTGAAATCGAGATTAGCCGGTGCCGCCGTTGCGGCGCTGATGGCTTCAGCTATAGGCGCACACGCTTTTGCGGCTGAGATCACGCCACTCTCCGACGAGACGGTAGAAACCGCCAAAGCTATCCGCGACAAGGCGCTTGAAAGCGATGAAGCCTATGAAATCCTTGCCTCCCTCACCACTGAAGTGGGCGCGCGGCTGGCCGCAAGCCCCAAGGAAGTGGAGGCGCAAGCATGGGCCGTGGCCAAGTTCAAGGAACTGGGTTTCGACAGGGTGTGGAAAGAACCGGTCATGGTACCGAAGTGGACGCGCGTCAGCGAAAGCGCATCCGTGATCGCGCCGTTCGCGCAGCCCTTGGTGATCACCGCCCTTGGTAAATCAGTCGCGACACCTGAAGGTGGTGTTGAAGCCGAGATCGCGCATTTTGCCACCTATGCAGACCTTGAGGCCGCTGAGCCGGAGGCCGTTGAAGGCAAGATTGTTTTCATCTCCAACCGTATGGAACGCTTCAGGACCGGCGCGGGCTATGGCCCTGCGGTGAAAGCACGCAGCGCAGGCGCGAGTATGGCAGCCAGCAAGGGCGCGCTTGCGATCATCATTCGCTCCATCGGCACAGATACGCACCGCCTACCGCACACCGGCGGCGTAACCTATGACGAGGCTCAGCCAAAAATTGCCGCTGCCGCACTTTCCAACCCGGATGCCGACCAGCTTGTGCGCATGTTGGGGTACGGGGAAGCGGTAACGGTGCACGTGGATATCCAGACCACGATGGAAGAGCCTGTTGAGATGTTCAACGTGATCGGTGAGATCACCGGCCGCACGAAGCCGGACGAGGCCATTATCCTTGGTTCTCACCTTGATAGCTGGGACCTTGGCACCGGCGCGATTGATGACGGCGCAGGCGTTGCCATCACCATGGCCGCCGCCAACCTTATTCAGGACTTCTCCGACCAGCGCCCCTACCGCAGCATCCGTGTGGTGGCCTTTGCGGCAGAAGAGCTGGGCCTGATTGGTGCCCGCCAATATGCAGAAGCCCACAAGGACAAGGATATGGACCTGCATATCATTGGCGCGGAATCTGATTTTGGCGCGGGGCCTGTGTGGGCGCTGGCGTCAAACGTAAACCCGGCTTCGCTGCATGTGGTGGATAAAATGGCCGCTGTTATGGGCCCCCTTGGTGTTGTGCGCTCAGACCGCAAAGCGGGCGGCGGGCCCGATGTGGGGCAACTGGCCCGCGCAGGTATGCCGGTGATGGACCTGATGCAGGACGGCACTGACTATTTTGACCTGCATCACACGGCAGACGATACGCTGGACAAGGTTGACCCGGTGGCGCTTCGCCAGAATGTGGCGGCGTGGGTAAGCTTCGCTTATATCGCGGCGGAGTGGCCCGGCTATTTCCGCTAAGCATAGGCAGCAAAACATAATCGAACGGCCCGGACGATGTTCCGGGTCGTTTTTTGTGGGGATATAGCGCGTGCGCTGCTATCGTAGCGCGTATAGACCGCATAGAACCGGGGCATTTATGAACACCCTCCCCCCAGACTGGCCGCCCATCTCAAGCCAGTTGATGCATTTTTATAGAATCTGGCAATCCCTGCGGGATGGGCCTGATGTGCCCTATCGCCGTCAGCTCAGCCTACGGCACATCAAAAGCCTGGCGGCGTGGCTCGTGATCCTCGATATACCCGCGCCTGGCAGGCTCAAGGTGAAGGTAAGCGGCTCCAACGTTGATGCGGTGTTTGGCAAACCGCTCACCAAGGTTAACCTTAAGGATATAACCGTGCCAGAGGCCAGCAAACCCATTGTTGCCTTCCATGAAGCGCTGATGACCCACCCGTGCGGCGGTTATGCCCATGATGTGATGACCATGGAGAACGGCAAACGGCTTGATGCGCGCTATTTGATGCTGCCGCTCAGGAATGATGATGGCGGTCATACCATGTGCGCGTCCCTTTGGGATGCCACGGCCGAGGGGTTTGCCGAGCCCCCGGTGGATCACAGGACCCGCATGACCCATAGTGAGCTTCAATACGCCTGCCACCTTGATGTCGGGTTTGGTCTGCCGAAATTTCCGGACTTTGAAGGCTACTTGCGCTCCAGAAGTTTCCCGGAGGACTATTAGCCTATTTTGGGTGGGACGTTTTAGGGTGCAATTTGGCCCTATGGTGCTACCCTTACTTGCAGATATCCTTAATATACGGTGATGAATATAGTTTATGGTTGAAATGCCCAAAAGCTGGCCGGTCCTCCCCAAAAACCTGACCACTTTCTATCAGGTATGGCAGAATGCGCGCGTCAAAAACGGCGGTAATATCCCTCGTCGGCAGGATTTGAGCCTCATGGATCTGCGCGCCCTTACTCCCATGCTTACAATCCTCAAGCTCGACGGCCCAGGTAAGATGCATGTGCGCATGAGCGGCACCGCCATGGATGCGATGTTTGACCAAAACCTGACCGGCCTGAACGTGGCGGATGTTTCAGAACCTGCCGCGGCAAAAGCCATGGTCTCCTTCCATGAAGCACTGCTTGCGCACCCTTCTGCCGGTTGGGCCAAAGACCTGCTGGTGTCTGAACGCGGCAAGCGCATCAGCGCGGAATATCTTTTCCTGCCGCTTCTGGACCGGGATGGAAACAGGGTTCTTTGTGCGTCGCTTTGTGACGCGGAAACCACCGGTTTCGGCCTGCCTTCCGGTGATATGGGCACCCGAATAAACCATAAGGAATTCATGGGTGCCAAACACCTTGATATCGGTTTCGGGGTGCCTGACTATAGCTTCAGCGTGCCGACTGTCGGCGCGAGCGTATCCTGAGAAGGATCATTCGAATGGCGGGGAAAGTTTGGTGACATTTAAAATAATCGCAGCAGGGCTTGTCAGTGCGGCCGTTACCCTGCCCGCCTTCGCGCGGGACTGTGACGACCTGCGGGGTGAATGGACCACAAACCTGAAGGCTACCGTTAGCTTCGATAATGTTGATGACTTAACCGGCCAGATAACGGGCCGCTATTTCCCTGCTTCCATGCCAGAACGCGCTTTCCCGCTCACGGGCTTTGTAAACGCAAACGGCAAGGTTGAAGGCGACCGGCATTATGCGGTTGCGCTTACCTTTGCTGTCAGCTTTCAGGAGTTTGGCGGCATCACGTCATGGAGCGGTATTTGCCGTATGGCCAGGGGCGAAAACGGGGATGCGCCGGTAATCGACACCGAAGACCTGATCATCGCACCGATGGCAGATTATGTCTGGTCCCACGTGATCGATAACCACGATACATTAATGCCAAAATAATCGATCAGGTCGGTTTATGAGGCAAAGCTGATGTGTGGCGTGATTTACGCCACACCTATATGCCACACTGGCGCCACAAAAAGGCGCACACTTTCGCCACACCCTTATAAGAAAAACCTGAACGACGGTGGCCTTCAGACATGAAAAAGGCGCCAAAAAGCGCCTTCTTTTGAAACTAATGCGGGCTTAGCCTTCCGTATGGGCGCCGGCGTCCGCTTTTCTTGCACTGAACTCTTCAATCGCAGAAGCGACTGTATCCAGTTCCTCGCAGCCCTCTGTGCACAGGCTGGCAAGCTTGTCACGGTTGCTTTCCGCGCGCGCCCTCAGGTTCCGCTTCAGGAAGGCAAGCGCCTGATACTCAAGGGCATTTTTGTCGTTCGGTTCAAGCTCAAGCGCTTTGCGGTAATACTTCAGCCCGCTGCCAACCCGGCCCTGAGCTTCATGCGCTTTACCAAGGCCGATCAGCGCGTCGATGTTCGCGGGGTTCGCAACAAGGGCACGCTCATAGAGTGCCTGGGCCTCTTTTGCTTGCTCTGACGTCATTGCACCAGACGCTTCAGCCACCAGTTGCTCAGATAATTCCTGATATTTTTCAGCGGTTTGAGCAAATGATGGGCTTGCAAGAACACCCGCCAGTGCTGTTGCAACAAGCAAATTCCGGATACGCATATTTTACCTCACTTCTATCAATTTGTTGGACGATAACGCGCAAAAAGCCGCCTGTCTTCTTTTTTAGATAAGGCGTGCATCAAGCACGACCAGCCCCTTGAGCAAACTTTAGGGCAAGAAAACAAACAATTGGTAAAGGAAGCTGCGTTTATGCGCGGCGCTCAAGAATGGCGACAAAAAAGCCGTCTGTGCCGTGGCTATGCGGGGCAAGCTGAAGGAAGGCGGAATTCAGCGCAAGTGATTGAGGGCATTCACTTTTCAGCGCTTCAGCCCACACAGACCGGTAGTCAACCGCCGTCCAGCGATCACCAGAGTTCGCGAGGAAATTTTCAACAATTTCTTCGTTCTCGGCTGGCAGAACAGAGCATGTCATATAGATCAGGCGACCGCCTGGCTTTATAAGCCCTGCTCCTTCGCGCAGCAAACCCGCCTGTACTTCGTTGAGATTTTTGAGGCCCTCAGCGTCAAAACGCCAGCGCTGATCCGGGCTTCTGCGCCATGTGCCACTGCCAGAACAAGGTACATCCAGCATCACCCGGTCTGCCTTGCCCGCAAGCGGCGCGAGCGCTAAAGCGCGGCCATCACCCTCTGCTGCCAGTCGGGTTACCTGAATATTGCGACACCCTGCACGTTGCAGACGAACCCGCAACTCTTTGAGCCGCCCACCGGAAATGTCAAACGCATGTATCTGGCCCTTGTTTTTCATATCAGGGGCCACGGCGAGGCTTTTACCGCCTGCGCCAGCGCACAGGTCAACCACCTGCATGCCGGGTGCTGCCGCCACAAGGCTTGCCGCCACCTGCGCCGCCTCGTCCTGCACCTCAACCAGCCCTGATTGATAAGCCTTTTCGTTGGCCAGGTTAACACGAGAACTTGACCGATATCCATCACTTGAAAACACATGTTTTTCAAATAGTTCTGAGGAATTACTAAGAATATTATTTAATGTATCATCCGGGCGTTTCAACCGGTTGATGCGCACGTCAAGCGGTGCTGTCTCATTAAGCGCGTTTACAGCTTCAATCAGTTCACTCCCGAAACGCTTTTCAAACCCGGCATGTGTCCACTTGGGCACATTGACCTGTATATTTACCGGTGCCTTATCCCAATCAAGCGTCGCTGCGGCCTTTATGAGCGCGGCCTCATGTTCGTCCAGCGCATCAGGGGCATGGGTATTGCCCTCTTCGCCAAAAAGGCCAAGCTGGTCTGGCGCTTCCTGTTGCAGGTAAAGAATAAAAAGCGCTCGAGCCGTCACCGGATGCGACAGGCTACCCAGCGCCCACAGGAGCCGCTCCCGCATACGCAGGATGGCATATATGGCTTCAGTGACCGCCCTGCGGTCTTTTGACCCCGCATACCGGCGCGCCCTGAAGTAGTCAGCCACGAGCCTGTCTGCTGGCGCGCCGCCGCATTCTATAGCTTCTTCAATCTGGGAAAGAAGTTCTATTCCCGCAGCGATGCGCGCCGATGGCTGCATGTTTGTCCCTTATTTTGATGGGTAGTTGGGCGATTCACGCGTGATGGTCACATCGTGAACATGGCTTTCCTTGAGGCCTGAGTTGGTGATGCGCACAAAGCTTGCGTTTTTGCGCATTTCCTCAATGGTACGGTTGCCCGTGTAGCCCATGCTGGCACGAAGGCCCCCAACAAGCTGGTGAAGCACGTTTGCAGCAAGTCCTTTATAAGGAACCTGCCCTTCAACACCTTCAGGCACCAGCTTGAGCGTGTCTTTCACGTCATCCTGGAAGTAGCGGTCGGCAGAGCCGCGCGCCATGGCGCCAACACTGCCCATACCGCGGTACGCCTTATATGACCGGCCCTGGTAGAGGAAAACTTCACCCGGCGCTTCTTCCGTGCCCGCAAGCAGTGAGCCCACCATGCACGCACTTGCGCCAGCGGCGATTGCCTTCGCCACATCCCCTGATGTACGCAAACCACCGTCAGCAATCACCGGGATCCCGTGTTTGATGGCAACACTTGCCACATCACTCACGGCTGTGAGCTGCGGTACGCCAACACCTGCAACCACGCGTGTGGTACAGATGGAGCCGGGCCCGATGCCAACCTTGATACAGTCTGCGCCCGCGCCGATCAGCGCTTCCGCCGCTGCAGCAGTTGCAACGTTACCGGCGACAAGCTGCACGTGGCCCCATGTTTTTTTGATCTTCTCAACCTGCTCAATCACGCGGGCGGAATGGCCGTGCGCGGTATCGAGCACGATAAGGTCACATTCGGCGTCAGCCAGAAGGCCAGCGCGCTCATAACCCTTGTCACCCACCGTTGTGGCAGCAGCCACGCGGAGCCGCCCCTGCGCGTCCTTGCACGCATGCGGGTTGGCAACAGCCTTTTCCATGTCTTTAACGGTGATCAGGCCCACACAGCGGTAGCTGTCATCCACCACGATCAGTTTTTCAATGCGGTGATGGTGGAAAAGCCGCTTGGCCTCTTCGGAGGAAACCCCCTCTTTCACCGTCACAACTTCACGGGTCATCAGCTCAGAAACCGGCTGGCTCATCTGGGTTGCGAAGCGCACGTCACGGTTGGTGACAATACCCACAAGCTTCTTCGGCCCCGGGCCTTCGCCGCGCTCAACAATCGGAATGCCAGAGATTTTATGGCGAGCCATCATTTCCATCGCGTCGGCGAGGTTCTCGTCCGGGAACATGGTCAGCGGGTTCACCACCATGCCGGATTCGAATTTCTTGACCTGACGGACCATCTCGGCCTGTTCTTCTTCGGTCACATTGCGGTGCAAAACACCAATACCGCCAGCCTGCGCCATGGCAATCGCCATCGGGGCTTCGGTAACCGTATCCATCGCAGCGGACAGAAGCGGCATATTCAGTTCAATTGATTTGGTGATCTTGGTGCGCACGTCTACTTGTGCGGGCATCACATCACTTGCGGCTGGTACGAGAAGAACGTCGTCAAAGGTAAGACCGAGGCGAATATCCATTAGCTTTCCTGCTTGTCAGTGTGGCGCTTGGCGAGCGCATGCCCCTGCCAACCTCACGTCTGCAGGGACGACCCTGTTTAAGATATTCGCCGTTCAATACCCTTAAGCCGTTACAAAAATCAAACGGATTCTTGCTTTCTGGCAAAACTAATCTGAGAGGTTGGTATCAGGCCTCGTTTTCAGGCTCACCGTCACCGTCGGTTTTGTGCCGGCGGAAGCCTTGTGCGACAACAAACCATTCCTTGCTGTCCTGCCTGCTGGCTGGTGGCTTGGCGTGCTTGACGGTGCGGAAGTGTTTGCGCATCCGGTCCATCAACACGTTATCAGAGCCGCCTTGCAGCACTTTGGCCGCGAAAGTGCCGCCTTCGGCCAAAACGCGGATCGCAAAATCAAGCGCCGCTTCACAAAGTGCCATGGTGCGCACCTGGTCGGTCTGCCTGTGGCCGGTGGCTGAGTTCGCCATATCTGAAAGCACGACATCGGCCGGGCCATCAAGCGCAGCCATCAGTTTTTCTTCTGCACCTTCAGCCAGAAAGTCCATCACCCAGATATCCGCGCCGGGGATAGGCTCCACTTCCTGCAGGTCAATCGCTATAACCTGCGCGCCGTTCGGGCACCGCTCGGTAATCACCTGTGTCCAACCTCCTGGCGCACAGCCAAGATCAACAATGCGCATAGCACCTTTGATAATCTCGTAACGTTCATCCAGTTCCAGAAGCTTGAAAGCGGCCCGGCTTCTATAACCAAGGCGCTGGGCTTCCGCCACGTAAGGGTCATTGAGCTGCCGCTGCAACCACCGGGTTGACGACGACTTGCGGCCACGGGCAGTTTTCACCCGCACCTTGGCGCCACGAGCACGGCTTCTTGTATTTGATTGAGTATTCCAGCCCTTAGCCATGCGTCTTCACCTTATTTGGTCTGCCCCCGGGGTTTCTCCCGCGGCGGCGCGGTCCTTGTCGTACCGGCATATTCTCTAACTGCATCATACCACGCAAAATGCCTTCGCGTATGCCCCGGTCTGCGACGCGCAGGCTCGGCACATTCCACATGCCCAAAATAGCCTCCAGAATGGCACACCCGGCTACCACGAGATCTGCGCGCTCAGGCCCGATACACGGCTGGGCAGAACGTTCCTCATGGGTCATCTCAGCCACGCTACGCGATAGTGCATGAATATCTTTGGATTTCATCCAGGCACCATCAACCTTCTCGCGGATATAGCGCGGCAGATTGAGGTGCAGGCTCGCGAGTGTTGTAACAGTACCTGACGTGCCCAGAAACTGGGTCTGGCGCTTCTTGACAACGGCCGAGACGCTGTGAGCGTCTTCAAATGCTTGCAGATGATCCACAACAATATTGACCATCTTATTATATTCGTCCCGTGGCACCGTGGTGCCCGAGATACCATAGTGCTCCGACAGGTTGACCACCCCCCAGGGAATAGACATCCAGCCGCTGATCTCTGTGCGGCCGCCCGGCAGCACCCTTACCCAGATAAGCTCTGTGCTACCGCCACCAATATCAAATACGAGCGCATGCCTGTTGCCGGGCGCGATAAGCGACTGGCAGCCCATGACCGCAAGGCGTGCTTCTTCACCCGCCGAGATAACATCGAGGTTCAAGCCGGTTTCGCGCTTCACGCGCGCAATAAACTCTGCGGAGTTATCGGCCACGCGGCAGGCTTCTGTCGCCACGTGGCGCATGCAGGTCACGTTGCGGCGGGCGATTTTCTCTGCGCAAACTTTCAGCGCTTCAATGGTACGGTCCATCGCAGCGTCCGATAGCATATTGCCGTTGGATACCCCCTCACCCAGACGAACGATGCGGGAAAAGGCATCGATCACGCGGAAACCACCACGGGTGGGGCGAGCGATCAGCAGCCGGCAATTATTGGTGCCAAGATCGATCGCACTATACACCGTGCGCACCGGCGGCAATGGCGGCCGGTTGCCGGGCCCTGCGCCTTGACGCTCAGCATTGGGCTTGCGCGCGCCCGGTTGAGCGGGCCTGGGTGATGGCCCCTTGACAGCCGCATCGGCTACAGCTTGTTCTGTTGTGGTGGAAGCGCCTGTTTGCGAAGGTGTGGTGCCTTGGACCTCACTCTTGTGGTTTGAGGCACGGCGGCGCGGCCGTCTCCTCTTTCTGCGTGAGGCACTTTCCTTGGAGCCAGGTCTGTTTTGACCACTTCCCTCAGATGCCTCCCCTGCGGGGCGATCCCGTGGGTCTAGCGACATAACTCATCTCTTTTTCATTTTTGTTTTTATTCGCGGGATTATGCCCGCTCACTTACCTCCTCTTTAGCACCGATCAGAAGTTCAGCGCAATATAATTACTCACCTCGAAGAACCACCTTTATACGATATGTTCTACTTTTGTTCTTGACCGGCACCTCAACCACCCCTATAAGAACAAAAAAGGAACAGGAGCGGCAAACATGGCTTTTTCACATATCTTCATTCTGATGATGTTTATTATGATTGGTGCGATTGGCATGGCCTCCATGCAGGACGGCATGGCACTTGTGCTCAAACGCCTTTGCACTCTTCTCAGGAAGCCATCATGGGCCGTTGACGTGAAGCCATCCTTTGGCCGCAAACTCACGTTCTAAGGTTAAGCCCACCTCACAGGTATCACCTGCGATGTTTTGTCATATTGCTGACACAAGGATGTGAGAGATAGGGTGAGATAGCGAAAGGCGCGGCGAACAACCTATATGGGTCGTAGCACCGCGCCTAATCCGAGCGAACCCCCAGGTATGCCCGGCCTTCGTAGCTCAGTGGCTGCCATTGCTGGCGCCCAGATGATCGCACCTCCCCAAGTTGATCATCTACGACTGAGTGTGTCGAAGGTTGGAGCATCCGACAAGATTTGTCGCTCTCTGTCAAGAGGGCTTTCCCCATCCGCTGTTATTTATTTAAATTTTTGCCAATTAGACACAAAAAAAGGGCCCGGAGGCCCTGTTTTCTGACACTTTGGTCAGGTTTATTCTGCCGGTGCTGGCTCAGGCAGCGGTTCGCCTTGGTATTCAGATACCCTGCAGTATTGTTCACCTCCGGTGGCACGAATACTGTCACAAAGGGCTGCTGCCTGCCCTTCGTTCTCCATCGGGCCAACAATAAGGCGAAGGAACGTACCAATACCCTCCTGGCTCTGTGTGTAAACACGAGGCTCAAGCCCCTGGAGCTGATTTGAGAAGGCATTAAAGAGACTGCGCCAGCCGGATGCCACCTGATCCTGCGACCGGTAAGACGCCAAATGTGCACCATAAAATGTCTGGCTGCGCATCGCAGGGCGGTTATCCACCGGCGTTGCTGCGGCGGCACCAGCGTTGGCCGCAGGTTCCGGATCAGCACCCGTTTGGGATGTGCCCGTGGGCGCAGTATCAGTTTTTGGCGTGAAAGCCGCCGCCTGACGGTCCATTACCTCAACGGAATACACTCTGTTCTCAAGTGTCTTCATGTCCTTGCGCATAGCGCCAAGGTCGTTTTTCACCCTTGTCAGGCTTGCCGCCAGTTCAGGGTCTTTCTGGAAATTGGCAAGTTGCTGCTCTATCGCCTTGAGTTGGTCGCTCTGGGTGCGCAAACCGCGAACCAAATCCACATAAAGGCGCTCGAGCGCATTAAAGCGGTCTTTCAGTTCCCGGTGGTTTTCATTCACCGAGCCAACACTGCGTTCCAGCGTGGTCTGGCGCGCCTCAACCAAAACTTCTTCACCCTGCCAGAGGTTGCTGGACTGACAGCCCCCCAATACAAGCGCTGCACAGGCAAGTTTTGCCCCATGTGCCAGAAACGAACCCATTTTTAAACGTGCGGCAATCATGATCAAACCTTTCGTATGTCGGCCAACCACCTAAAAACACGGAGAAATATCGCACTCCGAAGGCTTGGCGCCACATTATCTGCAATCGTATAAGCAATTAGGATGCCAACATATGCGCAATTTTTTATCCCCTGCATCTTTACTTTCGAGCGAAATTCCCCAACTGATATATCTCAGCACGATATAAAGGCAGCGAAGTACTTATGGATATCCGCACCCTGTGCCTCGGCATTCTCAGCCTGGGCGACACCACCGGCTACGACATCAAGAAGATGGTTGCAGAAGGCGCTTTCAGCTTCTTCTCCGAAGCCAGCTATGGCTCCATCTACCCTGCCCTGACGAAGCTCACCGAAGAAGGCCTGGTGAATTGCCGCACCGAGGCGCAGGAAAGCAGGCCAGACCGCAAGGTCTACAGCTTGACGGCTGAAGGCCGCACCACGCTGGAGACGGCGCTGGCGCATTCTCCCAAGCCAGACAAGAACAGGTCTGAGTTCCTTGCGGCTCTTCTTTTTGCCGAGGCTGTTGCCCCAAGCCGCATTGATGTGCTGATCAGCGACAGGATCACCCATCACCATAAACAGATCGCGCTTCTACAAGCTTTGCTTGAGAATGAAGAAGGCGATGCCGCCCGCTTTGTGCTCCAGTATGGTATTACAATGCAGCAGGCCGCCACACGCTTCCTCGAAGAAAACAGGTTTGCGTTGAACACGGAAGCCCCGGCCCAGGCAGGCAGTCTAGAATAGCCTAGTCCATCCGCTTCTGCTTGCGCCGCTTCTCATAAGCGAAATATGACCACGGCATGCTGATCACATAGATCGTGCCGATCAGGATCATCACCAGCCAGGTGCGTACAAACAGCCCGGCAATCACGACACCAATCACCAGCATTAACGGCACAAAGAAGTCTCGCCGGATGCGAAGCGCCTTCAACGACACCGTCGGGAAGGTTGAGATGATAAGAACGGCCACGCCGACGGCATAGGCCGCCACCACCAGGCCCCACTTCTGCATTACAGACGCCTCAAAGGCGAAATCGACCATCAACGGGATAAGAAGAAGGCTGGCACCCATTGGGGCCGGAACGCCGGTGAGGAAACCAAGGCGCTTGCGAGGCTCTTCCTCGTCGTCCATACGGGCATTGAACCGGGCGAGCCTAAGCGCCATGGCTGTGGCGTAAATAAGCGCCACGGCCCATCCAAGCCGGTCAAGAGACTGCAGGCCCCAGAGATATAGCACAACAGCGGGTGCAACACCGAACGAGACAACATCCGAGAGCGAATCCAGCTCCGCGCCAAAGCGGCTCGTACTTTTGAGAAGGCGCGCAACCGTACCGTCAAGGCCGTCAAACACACCCGCCAACAGGATCGCAAAAACCGCCATCTCCCACTTGCCCGCGAGGGCAAATCGGATAGAGGTCAGCCCCGCCATAAAGGCAAACAGCGTCACAACGTTCGGCAAAATTGTACGAATAGAGAACGCCCGAAAGAGCAGTGCTTTTTCTTTAGCCATTAAGCTGCCTTCCCTGTTCCCTGCGCTGCCAGCTATTCGGCTGACGCTGCAATCACGGTTTCGCCACCAATCATGGTTTGACCCACGCTGACCTTGGGCGCGAGTTTTTTGTCAAGGTAGATATCTGTACGGCTACCAAACCGGATAAGACCAAAACGTTCACCGCGGCCATGGTTGTCACCGATATGGAGATCACATAGAATACGGCGCGCCACAAGGCCTGCCACTTGTGCAAACGCGATGTCATGACCGTCTTCTGTGGTCATACGGATCAACTGACGTTCGTTCTCGTCGCTCGCCTCGCTTGCCGCAGCATTCAGGTATTTACCCGGCACATAAGCCATGCCCGTAATCTCGCCCGCCGCTGGCAAACGGTTCACGTGCACATTAAAGACAGAAAGAAAAATGGAGATACGCGTGCAGGGCTCGTCGCCCATGCCAAGCTCCGCAGGCGGTGCAGCTTCGGTGATCGCGCAGACAGTGCCGTCCGCAGGGCTCACGAGAATACCCGCGTCCTGGGGCACAACCCGCTCAGGGTCACGGAAGAAATAAAGACACCACGCAGTCAGAATCAACCCAACCCAACCAAGAGGTTCAGCAAGGAAAAACAAGCCTATCGATACGGCGAAAAAAATCACCACAAAGACATGCCCTTCCTTGTGGATTGGCGTCATTACTACGTCCATTGCCTTCATGTACTTGCCCTTCAGGTAACTTAAATTTGGCACACACTGGCGATTTGCTGTGCGCCAGTCAAGTCCAAGTCAAGTCGCACGGTCTTGCGCTCGCCTTTTTTTAACATAATGCTTGCGCGTTCCCCTAACAATCGTCCAAAACGGAGGCACGGCATTAACGCTTGTTTAAACAGAAAGCGCGATGCTTACATACAAAGCGGTGGCAGCTGTTGTAACGAGGGAAATGGGGCTCCATGAAACTTCATGAAACGCTCGACAAGGTCCAGGGGCACCTGGATAGCCTGGAAGACCAATATTTCGATCAGATAGACTTTGAGTGGGAAGGCATTCGTTTCCACGCGACCGCGGATGCCACAAGCGATAAAGCAGGCAAGATACAGCTATCTGCAAAGCTTGGCCGGCTTTATTTTACCGTGGAAGACGCTGCACAGCGCACCATGGCGATTGAGCGCGTATATGCCACAAACCGGGGCATTGACGGCGCTTACCGTATTGAAAAAAATGGTGACGTCAGCTTTCAGAGCGTGACTGAAACAGACCAGCAACTCACCGGCTCAGCCCTCATGAGCGCTCTCACGCTTATACTGCTGGAATCAGAGACCCACCTGCGAGCCCTGCGCTCGCACCTCAAGCCGGTTGAGGCCTGAGATTATTCTTTTTCCTGAGACGATCTGCTGGGTAGACGGAAAATCTGCCCGGGGAAAATCATGTCCGGGTCCCTGATCTGCTCGCTATTCTCCCGGAAGATAACCGTATAGCGCACGCCAGAGCCGTATAGCTGACGGGCAATTTGCCACAGCGTATTGCCCGGCTTCACAAATACACCGCCTTCAGCCACGGAAGGGTCGATGGCCTCGCCCGCTTCAAACGGCTGTTCGATACGAAGCTGGACCTGACCATCCCCGATTGTCTGGTCAACCCGGATCATGTGCTGACCGGGTGCTAGGGTGCTACCTTCCAGTGGAATGGTCCAGCGGCCGCTGTCGCTCGCGCGCACGTTGCCAACAAACTCACCGTCCAGATAAAGCCTTACATCCACTCGCGGCAGTGAACGGCCTGCAAAAATCGCAGCGCCACCGTCGCCATAGTCAATGGTATCAACGCTCAGGCTTTCACCTACTTCGCCAAAGGCCGCAACACCCGGTTTCTGGAGTACCGTGCTGGCCCCGTCCCCGCTTTTGGGGGTAAGAACTGCAACCACGCCATTTTGCTCGCGCTCAATAAAGCGGCTGTCGTCACGCTCGGGCACTGAAACCACAACAACATTGTCTGCTTCCGCGACCTTGCCGTCGCTTTTTCCAACAGCCTTGAGGTTCAATTCAACCGAGCCAGCTTCAAGCGGCTCCTGCAAAATCATTACCCATTCGCCGTCATCATTCGCGACAACTTCCGAGACTTTTTTGCCGTTAGCATACAGTTCAACACGCGCACCCGGCGCCATGCGGCCCGCGATAACACCGGTTCCCCCGCGCGAAATACGCACAAGGTCAAACTCAGGGATAAGCTCTTTCGCGACTTCCTCACCGGCAGATTGACCGGGGGCCTGCGTACTGACTTCCGGAGACGGCGGCGCCGCTTCATCGTCAAGCACGACATAAAGCACAGCCGCAAGGCCAATCGCTGCGGTTACCGCACCGATCACTATCTTACGCATGTCATCGCTTCTGCTTTCAAGTGGGCCCATTTCACACCATACTAGCTGTTCAACAAAGCCTTAACAATCGGGCCTTTATAATGGAAGATGATTTTACTACAAACATGTCAAAACTTTGACCTAACTCACATCTTCTATCCCATATGTGCAAAGGATCCCATAGTGCAACCTCTCTCCAGCTCAAAGCCGGGAAAACTTTCTGTGATCAAGAATGTCTGTGTATATTGCGGTTCTCGCATGGGAAACCGCCCCGATTTTGAAAAACTTGCCCATGAGCTGGGGGTTTTGATTGCCAAGAATGACATGGGCCTGGTTTACGGCGCAGGCAGTATTGGCTTGATGGGTGTGGTGGCTCGTGCAGCGCGCGATGCTGGCGCCCCGGTGATTGGCATCATCCCCGAACATCTTGATGCGGTTGAAATAACCCAGGATGGCCTAACGGAACTGCACATCACCCAGAATATGCACGAACGTAAGAAGATGATGTTTGACCGGTCAGACGCCTTTGTTGTGTTACCTGGCGGGCTTGGCACGCTGGATGAAACGCTTGAGATCATGACCTGGGCGCAACTGAGCTTGCACAAAAAGCCGATCATCCTACTTAATCATAACGACTATTGGTCACCGCTTATCGAGCTGATTGACCACGTGGTCGAGGGCGGTTTCGCGGCAAAAGAAAATGCCGAGCTTTTGCAGGTAGTGGAAACAGCAGAAGGCGCAATCGAGCTTCTGAACGCTTCATACACACCACAAGAGCCCGCTAAAACCGAACTGATCTGACGAAAATGGGGCGAAGATGCGTCCAACACTAAAAATAGCGGACGTTCGCTCTTCAACTTATTGAATTCTGGTGATAGGGTGCGCGCAAATTCAGCGCCTATGTTGCAAGGGCGCACTATATTACCCTTTGGGACAAAACTAGTTTGAGGGACCAATGAGCAAAATTACCGTAAAAAATCCGATCGTTGAAATCGACGGCGACGAAATGACCAGGATCATCTGGCAGTGGATCCGTGAACGTTTGATCCAGCCATACCTTAATGTTGATCTTCTTTATTATGATCTCTCTGTCACCAAGCGCGATGAAACCGATGACCAGATCACCGTTGACGCAGCCAATGCCATCAAAGAACATGGCGTAGGTGTAAAATGTGCGACGATCACACCGGACGAGCAGCGCGTTGAGGAATTTGACCTCAAGAAAATGTGGCGTAGCCCGAACGGCACGATCCGTAACATTCTCGGCGGGACCGTGTTCCGTGAGCCGATCATCATGAAAAACGTACCTCGCCTCGTTCCAGGCTGGACCAAACCGATCGTTATCGGTCGTCATGCTTTTGGTGACCAGTACCGTGCGACAGACTTCCTTGTTCCCGGCGCCGGTAAACTCACCATGAAGTTTGAGCCATCAGACGGTGGTGCTGCGATTGAACGTGAAGTTTACGAGTTTGAAGAAGCTGGCGTTGCCATGGGCATGTATAACGTGGATGCCAGCATCCGCGATTTCGCCCGCGCCTGCATGAACTACGGCCTCAACCGCCAGTGGCCGGTTTACCTTTCCACAAAGAACACGATTTTGAAGGCCTATGATGGCCGCTTCAAAGACCTGTTCATGGAAGTGTATGAAAACGAATTTGCTGACAAGTTCAAGGACGCCGGCATCACATACGAACACCGCCTGATCGATGATATGGTTGCGTGCGCGATGAAATGGGCTGGTGGTTTTGTTTGGGCCTGTAAGAACTATGACGGTGACGTGCAATCTGACACCGTGGCCCAAGGCTTTGGCTCGCTTGGTCTGATGACCTCGGTTCTGATGACACCAGACGGAAAAACCGTTGAATCTGAAGCTGCCCACGGCACAGTGACCCGTCACTACCGCCAGCATCAGGAAGGCAAAGAGACATCCACAAACCCGATTGCTTCGATCTTTGCGTGGACACGTGGCCTGAAGTATCGCGGCAAGATGGACGGCACACCAGAAGTGGTTAATTTCGCGGAAGCTGTTGAGAAAGTATGTATCAACACAGTTGAAACCGGCTCCATGACCAAAGATCTGGCGCTGTTGATCGGCCCGAACCAAAGCTGGATGACCACAGGCCAGTTCTTCGACAAGGTCGACCAGAACCTGAAATCCGAACTCGGTTAAATCCAAGCTCGATACCAATAAAAAGGCCGCTCGAATTGAGCGGCCTTTTTTTTATCTTCAAATTCTGCAGCGTTAGAGTGCCCCTAGGGCACTTTCAATAGCACTAACGGCCTCTGCGGCCTTGCTGCCGTCCGGGCCACCCGCCTGCGCCATATCCGGGCGTCCGCCGCCACCTTTGCCGCCAAGGGCTTCAGCGCCCGTGCGCACAAGGTCAACTGCGCTGATCTTGTCGGTCAGGTCGTCGGTCACACCAACAAGGATAGCAGCCTTGCCGTCGTTGACAGCAATTAACGACACAACCCCGCTGCCGATCGACTTTTTGGCATCATCGGCCATGCCGCGCAGATCGCGAGCCTGTACACCATCAAGCACTTGGCCAAGGAATTTAATACCAGCGATTTCTTTCACTGCTGGCCCCGTTGAGGCACCGCCACCACCAAGCGCCGCTTTTTTGCGTGCCTCTGTCAGCTCTTTTTCCAACGACTTGCGCTCAGCTTGCAAAGCTGCGATGCGGTCCGTCAACTCGGCCGGGCTGGTTTTCATCTGACCAGCAGCGTCCTTGAGCAGTTTCTGCTGGTTAATCAGGTGATCGTGCGCCGCAGCCCCTGTCAGCGCCTCAATCCGACGCACGCCCGACGACACAGCGCTTTCACCAACAATCGTGAACAGGGCAATATCACCCAAGCGGCCCACATGGGTGCCGCCACAAAGCTCAACCGAATAATGCGGCTTGTCCTTGGCATCATTGTCGCCCATGGAAACGACACGAACTTCGTCACCGTATTTTTCACCAAATAACGCCATGGCACCTGCTTCAATGGCATCGTCATAACTCAAAAGTCGTGTCTGCACCTCCGCGTTGTCGCGGATGATGCGGTTCACTTCTCGCTCCACAGCAGCAAGCTCATCCTCAGAGACGGCTTTTGGGTGAGAAATATCGAAGCGCAACCGGTCTGGCGCCACAAGGGAACCCTTCTGGGTTACATGATCACCGAGCTCGCGGCGCAGCACCTCGTGCAGCACGTGCGTGGCAGAGTGGTTGGCGCGCAGGCGCGCACGGCGAGCTCCATCGACAGCCATATCAATCGCGTCGCCAACCTTAATGGTGCCCTGCTCAACCTTGCATTTATGAACGTGCAGGCTGCCGACCATTTTTGCTGTGTCGGTTACCGTCAGCGCAGTACCGTCGTCGGTTTTCAGCGTACCGGTGTCACCCATCTGGCCACCACTTTCGCCATAAAACGGCGTCTGATTCGTAACCAGTAGAACCTCGTCATCCTTACCTGCTGCGTCAACACGCGTACCGTCTTTCACCAGGGCAACGACCTGCCCCTCAGCGTGTTCGGTATTGTAGCCAACAAACTCAGTCGCGCCGGTTTCGTCCTTGATATCAAACCAGACCTGCTCGGTAGCAGCGTCACCGGAGCCAGCCCAGGCGGCACGTGCTTTGGCGCGCTGTTCATTCATCGCGGTGTTAAAGCCGTCCACATCCACCTTGCGGCCTTGCCCCCGCAGGTGATCCTGTGTCAGATCCAGCGGGAACCCGTAGGTGTCATAAAGCTTAAACGCCACATCACCCGGCAGTTCCTTGTCCTCAGCAACCTTTTCCAGCTCGTCTTCAAGGAGCCGCAGGCCCTTATCAAGCATCTGGCGGAAACGGGCCTCTTCAAGCTTCATGGTCTCCTCGATAAGCCGCTGTGCGCGACCAAGCTCAGGGAATGCTTGCCCCATCTCGCTCACAAGCGTGGGCGCAAGCTGATGCATCACAAGGTCCTTGGCACCCAAAAGGTGTGCGTGGCGCATGGCGCGGCGCATGATACGGCGCAGCACGTAACCACGACCCTCGTTGGAGGGCAGCACGCCATCAGCGATCAGGAAGCTACACGCCCGCAAGTGATCCGCAATCACGCGATGTGACGCTTTGTTATTTTCGTTCTCAGGCGCGCCGGTTGCGTCAACAGATGCCTCGATCAAGCGGCGAAAGGTATCAATCTCATAATTGTCGTGGGTGCCCTGCATCACTGCGGCGATGCGCTCCAGGCCCATACCGGTATCAATGCTTGGTTTTGGCAGGTTGATGCGCTCACCACCGGCAAGCTGTTCAAACTGCATAAAGACAAGATTCCAGATTTCAACAAAACGGTCTCCGTCTTCTTCCGGGCTACCGGGAGGGCCGCCCCAGATATGATCGCCGTGATCGTAGAATATCTCCGAGCAAGGGCCACAAGGACCAGTATCACCCATCGACCAAAAATTGTCGGATGTCGCGATACGAATAATGCGGTCGTCGCTCAGGCCAGCGATCTTCTTCCAGAGGTCAAACGCCTCATCGTCTTCATGGAAGACGGTAACAGTGAGTTTGTCTTTGTTGATGCCATATTCTTTGGTGATCAGGTTCCAGGCGAACTCAATGGCGTTATCCTTGAAATAGTCGCCAAAGGAGAAGTTACCGAGCATCTCGAAAAACGTGTGGTGCCGGGCAGTATAGCCTACGTTATCAAGGTCGTTATGCTTGCCGCCAGCGCGTACGCACTTTTGGCTGGAAACCGCGCGGTTATAGTCGCGTGTTTCAGCACCGGTGAACAGATTCTTGAACGGAACCATGCCCGCATTTACGAACATCAGGGTCGGGTCATTGTGCGGCACAAGCGGTGACGACTGCACCTTCTCGTGTCCATGAGAAGCAAAAAAGTCCAAGAAAGTTTTGCGGATGTCATTCGCGCCCGTCATAGAATACTGCCTTACTGTTCAATGCTCAGCCGAGTGTTACGGCAATTTATTATCTTCTGGCCCTTGTAACCATAGCTCGGTTTGCTGTCCAGCCAATGTCACCGTGGTGCGCGCGGTTTTCTGCGGACGACAAGAAAAAAGGTGGCCCGAAAGCCACCTCTCCTAGAATACGATGTCTGATATGGTATCAAGCAGCCTATTTGTCGTCGTCCTCGACCGCTTCGCCCGGAGCAACCAGCATTGCTTCATTCACAAGGCCCGCATTCTGCCGGATAGCCTGCTCGATTTCCCGCGATACATCCGGGTTTTCAAGAAGGAAGCGTTTTGCGTTTTCGCGGCCCTGCCCGATACGTTGGCTTGAATAGCTGTACCAGGAGCCAGACTTCTCAACCACATTAGCCTTAACGCCAAGATCGATGATCTCACCCATCTTGGAGACGCCCTCGCCGTACATGATATCAAACTCGACCTGCTTAAACGGTGGTGCAAGTTTGTTCTTGACCACCTTCACGCGGGTTGCGTTGCCAACGATCTCGTCCTTGTCCTTGATCGCACCAACGCGGCGAATATCAAGGCGAACAGAGGCATAAAACTTCAGCGCGTTACCGCCCGTTGTTGTCTCGGGGCTACCGTACATCACACCAATCTTCATCCTGATCTGGTTGATGAAGATCACGATGGTATTGGAGCGGGAGATTGACGCTGTCAGCTTCCGAAGCGCTTGGCTCATCAGGCGAGCCTGCAAGCCTACGTGGCTATCGCCCATTTCGCCTTCAAGCTCTGCACGCGGTGTAAGCGCCGCAACCGAATCCACTACAAGAATGTCAACTGCACCAGAGCGCACGAGCGTGTCTGTGATCTCGAGCGCCTGCTCACCCGTATCGGGCTGGCTGATCAGAAGCTCATTAACGTCAACACCAAGCTTACGAGCATAAACGGGGTCAAGGGCGTGCTCCGCATCCACAAATGCAGCAACACCACCTTTTTTCTGTGCCTCAGCAACAGCATGTAACGCCAGCGTGGTTTTACCGGAGCTTTCCGGGCCGTATATCTCAATGATACGCCCCTTTGGCAGCCCGCCAATCCCAAGGGCGATATCAAGATTTAGCGAGCCCGTGGAGATCGTCTCGATTTCAATTCCGCTCTCGCGCTGGCCGAGCTTCATGACCGAGCCTTTACCGAAGGCCCTGTCGATTTGGCTCAGAGCCGCTTCGAGTGCTTTAGTCTTATCCATGGATGTTCCCTTTACCAACTGAAGTTCCGGCATTGACATGATTGGGTCCCTCTTATTCCACAGGCTGATATCCCTTGCAATGCTCGTTTTGTACTCTATTTGTTCCAATTAGGCAAATAGAAATTCACCTTTTGTTCTCATTCAGCAATGATTGGCGGAAAACAGCGGTATTCAGGCCCGTTCTAACGCAGGATAATTTTCACCTGTTCCGCAAGGTCCTTGAGAGAAA
Organism: Kordiimonas sp.; assembly: GCF_965216265.1. Lineage (GTDB taxonomy): Bacteria > Pseudomonadota > Alphaproteobacteria > Sphingomonadales > Kordiimonadaceae > Kordiimonas. Next base: position 162,252 of record NZ_OZ244153.1, read on the forward strand.
ACGGTTTTGGCAGGAAGGAGAACTCTTCATTCGCGAGGTTTTCGCGGAACATGTCTTCCGCATAGCCGGAAACAAAAATCACTGGCAGGTCGGGGAGTTTTTTCCGTGCTTCTTTCACCAGCGTCGGCCCATCCATATTGGGCATGATGACGTCTGAGATCAGCAGATCGATCTTGTCTTCGCCTTCCAGCAGTATTTCAAGCCCTGCCTCACCCGAGGCTGCCTCCAGCACCCGGTATCCCTTATTTGAAAGTGCCCGGCTCGCGAACATGCGCACGGGGTCTTCATCTTCCACAATCAAGATGGTGCCCTTGCCGGTGAGGTCTTTCGCTGACGCTTCCAGTTTCTTGTTCACCCCTGCATCTTCCGCAGCACCCGAATGGGCTTTAAAGAACAGCCTGAAATTGGTGCCAACCCGTTCTTCCGATTCTACAAACACAAAACCGCCGGTTTGCTTGACGATCCCGTAAACAGTCGCGAGCCCAAGGCCTGTGCCCTGCCCCACTTCCTTGGTGGTAAAAAACGGTTCAAATATCTTGGTGAGATTGTCTTTCGGAATACCGCACCCGCTGTCGATCACCTCCACGAGCACATAATCGTCCGGCACAATCACATCATACTCTTCAACAAGCTTATGGTCTGGCCCTATCATGCTGGTTTTTATCTCAAGCTTACCGCCGCCCGGCATGGCGTCCCGCGCATTCACAGCCAGGTTGATGATCACCTGCTCGAGCTGGCCCTGATCAACCTTGATCGGCTGCAAGTCACGGCCGTGCACCACCTTGAGCTCAATATTTTCGCCAATAAGGCGCCGGATTAGGTTGGAAAGCTCCGCCAGCACATCTGTCATCATCAAAACCTTGGGCCTAAGCGTCTGCTGGCGCGAGAACGCGAGCAACTGGCGTACAAGGTTGGCCGCCCGGTTAGCATTCTGCTTGATCTGGATGATGTCTGAGAAAGATTGGTCACCGGCGTCGTGGCGCACGAGCAATAGATCACAGAAGCCAATGATGGCCGTCAGCAAGTTATTGAAATCATGCGCAACACCGCCAGCCAATTGGCCAACAGCCTGCATCTTCTGCGCCTGTACGAACTGGCGTTCCAGACTTTTTTCCTGGGTGGTATCAATAAGGTATAGAATCACGAAGGTCTCGTCATCCTTCGAGACGGGTGAGGAAAAGACCTGACCAACACGTTCCGGCTGCGCACTATAGACCACATCAAGCGGCATGGACGATGGCTTGCCACTGTGCGCGTTTTCAATAAGCTTCTTCAGTTCATCACGATCGTCAAGCTTCACCAGATCAAACACGCTTTTACCCGCCGCGATGCCCTTACCGGCCGCATGCAGCTTGAGCGGCCTATTGAATTCGAGTATCGCACCATGTCCATCCACAACAGCAACGGCGATTGGTGCCGCATCGAAGATCGGGTCGACCAATATTTCGCGGCCGTCTGTGATGCGTCCACGAATATGGTCCAGCTTGCGCATGAAACGGTAACGTCCAATCTGGCGGTCACCTTCCCGTGTTTTGAGCGGTACATCGATAACATCAACATCAATGCGCTGTGTTCCCCCCACCAGCAGTTGGCTTTCGCCAGCCTTGATCTGGATTTTGACCGGAAACTGCTCATCGGGCAGCTCCAGCCACTCGCGCAGAATACTGTTGATATACTGGATTTTCCCGTCTGCACTTTCGAGCAGAACACCGCAACCAAGCCTGTCAAACAGTGGCGCTCCCCATTCGCCAATTTGCGTGCGTTCATGGTCCAGGCGTTGCTGGTCACCATCACAGGCAATATGCCACATGATATGCCGCCTGATGCGCTTGCCGGTCACCCGCAGGTGGGATTTGTCCTGCTGCCAGGCATCGAACTCTGCTTCACCATCCCCGTCTCGCGCGACGGCGGACACGAGTGCACACAAGGCTTCATACCCCTCATGCCCCCGAAATAGGTCCTGTACCGTGCGCAGGTTACCGAACGCGAGACGCTCAAAGGCTGTATTTGTCGCCACGGTTTCACCGCGCAGGTCAGTGATGATCACGGCGCGGCGCTCAAGCGTCACCAGCGCGTTTACGAGGTCACGGTCAATAACACTGGCATCATGAAGGGGATGGTCGATGGAACCCAGTGCCCGAAGGAGCGTGAGAGCCGTTGCAATCAGGAGCGCGCCCGCAACAGCTAGTGCAACTGCGCTTCCCCATGTCACCCAGGCCAGACCAGCGATACCTGCCGTGCCAATAACCCCGGCCAAAGCAACGGTAAGCAGCTTGATGCCTGATTTGGCTTCGCTATCAATCAGCGCGTCCTGAACGGGCTGTGGCAAGCGACTTTCCATATAATCCCCGTCTCCGAATGGTTTGGGTGAGCTTAGGCCCTAGCAGCAACGCATGACAAGACCCGTTATCGCTTCTGCCTTGAAAAGCCAGCATTTTTCAGTTTCATGATGTAACTGATAACACCCGCGACCGCTTTATAATGTTCCGGCGGAATTTCTTCATCGATCTCGACGCCCGCATGCAGGGCCCGCGCGAGCGGCGGGTTCTCAATGATAGGAACACCGTGTTCTTCTGCCAATTCCCGGATACGCAGTGCGACTGTGTCCATACCCTTTGCCACCAGCTTTGGTACATCCATTGAGCCATGCTTGTATTCAAGCGCAACGGCATAGTGGGTCGGGTTGGTAACAACCACATCAGCTGTAGGAATAGCAGCCATCATGCGCTGCATCGCACGCTCACGACGGATCGCCCTCAGCCTACCCTTAACCTGCGGGTCACCATCTGACTGCTTGTGCTCGTCCTTGACCTCTTGTTTAGTCATGCGTAAGCGCTTGATATACTGATATTTTTGGTAGGAATAGTCGATCGCTGCCACGATGGTCAGAAACACCAACACACCGATCAACAACCTCACCGCCATGGTGTAGACCACATCCAACATGTCTATGACAGACAGGTACATCACAGTGTCTATCAATTCTCGCTCAGGCAGGGTTACCATCAGCACAACGGACGATACCGCTATAAGCTTGAGGGACGTCTTGATAAATTCAATGAAGATGCGCGTGGAGAAAATCTTCTTGGCGCCCTTGAGCGGCGAAAGCTTGCTGAGGTCCGGCTTGAATTTCTCGAAAGTGAACGTCATGCCGTGCTGGATATAGCTGGCCGAAAGCGCCGTAACGATAAAAATTGCAAACGGTATGGAGATAATCATGAACACTTCGAAAATGAGTGCCGAGATACTCTCCATTGCGCCAACCTGCTCTGTATCGAGCAGATGCACAGAGGACATGAAGGCCTGAAGCCGCCGAGTGATACTGCTGGCGATAAAGGGAGACAGGCCAACCACCACAGCAGTAGCAGCGGCCAGCATAAACCAGGTTTTAAGCTCCTGACTTGAAGCAACCTCACCCTTTTCCTTCGCGTCGCGAAGCTTTTTCGCGGTCGGTTCTTCGGTTTTCTGGCTTTCGTCTTCGTCGGCCATTCTCTATCCCAAAAACCCGACCAACAGGTCACTGAATTGATCAAGGAACAATTGCATCATGCCCCCAAGCAGCAACATCATGATGGCAAAGCCCATAAAGATGTTCATCGGCATACCGATAAAGAACACCTGAAAACCTTGCACCATGCGAGATACGAGGCCGAGGGCTAGGTTGAACAGCATAGCATAAACAATGAAAGGCGACGCCATATGAAAGCCCAGCAGGAAGCTATCCGACACCATACCCACGATAAGCGTTGCATAGTCAACGTAGGGTAACGCCTCACCAATCGGGAACTTCTGATAGCTGTGCGCCATACCAAGAATCATCAGGTGATGCAGGTCCATCACCACGATCAGTGTTATGGCCACATAGGTCATGAAGGCAGCAACCAGTGCACTTTGGGAGCCTTGCGCCGGGTCAAACGACTGTGCTGCACCAAGCCCTGTTTGAAACGCAATTACTGTACCGGCCACATGGGTTGCGGACATGAGTATCCGGGTCGCCAGGCCCATGATAACACCCACCAGCAGCTCTTTGACCATAAGAGCCAAAAGCCCAAACACACTTTGCGGGATAGGAGGAATAAGCTCACGCACATTGTTATATACAATCAATGCAAAGATAAATCCGAAGGTTACCCTGAACCGCCGCGGGATCGAGGTATCGCCAAGCACAGGCATGACCATGACAATGGCCGCCATCCGCACAGTAACGAGCAGAAATCCAAAAGCCTCCATCGGTAAAACTTCGGCGAGCACGAATTTTACCCGCCAGAAATGATGCGTTCAGAGATCCGGAGCATGAAAGCAGAGAGGTTGCGCCCCATATAGGGCATCACGGCCAACAGTGCCGCGAATACCGCGATAATTTTGGGTACAAAGGTCAGGGTCATTTCCTGAAGCTGGGTGAGTGTTTGGAAAAACGCGATAGACAGGCCCACAACTAGCCCAACCCCCAGAATGGGGCCTGCTGTTAGCAAAAGCGTTTGCAGGGCGTCTCGCGCCACTTCAAGTACATCTGGACCAGTCATTCATCCCCCCAAGGGCCGTGCTGAGCGCACAGACTAGATCGGCATTTTCAGGATATCATTATAGGCTGAGATCACTTTGTCACGCACGCTGACAACCGTGTCCACCACCATTTCAGCGTTGGAAACAGCGGTGACAACATCAACCATATCTGCCTGATCAACGAGCGATTTGGCGCTGATAGTCTCAGCAGTTTCCGTTGCTTTTTGTACGTTCCCCACGGCTTGGTCAACAAGCGCACCAAAAGCGGAGTTTGATTGCAAGCCATCGACCCCGTCGCGTGCGCCAAGACCGCCTGGTTGCATCTGCTTGGTGGCCTGGCTATAGGCGTTGACAGCATCAAGTTGTTTAATGTTCATCGTCTATACTCCTAACGCAGCAGATCAAGCGTCATGGTTGCCATGCGGCGGGTCGCCTCAAGTGCATTGAGGTTGGATTGATAGGTCCGCTGAGCCTGGCGCATGTCCATCATCTCAATCAAACCGTTTACGTTCGAGGTCTTGATATAACCTGCGGCATCTGCCGCCGGGTTGCCCGGATCATATTTTTTACCAAACTCTTTCTGGTCGTAAGCGACCTCACCCGGTTTCACGAGTGTTACGCCTGACGCGTTATCAAGTTCGGTCTGAAAGGTCACGATTTTACGGCGATATGGGTCCGCGCCCGGTTCCATCGCGATGGAGTCCTGGTTCGCGATGTTCTCAGAAATGACCCGCATACGAACAGATTGCGCCCGCAATCCCGCGGCAGAGGCCATCATTGCTTTCTGAATATCCATCAAGTTACCCTTATATCAAGCTAACCTGGTGCAGGCGATTTCTATTGCCCGCCACCCTTGCCGAGAGCTTTCTTCAAAAGCCCGAGATTCTTTTTATAGAGGTTGACGACCATGCCGTATTTCATCTGGTTATCAGCCAGAGACAGCATCTCTTCCTCAAGCACGACCGAGTTGCCATTTGGCGATTCTTCCCGGCCCCTTGCTTCCATAACCCGCGACTGACCCACTGAACCACCAGATACATCCAGATGCCGCGCATTTTTCGCCCGCATCTGCACGCCCGACGCACCGCCGGACGAAAGCTCGTCAACAAGGCCGGAAAAACTCTGTTTCTCCATCTCCTTAGCGCGGTAACCAGGGGTATCTGCCTGAGATATATTCTCGGTGATTACGGCCTGATTGTCATTCAACCAGTTGAGGCGCTCCTTGAGCGCTGCCATAATCGGGATGTTGGTCAGATCCATCGTTTCTCCATTCCTGCCCACAGCGTTTGACTATCTGGGCCGAAGCTAAATTCAGCATAACATGACACGAATCCAGTTAACAAGTTGCAAACATGATAAGTTTTCTTCAGCCCCACCCCGTCGCTCTCTCTTGCTTTTTAAGCGCAACTGTCGCTGAATAGTGGCATGAGCAATCAGGATGCAGACAAGGTTCCCGATACCAAAGCTGTTGCCATCAAGCGCGATAGCGCTGATAGCGCCCCCAATATCGCGGCCAAAGGCCAAGGCTTTCTGGCGGAAAAGATATTGGATATCGCTTTTGCCGAGGGTGTTAAGGTCCGGCAGGATAAAGACCTTGTTGAGCTTCTTGACGCCTTTGATATTGACTGCCCGGTACCGCTTGAGGCACTTCATGCCGTATCGCTTATTCTGGAACGCGTGTACGCTGAAAACCGCAAAATGGAGGGGGCAGCCTCTTCCGCATCAGCGGGCACGGCCGTTTCAGTTGACCTGCCAGTTGCAGAGCGCATACCGCCACAAGAAGGTGAATGATGGAATATTTGGGGGTTTTTTCAGTTCTTTTCCTGATGCTTGGCGCGCTGGGCCTGATGGCCTGGATGGTGCGACGCTTTGGGCTGCTGCCCGGCACCGTGAAACACACTCCCGGCAATAAGGAACTTGAAATTGTCGCAAGCAAGGTGCTTGACGCCCGCAACCGGCTGGTTGTTGTGCGCTGGCGCGGTCGCGACATCCTGTTGGCAGCTGGCCAGAACGGCGTGCGCACCATTGGCGAGGACAAGCCGGATTTTGCAGGCATGGTAGAGCTTGAAAAAGGCTCGGAGAATGAAGGAACTCAGGCGTGACTAGCTGGAAAATGCATAAAAAGCTGATCACCCGCACCCTCTTGTTTGTAGCCCCGCTTTGCCTTGCACTTGTGGCCCTGAGCGCCGCACCTGCACTCGCGCAATCAGTGAATATCGACCTCGGCCAGTCAGGCTCCCTCAGCGGGCGGGTGGTACAGCTTATCCTCCTGATGACTGTGCTGAGCCTTGCCCCCAGCATATTGGTGATGATGACCAGCTTTACCCGTATGGTGATCGTCTTCTCCCTGCTCAGAAGTGCTATGGGGACGCAGCAGTCACCACCAAACGTGGTGATCGTCTCGCTTGCCCTGTTTCTCACCGGCTATGTCATGGCACCCACCTTCACGGCCGTCTGGGATCAGGGTATTCAACCGCTGATCAACGAAGAAATCGACGAGATCGAGGCCTATCATCGAGCTTCTGTGCCGATGCGCAACTTCATGCTCTCGCAGGTCCGTGAAAAAGACCTCGAGCTTTTCATGACCCTCGCGAACGACCCCATTGAGCAAACGCCAGAAACCGTACCACTCACGACCCTCGTGCCTGCCTTCATGATCTCCGAGATCAGGCGCGCGTTCGAGATCGGTTTCCTCTTGTACGTGCCTTTTGTGGTGATCGATATGGTTGTCGCGTCCATCCTTATGTCGATGGGTATGATGATGCTGCCACCGGTGATGATCGCCATGCCGTTCAAGTTGATCTTTTTCGTGCTGGTTGACGGCTGGAACCTTGTTGCGGGCTCACTGGTGCAAAGCTTTGGGCAGCAACCGCCCCCAGGGGTTGGGGGATAAAACCAAACCGACGGAGACGTTGATGCGCAAACTGACCATACTTGGTTTTACACTGGTTGGCTTATCGCTACCGGTTGCAGCGCGTACTGAGGTATCCGTCGATGCTTCCAACGCACAGGCTATTCTTGCTGAGATTTGTTCCGGAACTGAAATTTCCGAACAACAGATAAAAAACGATACTCATATCCAGACCATGCTTCGGCATTTCAGCCAGTTCCGAAGCTACTTCACCATGGAAAACTATATTGCTGAACGCCGCAGCGCGGCGCTGTGCGAGAAGTCTCAGCAGAATTATTTCCGTTTCAATCAACTTGTTGAAGAAAAGGACAAAATCGCGAGTTTCCTCAACGATGTTATGACGCAACGCTCGCCGTCCTCCGAGGTAACCGCCATGATCTCGCCATACGCACCGGCCAACCTTTCCTATGAAGGCACGGCAATGCTTATGGTCGGAACACCGTCCTGTGGTGGCTGGTCTGCTGGCTCAACATTCTATGTCGATCTGCCATGCATTTCTGACGACCCCAAAGGCCTACTTTATCTCATTGCTCACGAAAGCTACCACGGTGTGCAAGCCACGTTCATGCAACAAACATTCACACCCAACACACCGGCCGAACTTCTAAATAACGTCTTGCGAGAAGGATCAGCCCTTCACATCGCCAGCTTCAGCAAAATTGAAGGTGGCGGGCGCTATACGGAACTGAGCCGTGAGCAGGAAGCAGACAATACGCGCAGACTTGAGCAAAACTTTGAGCTGCTCGATATGGCTGTCTCATACCTCCAACGGCATCCCGGCGAGCAGGCCTACGGTGCCGCCAACAACATCGGACTTTCAGGCAGCTATGGCGCGCCATTTTACAGCGTGGGCGCAAAGATAATTGAAACCGTCAGCACATCAGACAGCCAAGCTGCAGTCGTATGCTATCTGGAGAAAAATCCGCTCGCCTTATATGTCAGATATCAGGAAGTTGCTGAATATTCGGATCAGGTGCCACCACTGGGCCGCGCTCTGCAAAACTATCTTGCTTCTGTGCCACAACAACCTGAGTGTCGCTGAAAGTTCTGCTGGAAATTATTAAAATTAGCCAAAGGTAATGATTTAATTAGCTATACTAACTAAATCATTTAACGTCTTCGGGAGCATCGGAAAGGCTTGGCGGTTCGCCAATCTGCTCCCAAAGCTCGATCTTTGTGCCCTCAGGATCGACGATCCAGGCAAACTTGCCGTATTCAAATTCTTCTATCTCACCGATCTGCTCCACGCCTGCGCGTTTTAACCTGTCTACCAAGGCTTCAATGCCACGCACACGCAGGTTGATCATATATTCCTTGCCGGACGGGCGAAAATAGTCGGTCTCGCGTTTGAAAGGCCCCCAGACAAAATAGCCCAGTTTTTCAGGGTCCGCGTCTTCACGAAAAACGAAGCTCGCACCAATACCGTCAAACGGAAAGCCAAGCTTCTTGCGGTACCAGTCCACCAGCCCTTCCCGGTCACGGCACTTGAAGAAAATACCACCGACCCCCGTGATAACGCCTTCTTTCTCTGACATATACCCTTCTCCCAACCGCTTCCGTCTGATCAATAAGTTCATGCATATCACACCGGGCGCGCCCTGCCCATGATGGGGACAAGCAAAAACGAAGCCCCGACAGACTATGCTGACGGGGCTGAATACTGGCTGAAACAGTCGACAATGTGACGGCCTAGAACACTTCTTCCTTGGTTTTAAGGAACCGAAGGGATGGGTAATCATCCTTCGCTTTATCAAGGTGCCAATTGTTCCGCGCAAGGTAAACCGGCGCGCCCGCGTGGTCCACGGCCATGGAAGCACGGTTGTGCTCACCAAACTTCTTGAGCTCCCGCGCTTCACCCTCAACCCATTCTGCCGTCATCAGGCTGGTGGGCTCAAACTTGCACGGTATCTGATACTCAGTCCGAATACGGTCAGCCAGCACGTCAAACTGCAACGGGCCAACAACGCCAACAACCCAGTCACTACCCAGGTTCGGCTTGAATACACGTGCCGCCCCCTCTTCCGCTAGCTGCTCCAGCGCGCGGCCAAGGTGTTTGGCTTTCATCGGGTCTTCCGCCCGCACTTTCTGCAAGATCTCTGGCGCAAACGACGGCACACCGGTAAAGCGCACGATTTCACCTTCAGTAAGCGTATCGCCGATGCGCAGGTTACCGTGGTTGGGGATACCAATGATATCGCCGGCATAGGCTTCCTCGGCCACTTCCCGGTCCTGCGCGAGGAAAAGCTGTGCATTATGGATGGCGAGAGTTTTACCGCTTCTCACATGCTTGAGCTTGATCCCTTTTTTGAACTTGCCCGAAACAATGCGCACAAAAGCGATACGGTCCCGGTGTTTCGGGTCCATATTCGCCTGAATTTTGAACACAAAGGCTGAAAATTTGTTCTCTTCCGGCTCAACAACCCGCTCAAGCGATTTGCCTGCCCGCGGGCTGGGCGCAAAATCACCCACGCCCTTCAGAAGCTCCTGCACACCAAAATTGTTGATGGCAGACCCAAAAAACACAGGGGTTAGCGTACCTTCAAGATAAGCTTCCCGGTCAAACGCCGGGCAAAGCTCGCGCACCATCTCAACGTCAGACCGCAGCTTCTCAACCGCGTAATCAGGCAAAAGCTCGTCCAGTTTCGGGTCATCCAGCCCTTCACATTTGATGCCTTCCGCCAGCAGGTCGCCCTTGCCGCGATCAAACAGGATCAACTGATCATGAATAAGGTCATAACAGCCCCGGAACTCACGACCCATGCCAATCGGCCAGCTGGCGGGGGAGACATCAAGCGCCAGAGTTTGCTCAACCTCATCCAGTAGCTCAAACGGGTCTTTCGCCTCCCGGTCCAGCTTGTTGATGAAGGTGGTGATCGGCATATCGCGGAGCCGACAAACTTCAAAAAGCTTGCGGGTTTGCGCCTCGATACCTTTGGCGCTGTCCAGCACCATCACCGCGCTATCAACGGCGGAAAGCGTGCGATACGTATCTTCAGAGAAGTCTTCGTGGCCCGGCGTATCAAGAAGGTTGAACGTGCAGCCTTCATAGTCAAACGTCATAACAGATGATGCGACAGAGATACCGCGTTCCTGCTCAACCTTCATCCAGTCAGACCGGGCACGGCGGCGCTCACCGCGTGCCTTTACCTCACCCGCAGCCTGAATGGCACCGCCGAACAGAAGCAGTTTCTCCGTCAATGTGGTTTTACCGGCATCCGGGTGCGAAATAATCGCAAAGGTACGGCGCCGCTTGATGTGGCCGCTAAGTGTCATGCGTATCGTCCGATCCTGCGGCCATAAAGGGCCGCTATTGAAACTTGGCCGCACCCTAGCGTTTTTTTGCCTGAAATAAAGCTGATTTTATGGGAGGGCCTGAGATATTTATTTAGAATTTTAGTAAAATTTTAATAAAGTTCGTTACATATATGCAACGCCGCTGAAACAAATAGGCCATACGGGCAACTCCCGCTAAGCTTATCTTGCAACCTTAAATACTTTCATGTACGCAGCGGTCCATTAACTATGTGAGTGGCAGGCACCGCTCACAGGCGCAGAATTCTGCGATTTATCATCAGGCAACTTGTATTAACTCTGTTAACCATGAGGCTGCCCCATGTCTAATATCCGTGCCCTGTCATTCGACACTTGCTTTCACAGTTTCTCCTTTGAAGGCTTCCCTATCCACCTCAAAGAATACTCCCGTGGGAAAACCGATATCCCGCTTGTGTTCATTGGTGGCGCGTTTCAGAACATCAACCAGGTTGAAAAGCTGAGCACCGCGCTCGCCAAAGAAAGCTGGGTTATTACCATTGATACACCCGGCAATGGCGACACCGGCGTGTTGCCGCACACCTATTCATTCGAGTTTATCTGCAAGGCTATCCACCATGGCCTCAAGCAGCTTGGTGTTGACGTGATCAACCTGCTCGGCTGCTCTTACGGCAGCATAATTGCCATGCGTTATGCTCAAACCTACCTTGGCGTTGAAAATCTTGTTCTCGCGTCGGCGATGGAAAAATTGCCAGATGCGCTTGTTTATGAATTCAACCTGCTTCTCTTCCTACTGGAATGGAACCGGATGGAAGAGTTTGCAGATGGTTTCACCAACCTGATGACCAACCCAGACCTGCGTGAAAACAATAAGCTTTGCCGCATCACTGCAGACAAGCTCAAAAACGCGCTCCTGCACTCATCCACCGGCATCAAGGAACAGTTCAAGCACAACACGCTGCGCATCCTCAGGGACGGCAAGACCGACCTAAGCCTGATGCCCGACGTGAAAGCCACTGTTTTCACTGGTGCACATGATAATTTTGTGCCGGTTGAAGCTAACCAGCGTATCGCTGACAGCTTCAAGAACGGCCAGTTCATTGCCGTGCCGGACGCTGACCATATGATCCATGTGGAAAAATTCCGCACCATGATTGATATCGTGCTGGGTGCCATTGGTGTTGGTGCAGTCGCGGATACCGGGCAGAAAGACATGAAAACAGCGGCCTAAGCTGCGCGGGTGAAGTAACCACCCGCCCTAAATGACAGAAAGCCGGGAAGACAGTGCCAGCCGTCTTCCCGGCTTTCGCCGTTTAATACGCCTGCCCTCGTTCGGGTTTGAGGGGAAAGGGGAGGGAAAACAACCCAAACGCCAGCAGTCGTAAGTCGCTTTTCAGCGGTATGGTTGCGCTGTTTAAGGCGGCACCTGGGGGCTGTCAAGCTTTAATGGACTATATAGTCTAGAAAAAGAAACCAACAAGAGCTATGGCAGAAAAATATGTTGCACCTGCCCTTCAAATAACGCGCTTGACAGTTTTCATGCAATCGAGTGCAATCAAGGTATGAAGCGCATTTCAGCAGATGCGCCAGCTTATTACCCACAACCATATCTTCAGGAGTTTCGCGGTGACCTTCATCACCCTCTTGGGCCTTTTGGCCGGTAGTCTGACCACAATCGCGTTTGTGCCGCAGGTCGTCCGCGCCTGGAAAACCAAATCCACCAAAGACGTATCGCTCAGCATGTTTGCTATTCTATGCGCGGGCATTTTCATGTGGATTGTTTACGGTATCGCCATTGGCGACGTGCCGGTGATTATAGCCAACGTGGTCACGCTGTGCCTCGCCAGCTCGGTCATCGTTGCCAAACTTCGTTTTGGCTAAACTCACCGCAAAAATGAAAAGGGCCAGAATATCCGGCCCTTTCATCACTTCGCACTATTTAAGCGTTCGCTCAAAGAAACTGAAAGCAGCCTCATAAAGATGAGCCTGCACCTGCCCCCGGATGCCATGCTTCTTGCCGGGATAGGTCATCAGTTCAAACGGCTTGTTCTTATCCTGCAGCGTCGCCATCAGCTTCACGGAATTATCAAAAAACACATTGTCATCTGCCATGCCGTGGATAAGCAGCAGCTTGCCGCTGAAATTATCCACATACGGGAACACGCTGGAGCGGTTATATACATCGCCCGGTGCATCAGGATGCCCGAGATACCGCTCCGTATAGCCCGTGTCATACAGCCGCCAATCGGTCACCGGCGCCACAGAAACACCCGCTTTGAACACGTCAGGCTCCTTGAAAAGCGCCATTAGTGTCATGTAACCGCCGTATGACCAGCCCCACATGCCAACATTGTCGCCATCAATATAATCAAGCGTTTTCAGGTAGTTGACGCCCGTGACCTGATCGTCAATTTCCACCGACCCCATGGCATTTTTGATGTGGCTTTCAAATTTCAGGCCCCGGTTCCACATGCCACGGTTATCCAGCACCATCACCACATAGCCGTTGCGGGCCAGATATTCGTTGAAGTCCACCTTCCACTCGCGCTTGGCACGCTGGCCATGGGGGCCACCATAAGGCGCCATGATTGCGGGGTATTTTTTCCCGTCCTCCAGCACAGCGGGGCGATAAAGCCGGTAATAAAGTGCAGAGCCGTCCGCCGCTTCAATGGTGCCAAACTCCTGTTTGACAGACCCGTCGTTATACGGCGCAAACACATGGCTATCATCAAGCTTGTTTTCCAGCACCGTGGAGATAAGCGAGCCGTCCGCCAGCGACCGGATCATGATTTGCGGGGGCTGGGTTGGGCTTGAAAATTTATCCACATAAATGCCGTCACCCACATTCACCTTATGCCAGCCGGCCTCCTGGCTGATTTTGGTGATCTCGCCACCGTCAAGCGACACTTTATAAAGATGCTGCTCGATCGGGCTGTCTTTATGGCCAGTGAAATAAACCGTACGGTTTTCCTCATCAACTCCTTCAATCTGGTACATCACCCACTCACCAGAGGTGAGCGCGCGCAGCTGTTTGCCAGACCGGTCAAACAGATAGAGGTGACGATAGCCTGTGCGCTCATGCGCCCACAAGAATGTGCCGTCCGACAGGAAGTTCAGATTGTTGTGCAGGTTGATCCACACATCAGAGGTTTCACTGAGTTTGGTTTCAGCCTCGCCGCTCATGTCTGCGAAAATCATATCCAGCCGGGTTTGCGCGCGGTTCAGGCGCTGATACACCACATGCTCGCTGTCCGCTGTCCAGTCAACACGGCCGAGGTAGATGTCTTTTTCATCACCAAGCGGCATCCAGTTACTTGTGCCGCTTTCAAGGTCAACAACACCGAGTTTCACGGTCACATTGGTGCTGCCCGCTTCCGGATAGCGCTGTTTGAGCGTTACCACGCCGCCATCCGGCTGTACTTCATAGCGGTCTTTGACAATCACATCCGTCTCATCAAACTGCTCATAGGCGATTTTGGTCTCATCCGGCGACCACCAGTAACCGGTGTAGCGCCCAAGTTCCTCCTGCGCGATAAATTCGGCCATACCGTTCGCGACTGTGTCTGACGAGCCTGTGGTCAGCTTTTTCTCAAGCCCCGTAGCGATATCAACGGTGTAAAGCTCGCGGTCCCTGATGAAAGATACATAAGTACCTTTGGGGCTGAACTTGATATCGGTCTCATAAGCCGCTGTCTCGGTCAGGCGTTTCACCTCACCGCCAAGCGGCAGCACATAAACGTCACCGCCCAGCGGGAACAAAAGGGTCGTGCTGTCGTTTGACCAGAAATAGCTCACGATGCCAGACTTGCCGGTAAGGCTGCGGTTGCGCTCGCGCCGCGCTTTTTCCTCTTCGCTTAGCACCTCTTTGCTATCGCCAAGCAAGTCGTCCGAATCGACCAGCAGCCGCGCTTCACCCGTGGTGGTATCAAATTCCCACAGGTCGAGCTGCGCCTGGTTTTCTTCCTTGCCGCGCAGGAAAGTGACCCGCTTGCCGTTCGGTGAAAGCTCAAGCTCCTGCACCGAAGGCCCGCTCAGGCTTGGGCTGCCCACCAGCCGCTCAATTGTGAGCTCATCTGCACTAACGTGTGTGGAGAATGCCAGTGTTGCCGTTACAGCCAGAGCCGCCGCTGTGCCTAATTTATTATATTTCATGTCCCTGCCCTATATCGTGCTGCGGCTTATAAGTGCCGCAGTTGTTCGTTCAAAATTCAACTGTGGTTATTCCTTGGTGCCCGGCACGCAAAGCTGCCTGAAACCCGCCGATACAAATGGCACCATGCGCTCATAGGCGCCCACCATATCTTCAGATTTGGCGATGCCGTCCGAGAGCTGATCAATCCGGCCCGTGTGCGCAAATGTCAGCGTCAGCGCGCCGGAGAGAAAATGATAGCTCCAGTAAAGGTTGGCGGGGTCTGCGTCTGGTAGCGCTTTTTTAAGCGCATCCATAAATTTGCGCACAAGCGGATCAAAATATTTGGTCATCAACGGCCCGCCCCACTCGGGGGAGCTGTTCACCTGGGCCACCAGTTCAAAATAGTGCCGCCAGCCTTCGTCTTCCTGATATCCGTGCGCCAGAAGGGGTTTGAGGAACGCGTCGATAATTGCCTCCACGGTCGGACCTGCTTCGCCTGCTTCCAACTGGCATTTCTCTAGCGCTTCAAGCCGGGTGCCGTTCAAAACTTCCGCCCGGCGCAGCAGCACTGCATCAAAAAGCCCGCGTTTATTGCCAAAGTGATAACTGGCGAGCGCGAGATCTACCGACGCACCGTCCGCCACCATACGCATGGACACACCGTCAAAGCCATGTTTGGCAAACAGCGCTTCCGCCGCATCCAATATTCTGTCTTTGCGTTTCAGTCGCTTGCCCGTTGTGGTTTTTGCCACGTGTCCTCCCCTCCATTTCCTCCACTAATAGCCCAAGCTTGTCGTCCGCGTAAACGTAAACCATGCATTTTTCAATGATCGTTGAATTTTTTGTTTGACATTTCAACGATTGTTGAATTTTAATGCAGGCAAGGTCGATAAAACTACTCACAACCCTGGGGAGGGAAACATGAGACTATCAAACGCACTGCGCGTGGCTTTACTTGGCTGCGCTTGTTCCACAGCAGTCGCTGTGTCGCTTCCGGCCATGGCTCAGGACAACACTGAAACCATGATGAGCCTTGAGGAAATCCAGGTAACGGCACGTCGCCGCACCGAAAGCCTGCAGGATGTTCCTATCGCCGTAACCGCATTTTCTGCTGATGCCCTTGCGCTTCGTGGTGCGGCGGACATCACGGAGCTTGCGCAAATGGCGCCCAGCGTGACGCTTGAGCCTTCACGCGCCACCAACTCCACCCTCACCGCCTTCATCCGCGGCGTGGGGCAGCAAGACCCCCTCGCCGGGTTTGAGCAAGGCGTGGCACTTTACCTTGATGATGTTTACATGGCGCGCCCACAGGGTGCTCTGCTGGATATCTATGATGTGGAGCGAGTGGAAATTCTGCGCGGGCCACAGGGTACACTTTATGGCCGTAACGCCCTTGGCGGTGCGATCAAATATGTCACCAAACGCCTGAGCGACGAGCCTGAGTTTGGCCTCAAGCTCTCCTACGGCAGCTACAACCAGATCGATGCTGTTGCCAAAGGGTCTGTACCAATCAGCGACAAGGTCCGCGTTGGCGCCACGGTCGCTTCCCTGAACCGGGACGGCTTTGGCGAAAACCTCACCACAGGCGCAGAGCACTATAACAAGCAGATCCTTGCGGCACGCGCCAGCATCGAGTTCCTGCCAAGCGATAGCCTGTTTATCCGCATCTCCGGTGATTATACGGATGACGACTCGAACGCTGTTTCGGGCTACCGCCCCTATGCCGGTGCCTTCAGCGGCACACCGGTGACCGACAGTGTTTATGACACCTACGCCGGGGCCAGCGAGAATGTTTCAACAGGCGGCATCAACGGCAACAACGAAGTCACTGCAAAAGGCCTTCAGGCGGCAATTGAGTGGAACGCCAGTGATGCCATCACCCTCAAATCCATCACGGCTTACCGTGAGGATTATACGGAATCGGTAATCGACTTCGACAGCTTGGCCATTGACGATATGGACGCACCGGTTATCTATGACAACCAGCAGTTCAGCCAGGAATTGCAGCTTCTGTATACGGGCGACAAGCTCGCGGCGGTTTTCGGCTTCTATTATCTGGATTCAAAAGCCGCCAACGACTTTGACGTGGTACTCGGCCAGCTTGGTCGTATTGCCTACGGCTCCACGCTCGTGGCTTATACCGGCGGCACTGTTGATACCAAAGCCTGGTCCTTGTTCGCTGATGTCACTTATGACTTCACGGAAGAATTCTCGCTCTCGCTTGGTGGCCGCTACACGAGCGACAAACGGTCTGCTGATATCTTCCGCGGCAACTACCTCGGCGACGGGTCGCCCTTCTTTGGCAATGATGACGCAATCTTCCTTGGCGCGTCCAGCGATTTTGAAAATGAGCGTACGTTCAACAACTTCTCGCCGCGTATCGCGCTTGATTATAAGTTGAATGACGACACTACCATCTACGCTGGCTTCAGCCGGGGTTTCAAGGCTGGCAGCTTTGACCCGCGCGGCGCCAACTTCTCATCACCAGAGGTGGTGGACGGTTATGAGCCTGAAAAACTCGACAGCTATGAAGCTGGTGTGAAAGCCACATGGTGGGATGGGCGTGCCCGCACAAATATTGCTGTGTTTTACAGCAGCTACAAAGACATGCAGATCCCCGGCTCCCTGCCTATCGACACAGACGGTGACGGGGTAAACGACGGTTTTGTCGGCACGGTAACCAACGCAGGTAAAGCGGAGATCAAAGGCGTCGAGTTTGAAGGCCAGTTCCTGCTAACCGAAGCCCTGACGCTGCAAACCACCTTCAACGTGCTGGATGCGGAGATCACCGAATGGCTGTTGAACGGTGTGAACGTGGCAGACGACCGCGCGGTGCAGAACACGCCTGAGTTCATGTCATATGTTGGCTTGACCTATATGACAGAGATGGCTGGCGGCACCTTGAGCCTGAACGGTAACTGGTCCCACAAAGGGTCCATCGTCCAGTTTGAAGTCGCGGTGCCCGAGATTGATCAGGACGCCTACAGCCTCTTTAACGCCAGCATTGTCTGGACCGCTGAAGACGGACGCTGGTCCCTTGGTCTGCACGGTAAAAACCTTGGTAATAAAGAGTATAAAACTGCGGGTTATAACTTCCCGACCCTCGGTCTTGAGAACAACATCACCACATTCTATGGTCCACCACGTACGGTGACCGCAACACTCGGCGTTAAGTTTTAACCCCAGGTAAACGGGGCCGGAGTGAAAGGTCACCTCCGGCCCCGTTCTGCCAACAGTTTATATGCCGCTGCGCCGATGCAGCACCTTTGCAATTGTTAGAAGTGAGAAAGTCAAATGGCTGCATTTGATACAAGCGCTCCCCTTCTGCCCGAAATCCTGTCCTTGCACGGCAAATGGAAGGCAGGCAAAGCCGCCCTTATCTGCGGCAGGGAGATTATCACCTGGGCAGAGTTTGAAGCGCGCACCAACCGGCTTGCCAATGCCCTGCGTGCACAAGGCCTTGGCCGTGGCAAAACCATCGGTGTAGTCATGAGCAATGGCACCGCCATGGTCGAAGCGCTGATCGCGATCATCAAATCAGGCGCTTGCTCGGTACCGATCAACCTTTCGGTGACCGACGAAGCGCTTGGCGCCATGCTGCGTGATGCCGATGTTTCTGCCGTTATCACCACAGATGACCAGAAACGCCGCATTGACGATTACCTCAAAGCCTCACCTGCCCTTTTTGTGCTTGATGCGGCGGAGATCGAAGCGTTCACAGGCGGCGCGAGCGACACGCTGCCTGACGCTGGCATCAAGGCGGATGACCCGCTCAATATCATCTACAGCTCCGGCACCACAGGCATGCCGAAGGGCATCCTGCACACACATTCCGGGCGGCGCGACTGGGCCTATGACCTTACGCTCGCGCTCAGGTATCACTCTGCCGCGAAAACCCTGTTCAGCATCGGGCTCTATTCCAACATCAGCTGGGTCGGCATGCTGTGCACCCTGCTCTCGGGCGGCACTATGGTGGTTACGCCCAAGTTTGATGCGCGCGACGCCCTTAGCCTGATTGAAAAACACAGCATCAGCCATTTTGCCATGGTGCCGATCCAGTATCAGCGCCTGATGGAAGTGCCGGACCAGGCCGATTTTGACCTCTCAAGCATTGAGGCCGTGATGAGCTGCGGCTCCCCCCTGCATGCGGACCTCAAATCCGCGCTGTTTGAACGGCTGGGCCCCAAGGCGGTGATCGAGTTGTTTGGCCTGACCGAAGGCGTGATCACGACGCTGGACCCCGAGGAAGCCGAAGGCCGCATGGCATCTGTCGGTAAACCGCTTGTGGGCACGGACATCAAAATCATCGGGGATGATGACAAGGAAGTCACCCCCGGCCAGTCGGGCGAGATTGTCGGCTGCGGACGTATCGTCATGCCCGGCTACCTGAACCGGCCGGACGCAACGCTAGAAGCCACATGGGTGGACAATACTGGCAAGGCATGGCTCCGGACCGGCGATATTGGACAACTGGATGATGAGGGCTACCTCTATATCGTGGACCGCAAGAAGGACATGATCCTCTCTGGTGGGCAAAATATCTATCCGCAGGATATCGAGGCGGTGTTGATAACCCACAAGGATGTGAACGATGTTGCCGTTATCGGCGTGGCAAGCGAACAATGGGGCGAAACCCCGGTCGCGGTGATCGTGCCTGAGACGAAAAGCGTTATTGATGAGAAGGCCCTGATAGACTGGGCGAACAAAAAGCTCGGCAAACAACAGCGCATATCCGGCGTTATTTTATGCGAGGCCCTGCCCCGCAACGCCAACGGCAAGATATTGAAGCGTGAGCTGAGGGAAATTTACGGGGGTTAGCCGCATGGCCGAGTATAAAGACTGTTTTTTCACCAACACAGACGGCCTGAAGCAGCACTATAGGGACTATAATACCGCAGGCGACGATGCCCCTGTTGTGCTGTGCATGCCTGGCCTGACCCGCAATCCTAAAGATTTCAGCGATATCGCCGATCATCTGGCTGACCGCTGCCGTATCATTGCCATTGCCAACCGCGGACGCGGTAAATCCGACTATGACCCTGACCCAAGCCGGTACAAGCCTGTCACCTATGTGGCAGACGTAATGGAACTCTTGGGTCAGCTTGGCATCAGCAGCGTTGTCGCCATTGGCACATCGCTTGGCGGGCTGATGACAATTCTCATTCAGGCGCTGCATCCGGGTACGCTCAAGGCTGCTGTTATCAATGATATCGGGCCAGAAGTAGACCCATCCGGCATCGCACGGATCAAAAGTTATGTGGGCAAGGGCACACCGCCTGAAAGCTGGGCTGAGGCCGTTGAGGGCGTGAAACGCGCAAACGCTGGTGTGTACCCTGATTTCACGGAAGAAGACTGGCGCTGGTATACCCATAACCTCTATGAAGATGTGGGCGGCAAACCAGTGATGCAATATGACCCCGCCATCAGCCAGAACTTTGAAAGCGCGGACGACCAGTCAGCCCCGGACCTGTGGCCCTTCTTTACTGCCATGCATTCTATCCCCACCGTTGTGCTGCGGGGCGAGCTTTCAGATATCCTCTCCGCGCCCACGCTCAAGCGCATGGCCAATGAGCACCCGGACCTCGTGCCCGTGACCGTGCCCAACCTCGGGCACGTGCCGCTTATGCGTGAGCCTGAGTGCAAGGCTGCGATTGATACGCTCATCGCGCGGGTTTCCCAAGGCTGATATTGCTTTAGCGTGCGACTTTCGCAACATGGCGCGCCAGCTTATCCAGCGTTTGCCCGCCATATTCAACAGCGCCAAAGCCGATAGCCCCTTCCCGTTGCTCCTTGGAAGGATGCATCTGGCGGAGTGTGACCACGGTCTTGCCGTTGCTTTGCTCGTCAAAGGTAACCAGCATTCTGAAGCGACCGGGGTCATCATCCTGATCTGTACCGTGCTCAACCTCAATAAATGCCGGTGCTTCAAGGCTGAGGAAAACCATACGGTTGCTGTATCGCATGCCGTCAGTGGTGACCATGTCAAATCGCCACCTGCCCCCTTGTGTGAGGTTAATCTCGTGGGTTTCGATCTCCATGCCTTCCGGCCCGAACCACTGTTGTATCTGCTCAGGGTCGCTCCAGGCCGCATAAACAATATCCCTGGGGGCATCGATCAACCTGCTCAACACAATCTCACGGTCAAGAGGCCAGGATTGCCACGGAGAACCGGCATTATTACTTGCTTCGCTCATCGTCTAGTTTCTTTCTTTTCATACGTTCAATGTGCCGTTCCATGCGGTCAAGGCGCTCTTCCCAGGCCATGATATGCTGGTTGATCCACGCTTTGGTCGCATGAAGGGCATTTGGCTCAATCTTGCAGGTTCGAACGCGCCCAATCTTTTCCGTGCTGACAAGCCCGCTCTCTTCCAATATGCGCACATGCTTCAAAAGCGACGGAAGCGCCATCTCGAACGGTTCTGAAAGCTCGGTGACGGATTGTGGCCCTTCGCATAAACGACTGACGATCGCCCGTCTGGTCGGGTCTGCGAGGGCGGAAAAAGCACCATCCAAATCTGTTGAAAACTTAGCCATATGTGAAACTATTATCGTATTCACGGCATCCGTCAAGAAATACTTTCACAAACGGCTAAGTTTTTATGTTCGCATATCACAACCGTATCCGCGCCTGAACTCCCCTACCCGGTTCACAGATTGGTCTATCGATACAAGGATACCGCCGATTTTCAGGCCTTTAGCCTAACAAAATTCACCTTTTTATGGACACTCAAACCTGTCTGTGGCAAAGGTGCAGGCCGTATTTTTATTTCAAGGAGTGACTTGTGAGTGAACAATTATTGCCGATATCGGCACAAGATGTTTACGATGCTGAAATAGCCATCCGGGGTAGCGTTAAGCGGACACCGATGGAAAAATCGCGCACACTCTCTGAAATTACCGGCGCCGAGTGCTGGTTGAAGTTTGAAATTTTCCAGTTTACTGCGGCTTATAAAGAGCGTGGAGCGCTCAACAAACTACTCTCGCTCCCCAAGAACACCAAAGGCGTGATCGCAGCCTCCGCTGGCAACCACGCGCAGGGTATCAGCTATCATGCTGGGCGCCTTGGCATCCCAGCCACTATCGTGATGCCTGAGGGCACGCCTTTCAACAAGGTTAAACGCACGGAAGAGCTGGGCGCGCGGGTTGTGCTGACGGGCGCAAACTTTGAAGCTGCCACCCAAGCCGCTTATGACCTTGCGGACCGTGAGAACCTCACCTTCATTCACCCGTTTGATGATCCGCTGGTGATGGCAGGCCAAGGCACCGTTGGCCTTGAAATGCTTGCGGATGTGCCTGACCTGGACACGCTTGTGGTGCCTATTGGCGGCGGCGGGCTGGTATCAGGCATTGCGACTATCGCGAAGCATATCAACCCGAAAATCCGCATCGTAGGGGTGCAGACCGAAGCTTTCCCGGCCATGAAGGAAAAGATGGACGGCACATCGCTGCGCGGCAACAATATCTCCATCGCGGAAGGCATTGCGGTCAATAAGCCCGGCAAACGCACGCAGGATGTGGTGCGCTCGCTGGTCGATGCCATTGTGACCGTGCCAGAGCGGCATATCGAAGCCGCCATTGTTTCCATCATGGAAATTGAAAAAGTGGTGGTTGAGGGCGCGGGCGGCATTGGCCTTGCAGCTGTGATGCATCATCCGGAGCTGTTCCGTGGCCACAAGGTAGGCATCGTGCTTTCAGGCGGCAATATCGACAGCCGGTTGCTGGCCAGCGCTATCATGCGCGGCATGGCCCGCGACGGCAGGCTGGCGCGCCTGCGTATCACCATGATGGACCAGCCGGGTGCCCTCGCCCTCGTGACCGAGGTTGTGGCCCAGATTGGCGCCAACATTATAGAGATGCGCCACCAGCGCGAGTTTGGCGCGCTGTCGCTCAAGCAAACCGAGATGGAACTGGTGATCGAAGCCAAAGACCGTGACCATGCACAAGCGCTTGTTGATGCGCTCGAGGAAGCAGGCTTCAAGGTCGATTACGCCAAAACGGTTTAGCTGTCTTTCAGGTTTTGCGGGTTTCGCCACACCCTCCATGTGTGGCGTTTTCCAGTTAACCCAACCCTGACAAGGTGTTACGTGCCAAATAGGCACTCAAAACGCCGCCACACCCACGCCTCACATACGCCGCACTTTCGCGCACACTTTTCATCAAAGTGTGGCGTAAATTCAGCCCCAAAATGAGACAAGGCGGCAGATATTCACCTGCCGCCTTGCCTGATTTTTGAGGGTGTTTTTGCTTATTCCGCCGGTATGCCCTTGGCTTCCTTGTCCTCAAATTCCTTGAGCTTTGAAGCAACATGGCCCGGTGATTTGGTATATTTCGCGAACATGTCGAAGAATACCGGCACGATGAAAAGCGTGAAGAAGGTCGCGATAATAACGCCCCCAAACACAGTCACACCAATGGTTTGACGGCTTGCTGAACCCGCACCGGACGCCAGCATGAGCGGCACTGCACCCATCGCTGTCGAGAGCCCTGTCATCATGATCGGACGCAAGCGAAGCGTTGACGCTTCTATCAGCGCTTCACGAATTGGCTTGCCTTCATCCCGCAACTGGTTCGCGAATTCCACGATCAGAATACCGTTCTTCGCGGCCAGGCCGATCAGCATGATAAGGCCAAGCTGGCTATATATATTGAGCGTACTTCCAGCCCAGTATAGCCCCAGAAGGCCGCCCAGAACCGCCAGTGGAACCGTGAGCATGATAATGAACGGGTGTATGAAACTCTCAAACTGAGCCGCCAAAATCAGGAACACAACAGCGAGTGCCAGCGCGAAGATGAAATAGATATCATCGCCCGCTTCTTTGTACTCGCGGGTAGCGCCCTTATAGTCGATCGTGGTGACATCAGGGATCACCTCACGCACCATTTCTTCCATATATTCAGTGACTTCGCCGATGGTATAGCCCGGCGCCATATTGCCTGAAACCGTGAGCGCCCGCACACGATTGAAGCGGCGCAGGTCGCCTGCACCAGACACTTCTTCCACATCCACAAGGTTTGTGAGCGGGATAAGCGCGCCGGTACGCCCCGAGGCAACATAGATGTTTTCCATATCCAGAGGCTGCTGCCTGTCAGACTTCCGTGCCTGCAGGATCACATCATATTCTTCACCGTCGCTCACGAAGGTTGTAACCCGCCTTCCGCCCATCATGGTCTCAAGCGTACGGCCGATTTCACGGATGGAAACGCCCATATCCGCTGCGCGGGCACGGTCGATCCTAACATTGAACTGTGGCTGGGTTTCCTCGTAATCTGTATCAACGTTCACAAGGCCCGGGTAGTTGGCAAGCTCATCCAGCACAATCTGTTTGAACCGGCCAAGGTCGTCATAGGTGGACCCACCAATCACAAACTGGAAGCTTTCCGAGCTGCCACCCCGGCGGGAAAGGCCTGATGTTTCAATGGGGATAGCCTGAACGCCCGGCACATTGTTGATCAGCTTGGGGCGAAGTTCCTCCAGAATTTCAGTCGAGCTACGCTCGCGTTCATCCCAAGGTGTGAGGATGATAAAACCCCAACCGCCACCACCGTCAACCCGGAGAAGGAAACGGGTCAGCTCACCTGTATCGAGAAGTGGCAACACCTGCTCTTCAATCTTGAGTGCCTGCTCCACCATAAACTCATGGCTTGCACCTTCCGGCCCTTTAACCCGCATGAACAGGCCGCCACGGTCTTCTATTGGTGCAAGCTCGGTCGGGATGCGAGACTGCACGCCTGCGATAAAGACAAAACACGTTAAAAAACAAAGCGTAACGATCATTTTGTTGGCAAGGCAAATGTTCAATAGCCGGGCGTAACCAGACTGAATGCGCTTGAAAACACGGTCCAACATTTGGGCGAATTTTGGCTTCTTGTTCCGGCGCCGCACAAGGATGGAACACATCATCGGGCTAAGCGTCAGCGCAACAAAGCTAGAGAACACAACGGCTGCCGTCATGGTAATCGCGAGCTCACCAAACAAACGGCCCACATTACCCGTCAGGAACATGATCGGTACAAACACACCAATTAGCACCAGTGTGGTGGCAATCACCGCGAAGCCAACCTGGCTCGCACCCCGGTAGGCGGCCAACAGGCCGGGCTCACCCTCTTCCACGCGGCGGTAGATGTTCTCTAACACAACAATCGCATCATCCACCACAAGCCCGATGGCCATAACAAGGCCGAGCAGTGTGATCAGGTTGATGGATACACCGGCAAGGTTCAGCACCCAGAAACTCGCAATAATACAAACCGGCACGGTAACTGCGGGAACGAGTACCGTTTTGATGTTGCCAAGGAATAGATAGAGCACCAGAACCACAAGGCCCATAGCCACGGCCAGCGTGAAGTAAACCTCGTCAATCGCCTTATCGATAAACACAGAGCTATCGTAGGCAACCATAAGCTCCATGCTTTCCGGTAATGTCTCCCGGATACGTTCTGCTTCAGCTTTCGCGGCTTTTGCAACTGCCAGCGTATTCCCTGTCGACTGTTTCACGACGCCAAGGCCGATAACCGGAATACCGTTCCCCCGGAAGGTACGCTCGTCTCGTTCTGAGCCCAGCTCAACCTCGGCAATATCGCCAAGGCGCACAAAACCATCGTCTGTACCCTCTTTGATCACCATGGTGGCAAAGTCTTCAGGGCGGGAGTATTCCCGGTTCAGCCGCACGATTGTGTCGCGCTTGATGCTTTGGATCTTGCCTGCTGGCAGCTCCACGTTTTCTGCGCGCATCACCGCTTCAATGTCTGACACCGTCACACCGCGCGCGGCCATTGCCTGCCGGTCGAGGTGGATACGGATAGCGTAACGTTTCTGCCCGCCGATACTGACGCCGGAAACACCATCGACAACAGATAGGCGGTCAACGATGTTGCGTTCCGCATAATCGGTAAGCTGCAGAATATCCATCACAGGGCTGGTGAGGTTGAACCACAGGATTGGCCGTGTATCGTTGTCTGCCTTTGATATCTCAGGCGGTTCGACCTCTTCCGGCAGGTTGTTCAAAACACGGCTAACGCGGTCTCGCACGTCATTTGCCGCAGCGTCAATATCTCGACTGAGCATAAACTCAACGTTGATGCTGGACCGACCGTCATTGCTGGTCGATTCGATGGTTTTGATGCCCGGAACGCCGGCAATCGCACTTTCGATAATCTGTGTAACCCGCGTCTCAACAACAGCCGCGTTCGCACCGGGATAATTTGTCCGTACACCCACGACCGGTGGGTCAACGTCCGGCAATTCCCGCACGGAGAGCTGCTGGAAGGATATCAAACCAAAGGCGATCAACAGCAAACTGACAACAACGGCAAAAACCGGCCGTTTTACCGAAACATCCGAAAGGATCATGATGCATCTCCCGCCGCAGCATCTGCTGCCATATCCCGCACTTTCATGCCTTGCCTGCCAAGGCGCAACGTACCCTCAACGACCACACGGTCACCTACCGAAAGACCCTCTGTAACCTCCACATAACCCGGGCGCCTGAGCCCGAGCTGCACTTCTCGACGTTCGGTCGTGTCACCATCCATCACAAAAACAAAATGTCGGCCAGCGGTCGGCACAACGGCTTGTTCCGGCACCGCAACAGCTTCCCAAGCGCGGCTCAAAACCTCAACTCGCATGAGAAGACCCGGCCGTAATGCGTTGTCTTCATTTAGAACTTCTGCGCGAACGATCACTGATCGTGTGACGGGGTCCACACGGCTATCAATGGTCCTCACGATCCCTGTGAACAGCCGGTCCGGGTACGCCGACACACGTGCCTCGACGGTCTGCCCGGGGTTGAGCGTAGAGATAAAACGCTCAGGTACGGAGAAATCAAGTTTGATAAGGTCGATCGCATCAATTGTCGTGATAGGCGCATTTGAGGAAAGCAACGTTCCTTCGCTCACCTGCCTGAGCCCCAACATGCCGTCAAAGGGCGCTACAACCCTCTGGTCTTCCAGCCTCGCACGGGCCGCTTGTAGGCGAAAACGCGCTTCATCGAGACGGCGTTGCTCTGTATCAAGCGCTGCGGTCGATGCATTGCCCTGATTGACCAGATTTTTGATCCGCTCAAAGCTACGCTCTGCCTCTTTGAAATTAGCTTCAGCTTCACGAAGCTGCGCGATTTCCTCATCATCTTCCAGCTTGATGAGAATGTCGCCTTTTTTGACAATCTGACCATCCTCAAACAGCACGCTGCGTACTGTGTCAGACACGCGCGCCGTAAGCGTAACAGACTCCCTCGCCCGCGCTGTTCCAAGAGCCTCGACAACATCGGCAAAACGCCGCGTATCAACTTCCTGGCTCACCACTGTAACGGCGCGATCACCACGCATACCGCGGTCAGCGTCTGCACCGTCATCCAATATTAGCCAGCCAGAGATGCCCACCAAAACTACAAAAATTACTACCAGCACCAAACGGCCAGAATTCATACCACCCTCGTTCATCTCGACCCCTAAAACACTTTACCTAAACACTATACAGACCCAGAGACGCAAACCCTTCGAAAAAAAGAGTAGGTGCCTCTGGTTACGTAAATCTTTGCCGTCTGGTTTGCCCCAAGCTTCACCAAGATAGCCGATATCGGATGCAACAATACGATCAGCAGCGTTTATGACGATCGTTTATTGAAGCGAAGACATCTAGCCGATGGGCTGACCAGTTCCCCAGTGATTTTCGATATGACGTTCGAAATCGGCGGCGAGTTGAGTGTTGCTATCGGCCAGTTGATACCGTGGGCGAAATAATGCCAATTGCCGACGATAGTCAAATCCCTTTAAGCGCACAACATCCACCCGTTCATCGACAAGGCTTTCAGGCACAACGGTTCCCCCTAGTCCGGCTGCAACCATTGCTATCGCACGGCTGTCATTCGGGGTTCTATACACCAGCCTTGGCCGTACATTATGGTCGGTGAAATACCGACTGGTTTCCGAGAGAACCTCGCACCGGCTGCGGACGATCATATAGTCCCCAGCGAGGTCTGACGCAGCAACAGTCTTTCGGCCAGCGAGCCTGTGTCCATGCGGCAGGATAAACACATAATCTTCATCAAAAAGTTTAACTGCCCGCTCCGCACTCTCGCCGCGGTAAACCGAAAGTGCATAATCCAGGCTACGGTCATCCAGCCGGTTAGTTAGTTCCTGCTCCGTACCATCATAAACTTCAATAGTTACCTTGGGCTCCGCAGCCTTAAAGCCCGCCAATAGTTCGCCAACAGCGCGGTTCGAAAGGGTCGTGAGCACGCCGAGGCGCAGCACCGGCGCGCTCGCGTTCTCCTCCAGCGCCTGCATAGCCAAGTTGCACTCATGCAAAATAGCCTTGGCGCGCGGCAGGAAACGTGTCCCGGCATCGGTAAGGAATACACGGCGGTTTGAGCGCTCAAATAACGCCTGCCCGACCTGACCTTCGAGCTTCTTGATACCGGCAGAAAGCGTGGGTTGCGTGACAAAGGTACGGTCCGCTGCCCGGGTAAAACTACCCGTCTCAACGACCGCAAGAAAATAGCGAAGGAGATAAAGATCCATCATAGACGTTATCTATGGTTTCCATTTTTGCATTCGATTTTACCAATACCACCCTTTTCCATATATTGCCAGCACATGGCAACAGATGCTTCGCAGTTCCAGTCGGAAAAGCGACCTCAGGAGACTTTTCTATGGCAGTGTTAACTTCCGCCATTCGACCCGGCAGCCCGGATTTTGAAACCAACGCCGCTCACATGCAGGCTCAGGTTGACGATCTCAAAGAAAAAGTGGCCATCGCTTCACTTGGCGGACCAGAACGCTCGCGGGAAAAACATCTCTCCCGTGGCAAACTACTGCCAAGAGACAGAGTGAACACCCTACTTGACCCCGGCACACCGTTTTTGGAGCTATCCCAGCTCGCAGCCTACGGCATGTATGACGCGGATATCGCAGCCGCAGGTGTGATCACCGGCATTGGCGTAGTTGAAGGCGTTGAATGCATGATCGTCTGCAACGATGCGACGGTTAAAGGCGGCACTTATTATCCCGTAACGGTGAAAAAGCATCTGCGTGCGCAAGAAATTGCCCGAGAGAATCGGCTGCCCTGCATCTATCTTGTTGATAGCGGCGGCGCGAACCTGCCCAATCAGGACGAAGTATTTCCGGACCGCGAGCACTTCGGGCGCATTTTCTATAACCAAGCCACCATGTCAGCCATGGGCATCCCACAGATTGCTGTGGTGATGGGAAGCTGCACAGCTGGTGGTGCGTATGTGCCTGCGATGGCGGATGAAAGTATCATTGTGCAGAAACAAGGCACGATCTTCCTTGGTGGCCCGCCCCTTGTGAAAGCGGCAACTGGTGAAGTTGTATCAGCAGAAGACTTGGGTGGCGGTGACGTTCACGCCCGCACGTCTGGTGTTGTGGATCATCTGGCCAAAGACGACTATCACGCCCTTGGTCTTGCGCGGCGTATTGTGGCTAACCTGAACCGCCAGAAGCAGGTTCCCGTCAAGCTGCGCGAAAGCAAAGCTCCCTTATACGATCCAAGCGAGGTTTACGGTGTTATCCCGAAAGATACCCGACAGCCTTATGACGTGCGCGATATCATCGCCCGCGTTGTCGACGGCAGCGAGTTTGACGAATTCAAGAAGCTCTACGGCGAAACCCTTGTATGCGGTTTTGCGCATATTCACGGCTTCCCGGTTGGCATTGTGGCCAACAACGGCGTGTTGTTTTCCGAAAGTGCACTTAAAGGGGCGCATTTTGTTGAGCTTTGCGCACAGCGCGGCATCCCGCTGGTGTTCTTGCAAAATATCACCGGCTTCATGGTTGGGCAAAAGTACGAAAACGGCGGCATCGCGCGCGATGGTGCCAAGATGGTGACAGCCGTTGCCTGCGCGAACGTGCCCAAATTTACCATTCTGATCGGTGGTAGTTTCGGTGCCGGAAACTACGGCATGTGCGGCCGGGCCTACCAGCCTCGCTTCCTGTGGATGTGGCCAAATGCGCGCATCTCGGTTATGGGGGGTGAACAAGCGGCAGGGGTGCTCGCGACCGTCAAGCGTGACGGCATGGAAGCACGCGGCGAGAGCTGGTCCGACGAAGACGAGGCTGCCTTCAAAGCGCCAATTCGCGATATGTATGAAGAACAGGGCCACCCCTATTACGCCAGCGCCCGCCTGTGGGATGACGGGGTGATTGACCCCGCAGACACCCGCCGGGTGCTTGGCCTTGCCATTTCAGCCACCATGAACGCACCGATCGAAGCGACGCGCTTCGGCGTCTTCCGGATGTAAGGAGTATCACCATGGTAGACACACTTATTACCAGCATTGATGATCGCGGCGTCGCTACTGTCACCCTTAACCGGGCCGATGTGCACAACGCATTCAACGACGACCTTATCTGGGAGCTGAACAACGCTTTTGGCAAGCTGGACAAGGACGAGAACATCCGGGCTATTGTGCTTACAGGCTCCGGCAAAAGCTTTTCTGCAGGCGCTGACCTCAACTGGATGAAAGCTGCCGCTTTATATTCAGAAAAGCAAAACATGGAAGACGCAATGCGCCTTTCAGATATGCTCTCGACACTGAACTCCTGCTCCAAACCAACAATAGCTATAGTGAACGGCGCGACATTTGGTGGCGGTGTCGGCCTTGTATCCTGCTGCGATATTGCCATCGCCGTCGAAGGGGCCAGGTTTGCCCTTTCAGAGGTTCGTCTGGGCCTCACACCCGCCACCATCTCACCCTATGTGGTTGCCGCAATTGGGGAGCGGGCTGCGCGGCGGTATTTCCTGACGGCAGAACGGTTTGATACTGAAGAGGCGCACCGTATCGGCCTTGTGCATGAAACCGCACCGTCGTTGCAGGACGCATTCAGCCTCGCCCACGTGATGATCAAGAACATCCTGGCAGGTGCCCCCGGCGCACAGCGTGACGCCAAACATCTGGTAGCTGATGTTGTCGGCAAGGAGATCACCGTGGATCTGCGCACTGACACGGCGAAACGCATTGCCGCAAGACGCACCAGCGATGAGGGCCGCGAGGGCCTTGGCGCTTTCCTTGAGAAACGACAACCAGCATGGAGTTTGGACGCATGAGCAATCGTATCAAAAAACTCCTGATCGCTAACCGTGGCGAGATCGCTTGCCGCATCATTGGCACATGTGAACGACTGGGCATTAAAACCGTTGCCGTATATTCGGACGCGGACGCGAGCGCGCTGCATGTGGAAATGGCAGATGAAGCCGTGCATATCGGGCCGTCAAGCGCCTCAGAGAGCTATCTGCGCGCGGACAAGATACTGGCTGCTGTTAAACTTACTGGCGCTGATGCGGTGCATCCTGGTTATGGCTTCATGTCAGAAAACCCTGATTTTGCAGAAGCTTGCGCTGAAGACGGTATTATCTTTGTTGGCCCATCAGCACAGTCAATGCGAGCAATGGCGCTCAAAGGTGCAGCCAAAAAACTGATGACTGATGCTGGCGTGCCCGTAGTTCCGGGCTACCATGGCGAAGACCAGTCGCTTGCGACCCTACAGGCTGAGGCCGATAAGATCGGCTATCCAGTGCTCATTAAGGCCGTCGCCGGTGGTGGCGGCAAGGGTATGCGCAAGGTGTTCAAGGCGTCCGACCTGCCCGCAGCCATTGAGGCCGCAGCACGAGAAGGTAAAAACTCCTTCGGCAACCCCGAGCTACTCATTGAGAAATACATCCAGAAACCACGTCATATCGAGCTTCAGGTTTTTGGCGACAGCGACGGCCATGCAGTACACTTGATGGAACGAGACTGCTCACTGCAGCGCCGCCACCAGAAAGTGGTTGAAGAAGCCCCTGCCCCCGGCATGAGCACCGAGATGCGCCGGGCCATGGGTGATGCTGCGGTCAAAGCAGCTGAAGCCATTAACTATCAAGGCGCTGGTACCGTTGAGTTTATCGTGGACGTGGAAAACGGGCTCGACAAAGCCCCCTTCTACTTCATGGAGATGAACACACGGCTGCAAGTGGAACATCCTGTAACCGAGATGATCACCGGCCAGGACCTTGTTGAGTGGCAAATTCGCGTCGCCGAAGGCAGACCTCTGCCTTTGTCTCAGGACGAAATAGAAGTTTTGACCGATGGGCACGCCATTGAGGTACGGCTATATGCGGAAGACCCCTATAACGACTTCATGCCTTCTATCGGCACGCTCGGCATGTTCGACCCGTTTGCGGATGCCGGCCCCACAGGCCGCATAGACGCTGGCGTGCGTGCCGGGGACACGGTCTCAATCCATTATGACCCGATGATCGCAAAACTGATCGCCTGGGGTGAAGACCGTGAACAGGCGATTGATGCGATTACAACGCTGGTTCGCGAAACCCCCGTCACCGGCCTTGCAACAAACCGGGATTTTCTGCTGCGCGCGCTTCAGGAGTCTGACTTCCGCAGCGGTGATGTTCATACAGGTTTTATTGAGAACCACAGCGACAGTCTGCTGACAGCCAACAAGCCAAACGCTCAGGACTATGCGGTCGCTGCTTTCGCGGTCGCTGCCAACCGGCGCAACCAAACTGATGGCACCGACCCATGGGCCATTCCTGACGGCTTCCGGCTGAATTTGAATGCAAGCGAACTGCTTTGGTTCGACGGGGAGGAAGATGACCTGATCACCGTGACACTGTCCGGCAGCGACCGGTCTCTCACCGCAAGCCTCGGCGACCAGCGCACGAGCGCTGAAATCATCTCGTTTACCGGTAATGTGCTCACCCTCACTCTTGAAGGCAGGCGCGAGCGCTTGTTTGCAGAAGTCAGCGCTACTCACGTCACGCTCGTTCGCGGTGACGCAACACTCACGCTGCCCCGCCATGCGCGAGATGGCGGCAGTGATGACGATGCGGACGGCCCCGGCACTATCCTTTCTCCCATGCCCGGCAAGATCTTGGACGTAAAAGTTAAAGACGGCGATGTCGTCACCAAGGGCGCGCCCCTTATCGTCATGGAAGCCATGAAAATGGAGCAGACAATCGCCGCACCACGCGACGGCGTTGTTGCCAACCTTAACCTCAGAGAAGGTGACCAGGTGACCGGCGGCGCTGTGCTCCTGACCATAGAAGACCAATAGAAAAGCCCACTACAGGACCCAAGAAGGACCCCTAATCATGTTCGAGTTCCCACACCTCAAGTTTGGTCATGATGAAGAGATTGAAATGCTGCGCGAAACGATCGCACGCTTCGCGCGTGATGAGATTGCACCCCGCGCAGCCGAGATTGATGAAACCAACCTGTTCCCAAGTGACCTGTGGGCAAA
Source organism: Kordiimonas sp. (assembly GCF_965216265.1). GTDB lineage: Bacteria > Pseudomonadota > Alphaproteobacteria > Sphingomonadales > Kordiimonadaceae > Kordiimonas. The sequence goes on from NZ_OZ244153.1 coordinate 195,320, forward strand.
AATGGGTGATCTCGGCATTCTTGGCATGACAGCGCCGGAAGAGCACGGCGGGGCTGACATGGGGTATCTGGCCCACGTTGTTGCGATGGAAGAAATCAGCCGCGCATCTGCCAGTGTCGGCCTCAGCTACGGTGCCCACTCCAACCTGTGCGTAAACCAGCTCACCAAGAACGCAAACGACGAGCAAAAAGCGAAGTACCTGCCAAAGCTTATTTCAGGTGAGCATGTTGGTGCGCTGGCCATGTCTGAGCCAGGTGCGGGCTCCGACGTCGTATCGATGCGACTTCGGGCCGAAAAACGCAATGATGGTTTCATCCTAAATGGCAACAAGATGTGGATCACCAACGGCCCAGACGCCAACGTGCTGATGGTCTATGCCAAAACCGACCCCGATGCGGGCCCTCGCGGCATTACGGCATTCATCATTGAGAAAGGCATGGAAGGTTTTTCAACTGCACAAAAGCTGGACAAGCTCGGCATGCGCGGCTCAAACACATGTGAACTGGTGTTTGAAGACTGTTTTGTGCCGTTTGAAAACATCGTTGGCGAAGAAGGCCGTGGTGTGAATGTGCTGATGTCCGGCCTTGATTACGAACGCGTTGTGCTCTCGGGCGGTTCTCTCGGCATCATGCGCGCCTGTCTTGATACCGTGATTCCTTATGTGCATGAGCGCGAACAGTTCGGCCAACCCATTGGCACATTCCAGCTGATGCAGGGAAAACTGGCCGATATGTATGCCATTTGGGGTGCCGCCCGCGCCTATGTATATGCCGTGGCTGCTGCTTGTGACCGTGGTGAAACCACCCGCAAAGATGCTGCAGGCTGCATTCTCTTTGCTTCAGAAAAAGCCACATGGATGGCAGGAGAAGCCATTCAGGCACTCGGTGGTAACGGATATATCAACGAATATCCCACCGGCAGGCTATGGCGCGATGCAAAGCTCTATGAAATTGGCGCAGGCACTTCTGAAATTCGCCGCATGCTGATCGGGCGCGAGCTGTTTAACGAAACAGCCTGATCCGCCCCTCCTGAAGACAATGCTTCCGGTATGCCAACGGGTGCACCGGAAGCGCGCCCTTCATCGGCCATCTTGTGTCAAACCCAGGCGCAGACCAGGCCACAATCATACCAAAGTCCCTTCCGTTGCATTGTAAGACGCTCTCGCGAAAGACCATCCCAAATTTGATCAAAGTGGTGCGTCAAAATCAACATCATGTGACTTTAATGCACCACCAAACCGAAAAGCCTGCGATTGCTTTTCAGAATGACTTGCAGCTAAACAGCCCGAATGTTAGCTCGAAGCGGAAATTTGCAACTCATTCTTAAGTATCGGAGCAGTTCATGCGCGCACGTTATCTTGGCGGAGCTTCCCTTTTCACTCTTGCGCTGGTAGCCCCGGCGACGGCCCATGCCGAAGCAGTGGAATATATCGATATCGAACGCATTCAGGTCGTTGGCGAACATGCCGAACGCGCAAAAATTCCCGGGGCGGCTACCCGCCTCAATGACGAGGACCTTGAGGTTTTCAAATACCAGGACATCCTGCGCACACTACGCCTCGTGCCTGGCGTTAATATCCAGGAAGAAGACGGTTTCGGCCTACGCCCAAACATCGGCCTGCGCGGCTCCGGAGTGGACCGCTCAGCCAAAATTACCCTGATGGAAGACGGCGTACTGATCGCCCCCGCCCCCTATGCTGCGCCGGCAGCCTATTATTTCCCGACCGCCGCCCGCATGCAGGCTGTTGAGGTCCGCAAGGGGTCGGCGGCCGTGAAATTCGGCCCGCGCTCCGTAGGCGGTGCCATCAATCTCGTGAGTCGCTCAATCCCGGACGAATTTAGCGGCTTTGCCGATGCGCGCATTGGCGAAGACAACCTCTTTTCCACACACGGCAGCATTGGAGCGTCAGGCGAGAATGTTGGCGGTATGGTGGAGTTTTTCAGTTCCTCAAGCGACGGCTTCAAAGCGCTGCCGGGTGGCGAAAACACTGGCTTCGAGATTGAGGATTACCTTGGCAAATTCCGCATCAAAACGGATGAAGATGCCGAAATCCAGCAGTCGCTCACCATCAAACTCTCGAAAACCGACAATGACTCGGACGAGACATATCTTGGTCTTACCGACAGTGATTTTGAAGCTGATGCATACCAGCGATACGCCGCAAGCGCGCTTGATCATATGGACACAAACCACGAGCAGATCCAACTCACTCACCAGATAAAAATCGGCGATGTCGAGATCGTTACCACAGCGTACAAAAATAGCTTCGAGCGCGACTGGTTCAAGTTCAACGACCTGCGTGCAACGACAGCAAGCTGCAACAACACAAGCGGTGCCTTTGTGCTCGCCAATGAAGACATCTGCGCGACCGAACTGGCGTGGCTCAAGGGCGAAGAAGACAGTCCAGAAGGCGCGATCCGCATCCGTCATAACGCTCGCGCCTATGAGGCCAAGGGCATCCAGTCGCTTGTGGCCTTCCCGTTCACGACCGGTTCTGCGGAACACGACCTCGAGTTTTCCGTGAGATATCACGAGGATTCAGAAGACCGGCTGCAGAATGACGAAACTTTCACCATGACCAGCGGAGAACTGGTTTTCTCGACCGAGACCGCACTGGGTTCTGCAGGCAACCGCCTTGTTGAAGCTGAGGCTTGGGCTTTCTTCGCGCAAGACACCATCACACTCGGCAAATGGACCATCGTTCCCGGCATCCGCTTCGAGAGCATTCATCTGAACCGCACCGACTGGGCCGCCACCGATCCGAACCGCGCTGGCACGGCGACGATAAGGCCCGAAACCAAAGTGGATGCTGTGGTTCCGGGTGTGGGCGTAAGTTACGCGCTGAATGACAACCTGACCCTGACGGGGGGTGTATTCAAGGGCTTCAACCCGCCCGGTGCAGGCAATGCAGACACCCGTGAAGAAAAAAGCCTTAATATTGAGGCCGGTGCAATCTATGACAAAAACGGCTTCTACATCGAAGGCATTGCCTTCTTCTCGGACTATAGCAATATCCATGGCGACTGTACCGCCGCATCAGGCCAGCCAGGCGACTGCGAGATCGGCGACCAGTTCAACGGTGGCAAGGCTCGCATCTTTGGCCTTGAAGCAATGGCCGGATACACGGTGATGTTGGATGGTGGCTGGAACCTGCCCGTGAACGCCAACTATACCTTTACTGACGCAGAGTTTCGCACAAGCTTTGATGACGAGTTCTGGGGCGGTGTAGTTCGCGGTGATGCCTTCCCTTACCTCTCACGTCACCAGTTTACGGTGAGCGCAGGCCTCCAGAACGAAGTGTTCAGCGCAACCTTTCAGGTTAATTATGTCTCCGCCGCGCGCACAGAAGCGGGTTCGGGCAACATCCCGGAAGCAAGCCGTGTCGATGGCCGCATTGTCGCTGACCTTGCCGCGCATTATCGCCTTACGGAAAACCTTGAACTGTTTGCAAGCGTGGACAATCTGTTTGATGAAACATATTCGGTCGCGCGCCGCCCAATGGGCCTTCGCCCCGGCAAACCGCGCACAATTATCGGCGGGGCGAAATTCACATTCTAACCAAGCCTGAAAATCCAGCCTTAAGAACCGGGGAACGACTGTCGTTTCCCGGTTTTATTTTATCTGGACGGTCTATATTGGCATGATATTCGAGAATCAGCAGAAACGCTTTTTCCAGAAAGATCTAGCGAGTATTTCTTCAACAATCGCTGAAGCTTTTCTCCTCACATTTCAAAAATTGCAACTGAGCCCGACACTACGACCGCATGATTGCGAAAAGCAGCCATGTATGAAAGCTTATTTCATACAGACTCTGCCATAATGAACGCGAACCAAAGTGGCGGTTCACAAGGGATTGAGGGAATATAGCTGACTACGGCTGGTCCTTGGACGCAAGATCACGTTATAGTTGCGCCCATACAGGCGGCAACCGCTAAACCAAAGCATAAAATCCACCTGGACACGCCGCAGAGAAAAAGATTGATTTCTTCGGAAAATAAGTCAGTATTACTGACATATTTTTAATACGTCACTACAGGGTGTGAACACGTCATGTCTGAATATGGACCATTAAAATTCCACGTACCTGAACCTCCTGGCCGTCCGGGTGATGCGCCTAACTTTGAGGGCATTGTAATTCCTGAAGCGGGCTCCGTAAGGCGGCCTGAGGTAGACTGCAAAGCAGCGGACATGAAAGAGCTCGCCTCTACCATGGTTCGCGTCCTCAACACCGAAGGCGAAGCGCTTGGCCCTTGGGCTGAAGGGCTCGATGACGATGTGCTGCTTACCGGCCTCAAGGACATGATCCGGGTACGGGCGTATGATGAGCGCATGATGACGCTGCAGCGTCAGGGCAAAACCTCCTTCTATATGAAGTGTACAGGCGAGGAGGCCATCGCTGTTGGTTTCCGGGCGGCGCTTTCCAAAGGCGACATGAACTTCCCGACCTATCGCCAGCAGGGGCTGCTTCTTGCGACGGACTATCCTATGGTAGATATGATCTGCCAGATTCTATCGAACTCGCGAGACCCGCTTAAGGGCCGCCAGTTGCCAATCATGTATTCGTCGAAAGAGCATGGTTTCTTCACGATTTCCGGTAACCTTGGAACACAGTTCATTCAAGCAGTTGGCTGGGCGATGGCATCGGCAATCAAGGGGGACACCAAAGTTGCCGCTGGCTGGATTGGTGATGGCTCAACAGCCGCGACAGATTTCCACGCAGCACTCGTGAATTCTTCGGTTTACAAGCCACCGGTTATCCTCAACGTGGTGAATAACCAGTGGGCGATCTCCAGCTTCCGCGGTATCGCGGGCGGCGATCACGCCACCTTTGCTGAGCGTGCCCTTGGTTATGACATCCCTGCCCTGCGTGTTGACGGCAACGATTTCCTCGCGGTTTACGCAGCGTCAAAATGGGCTGTTGAGCGTGCGCGCAGAGGTTTTGGCCCGACGCTGATCGAATGGGTCACCTACCGGGTAGCACCACACTCAACGTCTGACGATCCATCGCAATATCGGCCCAAGGAAGAGTCTGACGCGTGGCCTCTTGGCGACCCAATCCTTCGTCTCAAGAACCATCTGGTAAGCCGTGGGCTATGGAGCGATGAGCGTCAGGTTCAGGCCGAGACAGAATATAACGACGAAATCCGTGCCGCGACCAAAGAAGCCGAGAGCTACGGTGTAATGGGGTCTGGTGCGAGCCCGAAAGATATGTTCGACGATGTTTACAAAGAGATGCCTCAGCACCTTCGTGAACAACGTCAGAAGCTTGGAGTATAACCATGCCGCGTATGTCAATGATCGAAGCCATCCGCGATGCGATGGATGTGAAACTTGGCCAGGATGACGACGTCGTCGTATACGGCGAAGATATCGGCTATTTTGGCGGTGTTTTCCGCTGTACGGCTGGCCTGCAGAAGAAATATGGCACCAACCGGGTGTTCGATAGCCCCATTAACGAAAGTGGTATCGTTGGTACTGCAATCGGCATGGGCGCATACGGTCTCCGCCCTTGCGTGGAAATCCAGTTCGCAGATTACATCTATCCGGCATATGACCAGATCGTCTCTGAGGCCGCACGGTTACGGTATCGTTCCAACAAAGACTTTACCTGCCCAATCACCATCCGCACGCCCTGTGGCGGCGGCATCTTTGGTGGGCAAACCCATAGCCAAAGCCCGGAATCGCTGTTTACGCACGTATCTGGCGTAAAAACGGTCATTCCGTCAAATCCATACGACGCCAAGGGGCTGCTTATATCTGCTATTGAGGATGACGACCCCGTGATCTTCTTTGAGCCAAAGCGCCTTTATAATGGGCCGTTTGATGGCCACCATGACCGACCTGCAAGCAACTGGTCCAAGCATCCGCTCGGCGAAGTGCCTGAAGGGCATTATACCGTGCCGATTGGCAAGGCGTCCGTCTTCCGTGAAGGCGCAGATGTTACAATCCTGACCTACGGCACGATGGTTTATGTTGCCGAGGCTGCGGTAAAAGAGACCGGCATTGATGCTGAGATCGTGGATCTACGCACCCTGCTCCCGCTTGATATTGATACTATCCTCGACTCTGTGAAAAAGAACGGACGCTGCATGGTCCTTCATGAAGCAACTCTTACGTCTGGTTTTGGTGCTGAGTTGGCTGCACAGGTGCAGGAACGCTGCTTCTACCATCTGGAGGCACCTGTGGTGCGCGTTGCAGGTTGGGACACACCATACCCTCACGCGCAGGAATGGGACTATTTCCCTGGTCCCGCACGTGTTGGTAAAGAACTTAAAGCAATGATGGAGGCTTGATCATGGGTGTTTATAAAATACGCATGCCCGATGTTGGCGAAGGCATCACCGAAGCCGAGATCGTTGAGTGGAATGTAAAAGTGGGGGACGTTGTCAAAGAAGACGACGTACTCGCCGGGGTCATGACGGACAAAGCTACGGTTGAGATCCCTTCTCCGGTTGACGGGACCATTAAAGAGCTTCTTGGTGAAATCGGCGAGATGACTGCGGTTGGTACCGTTATTATCGCGCTTGAGGTTGAAGGGGAAGGCAACAACATCCCCGACACGCCAAAGGCGGAAGAAAAAGCTGAAGAAACACCGGCTGACGACACCAAGGCCGAAGCGCCAGCTCCAGCCCCTGCGCCCAAACCTGAACCCAAGAAAACGCCGGTGCCAAAACCCGCTACAGTAAAACGCCCTAGTGGTGCACCGCGAGCCGAAGGCGAAAGGCCGCTCGCATCACCCGCCGTGCGCAAGCGAGCAATGGATGCCGGCATCAAGTTGCAGTATGTTCACGGCACGGGCCCTGCGGGGCGCATCAGCCATGAAGATCTGGACGCCTATATCTCTGGCGAAAGTGCGCCAGCAGTTGGTGGGGCAAGCCGTCGTCCGAACACGGATGTTGAAGAAATTCGTGTTATTGGCCTGCGCCGCAAAATTGCAGAACGTATGCAGGACGCAAAGCGCCGCATCCCACACATCACATACGTTGAAGAAGTTGATGTGACAGAGCTTGAAAGCCTGCGTGAGCACATGAATGCGAGCAAACGTGATGATCAGCCCAAGCTGACCATCCTGCCATTTATCATGCTTGCGATGGTGAAAGCCCTCAAGGACTATCCCAAGCTTAGCTCGCACTATGACGATGACGCAGATGTGCTCTATCAATACGGCGCGGCGCATATTGGCATGGCAGCCCAAACGCCGGGGGGCCTGATGGTCCCCGTAATCAAGCATGCAGAGGCTCTTGATGTTTGGGGCTTGGCTGAGGAAGCTAAGCGGCTTGCTGGTGCGGCGCGCGATGGTTCAATCAAGCGCGAGGAACTCACGGGTTCCACGATCACACTGTCAAGCCTTGGGCGCATGGGCGGCATCGTTTCCACGCCGGTCATCAACAGTCCTGAAGTTGCCATTGTGGGTGTCAACAAGGTCGCAGTCCGCCCTGTGTTCCAGGACGGCGGTTTTGTGCCTCGCAAGATCATGAACCTCTCGTCCTCCTTCGATCACCGTATTGTTGATGGTTGGGACGCAGCCGAGTTCATTCAGCGTATCCGCGCATTGATGGAAAACCCCGCCACACTGTTTATGGAGGCGTAGATGACCGAGACGATCAATTGTAAAGTTCTGATCCTTGGCGCAGGCCCAGGCGGATATGTTGCTGCTATTCGCGCCGGACAACTTGGCCTTGATACGGTTATTGTCGAAGGTGAAAACCCTGGTGGTACATGCCTGAACATCGGCTGTATCCCTTCAAAAGCCATGATCCACGCTGCGGACGAATTCGAAAAGGTCATGCACTTCACCGGGGAAAACGCGCTTGGCATCTCTCTTGAAAAACCAAAACTCGACTTCAAGAAGACCGTCGCATGGAAAGACGATATCGTTAGGAAGCTGACTGGCGGCATCGCTGGCCTCTTCCGCAAAAACAAGGTCAAGCATATCGCCGGTTGGGGCACGATGATTGACGGCAAGACCTGTGAGGTCAAAACCAAAGACGGTGTTGTGACGGTCAAGGCAGAAAATGTTATCCTGGCAACAGGTTCTGTGCCGATCGAGATTCCGAGCTTGCCATATGGCGACAAGATCATCTCCTCAACAGAAGCACTGTCGCTTGACAAAGTGCCGGGTAAACTCGTGGTTATTGGTGGCGGTTACATCGGCCTCGAGCTTGGTATTGCTTACGCAAAGCTGGGTGCAAAGGTAACCGTTGTAGAGGCGCTTGAGCGAGTTTTGGCACAGTATGACAAAGAGCTGACCAAGCCCGTTGTCACTAGCCTCAAGAATCTCGGTATCGAAGTGCTGAGCAACACCAAAGCAAAAGGCCTCTCCAAAGACGGCAAATCCCTTCTCATAGAGACCAAAGATGGCTCAGAGGAGAAAATCGCCGCAGACAAGATCCTCGTTACCGTCGGTCGTCGTGCCAAAACGGAGGGCTGGGGGCTTGAAGGCCTTGATCTCACCATGAATGGCCGTGTTGTCGCTATTGATGATAAATGCCAGACATCGATGACCGGGGTTTATGCAATTGGTGACCTGACAGGTGAGCCAATGCTTGCGCACCGCGCAATGGCACAGGGTGAAATGGTGGCAGAGATCATTGCGGGGCAAAACTGCACTTTCGACAAGGTTTCCATCCCTGCGGTTTGTTTCACTGACCCGGAGATTGTAACCGCAGGCCTTTCACCAGACCAGGCACAAGATGCCGGTTATGAAACCAAGGTAGGTGTGTTCCCCTTCTCCGCTAACGGTCGCGCCATGACCATGGAATCCGAAGACGGCTTTGTTCGCATTGTCGCCCGCAAAGACAACCATGTTGTGCTAGGTATCCAGGCCGTCGGCAAAGGTGTATCAGAACTGTCCGCCGCTTTCTCTCTGGCCCTCGAAATGGGAGCACGGCTTGAGGATGTAGCGGGTACTATTCACGCGCACCCAACCCAGAGCGAAGGCTTCCAGGAAGCCGCGCTGAAGACACTGGGGCACGCGCTCCATATCTAAAGTTTAGTGAACAGAATTGATAAAGGGCGTCCTGTTGGACGCCCTTTTTTGTTGCACATGCAAAAGACCTTTGGGCCTTTGTTTCCGTAGCGTTACAGCCAACTTGAATGAGAGAAATTTGTCGTTTGGAACGATATTTCTTACTGTTATTCACAAATTATAAAAATGGCAGAAAAACTATCTGAAGATTGCAAAAATCGCCAAACTTCGAAAGCTCATTTCGTGAGAAGAGTGCAATACTCCGCGCAACTCAAATCCCGTGAGGTATAATAAAATACGCGGCAAAGCCTGTGATAGTTTGCAGGCAGGACCGAAGGAGCAGGCGGGAGTTTGAGGTGCGTTCGTAGGGGGCGTTGCCCCCGAACGGGACTTCAACTTGGAAGGGATTATAGTATGCCCGTATTCGATTCACGCAGCTTCAGGAACCACGAGCAGGTCGTATTCTGCTCCGATGAAGCTTCAGGCCTCAAAGCAATTATCGCTGTGCACTCAACAGCGCTCGGCCCCGCAACCGGCGGCACGCGCTTCTGGGACTATGCAGCCATTCACCGCCGCTCTGCCCCGATTGATATTGCGGAAACCCGTGGAGAGCAGGACGCCGTATACGACGTTCTTCGCCTCTCACGCGGTATGTCATTCAAAAACGCCATGGCTGGGCTTCGTCTTGGCGGCGGCAAGTCCGTCATCATTGGCAACCCAAAAGAACTTGGCACTCCTGAGTTGATGCGCGCGTTTGGCCGCATGATCAACCGTCTTGGCGGCAGCTACTACGCAGCGGAAGACGTTGGCACAAGCCCGGACATGCTCGCCGCTGCTTCCGAGACCACTGATTTTGTTTGTGGTCTTGATGGCGGTGACTTTGGTACCGGCGACCCCTCACCACATACAGCACTTGGTGTGTTTACCGGCATTCAAGCGTCCGTAAAACACCGCCTCGGCCGGGATGACCTGAACGGCGTTCGCGTTGCGGTACAAGGCCTTGGGCACGTTGGTCAGTATCTGATCGATCATCTGCGTCGTGCGGGTGCAAAAGTGATCGTCACAGATATCGTTGACGCCAACATCCAATCGGTACTCGCTCGTGGTGAAGCAGAAGTTGTTTCGCCGGATGTTATCCACGCTGTGGACTGCGATGTATACGCACCCTGCGCACTTGGTGGTACGTTGAACCCGAAAACCCTTGGCGATATCAAAGCCACAATCATTGCCGGTGCAGCTAACAATCAGCTGGAAACAGAAGGCAAGGAAGACGAGCAGCTTCGTCAACGTGGCATTCTATACGCGCCTGACTATGTAATCAACGCAGGTGGCATTATCTCAGTTGAATCTGAGGTCTACAAAGAGAAGATGGATGCCATCGCCCGTGAAGCCAAGGTGCTTCGTATTGGCGAGACGCTGACGAAAATCTTTAACGCCAGCGACAAAGAAACACGCCCTACCGGTGTTATCGCCAACGAAATGGCCGAGACCATTATTCGTAAGGCGAACGAAGCCAAGCTGGCGAACGCAGCTGAATAGTTTAAGGCTTTAGCCTCACTGAAAGCCCCTGCCTTTGAGCGGGGGCTTTTTATTTGCACGCGGCATAGTTAATCTACTGGTATGGAAGCTAATATTGCAGAACCTGAGACACTTGGACGTAACGTCCGCGAAGCTCGCCAGGCATTGGGTTGGAGCACTATGGAGCTTGCTACCAAAGCGTCCCTTAACGTGGACATCGTCACAAAGCTCGAACGGTCAAGCGACTGCAGCAGCAATGATTTGGAGCAAATATCCCGTGCGCTTGGCATCCCTCCCGCAATCCTGAAGCCCGGTGAGCATCAGGATGAGAGTAACAAACCACCGAGCAAGCGCATCAAATGGGCGCCAGCCATCATCACAACCGGGTTTATGCTTGTATTGATCAAACTCATGCTTCCCAGCCTGCTCTAATGAAAAAGGCGGCGCAAACGCACCGCCTTCTCCAATTCTAATAACCGAAAACTTAGAAGTGTTTACGGATCAGCATACCAAAGGTACGTGGCTGGTTGGTCCGGAAACCAAGACGCGCCCGGCCGCCACGCTCACGGTCGAATGAAAGGTTTGCGTTTTCATCCGTCACGTTCGTCACATACGCCATAAACTCGAGGTCATCCCAGTTGATGCCAAAGCTGAAGTTCAGCGTTTGGTATGGGTCGAGCTCTAGATCAAGCGTGGTTGCGTCCGTACCTGGTGCACCGCCAAACGCGAGACCGGACACAAACACACCTGCCCCCGGCTCTTGGTCAGACGGCTGCGTGAACAAGCTGCCGCGGTGCTGGAAGGTTGCAGAGAAGTAAGCCTCTGCACCATCACCCGCAACTTCAAACGGGAAGCTATAGGTAGCGGTTGTACCGAAGTTGAACTTAGGTACAGACGCCAGCCTGTTATCTTCACGAACACCACCAAGCACAGCGCCGTTACTATCGATCACGGTTGAATCGAACTTGGCTTCGAGCAAGCTACCTGCGAAGGACAAGTTGAGACCTTCAACCGGACGGGCTTTAAACTCAAGCTCGATACCCTGAGTGTGTGCTTTAGGTACGTTGAAGGAGATACGCGAAGAACACGAACCCGCATCAAGCGTAACCTGGAGGTTTTTGATCTTTGTATAGAAAGCAGCAGCGTTCAAGCTGAACTTACGGCCACTCACCTTCACACCAGCTTCATAGTTCCAGAGGGACTCGTCGTCATAATCCTGGAAGCCACCAAAGACTTTAAGGTCATCGGCATTACAGAGAGCCGTGTTAAGCGGGTCATTCACGCCGCCAAGACGAAAACCTTTGGAAACCTGGGCGTTGATCGTAACACTGTCGCTTGCCTCATAGCTGGCCAACAAGCGCGGCGTAAAGCCATTTGATGACGTTGTATCGACTTGGTCAACTACACCGTTACCAAAAAGGCCAACCTGAGTTACGCTACGCTCTTCTTTGTAGTCATAGTAACGACCACCAGCTGTCAGATGCATCCGATCAGAGATGTCGTACGTTGCTTCACCAAAGATCGCGACCTGCTCAAGTGTATATGGAAGCACCGAATAGAAAGGTGAGTCGGCTGGAGCGACGCCCATACCAACAGCAGCAGCCGTCCCTGCCCCCAGTACCGCATCGGTTACAGCGTCATAACCCGGTGTTGGCAGGAATTGCTCATAGTAACGATCGGTTTTGGAGTAGAAACCGCCCACAATCCACTGCAGCGCGCTATCGCTGTTTGAACTCAAACGCAGTTCCTGAGTGAACTGTTCAACCTTCGTGGTGTCACGAAGGTTCGATGGAAAATTAACCGCCGCTGTCGGGAAGCCAAGGTCAACAGACACACTGCCGCTTAGCGCGCTTGCATCACGGCTCACAAGGATATCCCGGTCCGTGTAGCTGGTCACAGACGTCAGGTCGATGCTGTCGAAGTTCACTTCGGCAGTGAGGTCCAAAATCAACGTCTCGTCCTTGAAGCCTTCACGAAGCTTCAGGAACTGTTCGCGCTCTTCAAATACAGTAGGCTCACTCATGAACGGGTTAGCATAAAGGTTGTAAACCTCCTGCCTGTTGAAACCATTCATATCGATCTCTTGATAAATCACCCGCGGTGTGAGCGTGATGTTCTCTGTTGGCTTAACTGTCAGAGCAACACGACCGCCAGTCCGGCTGCCATCGTTCACGTCTTTGTTGTATCCGCCATTCGGGCGATGGGCGTCAATATAACCCGCATATTCCGTATGATACGCAACAACCCGCAGTGCTGAACTGCCTTCGGAAAGCGGCACGTTTGCCATTGCTTTCACGTGGCCGCCATTGCTGCCGCCGCTAACGGTGTTGAGGTCTGCCTCAACATTGCCCTCGAACTCCTCAAGGTTGGGCTGGTTCGTAATGTAACGAATTGTACCACCAACAGAGCCGGAGCCAAACAGCGTACCTTGTGGTCCGCGCAGAGTTTCAACGCGGTTGAGATCATACAAGTCAAGGTCTGGCGTAAACAGCGAAAGCGAGATAACAGATTCGTCGAGATATACGCCGACCTGTTCTTTCACGCCCGGTTGGTCACGCACCACCTGGCCCGCAGATACGCCGCGGATAGCAACCTGGCTCTGTCCTGGTCCCAAATTCTGGATCATCAAACCCGCGACGTTACCTGAGAGGTCTTCCAGGCTTTTCGCGCCGGAACGACGGATGTCATCCTGAGTTTGCGCGTTAATCGAAAACGGTACATCCTGAATGGATGACGCGCGTTTCGTCGCTGTTACAACAATTTCCTCAAACTCAACTCCCGTGTCTTGTTGAGCTGACGCTGCCGCGGATACGCCGCACGCAAGCGACAAAGCCAACATGGATACACCTGATTGCTTAATCATGTTTTTGTGTCGCATTTCGAACCCTTCTCTTGGTCTTAGTTTCTTGTTTTAAGTTTCATATGTAATCATTATTCGTAGCATTAACCTACGAAACAGGAATAAATTCCAGTAAGCAAATGGCGTCCTGAGGGGTCGGCATATACTTCTTCCAAAACCTGTGTCCTTTAAGACACGAATACATACCCGATTCGCTATAAAGCTTAAATTTTACAGATAGTTAAAGTGTTGCCTGTATGCATCACCTACCGCACCGCCCGGCGACCTGGCAAGTAATGGTCGTCCTGAAATATAACTTTAGATATACGTTGTATGTATGACTTCCTCCTTGGACCATTCCCTATAGAATAAGACGAAGAGGAGAGGTCAGATGAGAATGTTTTTTTGTGCAATTACAGCATTAAGTGCTGTGACACTGCCTGTTTGGGCAAATGACGAAGAAATAATGAATATTGACCGCGCTTTTGCGCGCATGTCGATGGATCAGGGCATCGCTGACGCATTCGACCATTACCTTTCAGATGACGCGGTTAAGCTTGATGGAGGTTCGCATCCGCAGGTGGGGCATAGCACTATCATCACCGGCATGAGGCAAATCCCCGAAGACGCGACACTGGACTGGGAACCTGCGGGCTGGCAAAGTCGCGGCATCCGGTGATCTGGCGTACACTTGGGGCACCTATGTGCTCACGTTTTTGAGCGGTGGTGAACGCAAGGAAGCGTTTGGAAAATACATCACCGTTTGGGAGAAACGAAACGGTGAATGGAAGGCTGTGCTGGACGGCGGCAACGCAAGCCCAGGCGCATGGGACGGAAACTAACGCACCCCACAATAAAAAGGGGCCACCAAACATGGCAGCCCCAAGTCCAGCCCATTTTATAGTTATTATTTAGCTCGCGGCCTTGGCCAGGCGTCCACCTGCTTTGGCATAGGCCTGTGTGCCGTCGTTATGAACGTGATCTCCCTCAAGAACAGCGTCCACAGGGTAAACGGTTTTGTCAGCTTCCAAGCCGTCATAGAGCGGCCCGAAATCCTGATAGGTCGCTTCCAGAAGCTCCTCAAAGCTATCAATGACCCAATAGGTTTGCTGGAAGTCATCAATCCGGTAATCAGTCCGCATCAGCCGAGTAAGGTCAAAGTGGATACGGTTGGGGCTATTGTCTTCAAGACAAAAAATACTCTCGGATTTTGAGCTGACAATACCAGCACCATAAATGCGCATGCCTTTTGGTGTATTGATGAGCCCAAACTCAACGGTATACCAGTATAGCCGCGCGAGGTTTTTGAGCACACCGCGCCCCATGGCGCGCTGCCCGCCCTTACCATAAGCTTCCATGTAATCCGCGAATACCGGGTTGGCCAGAAGCGGCACGTGCCCAAATACATCATGGAATACATCGGGCTCCTGCAGATAATCCAGCTGGGCTTCACTACGAATAAAATTACCCGCGGGAAAACGCCTGTTTGCGAGATGATCAAAAAACACTTCGTCCGGCACAAGGTCAGGTACAGCAACCACTGTCCAGCCTGTTCTTTCCATCAATTTAGCAGACAAGTCTTCAAATTTTGGAATGCCGCCGTCAGACAATTTCAGCAGTTTGAGGCCATCCATAAACTCATCGCACGCCCTGCCTTCAAGCATCTCTGATTGGCGGGCATAAAGCCTGTCCCAACGGTCATGCTCTTCTGCGGTGAAGTGGTCCCAATTCTGGTCAACGGTATAATCGTCGTTCACCTCAACTTCGCGGCCTTGCCGTGTCTTAATTTTCATCATTACTCTCCCAAAAGGCCTTAGTTTACAGGCGTATCTGGCTGATTTTCGGGCGCAGCCGCCTTAAAAGCCTCAAGATCGTTACATGCAGTGTCTATGCGTAGAAGCGTGGGGAAATCTTTGAGCGGCACATCAAACCGCCGCGCATTCCATATCTGCGGCGCGAGATATACATCTGCCAGCCCCGGCGTATCACCGATGCAGAATTTTCCCGTGCGGTTATCGTGCGAGAGTGTCTTCTCAAGTGCCTTAAAACCTTCAAGCACCCAATGAGTATACCACTTTTGGACCGCACTTTCATCTGCACCTAGGTCGGCTTTCAGCCACATCAGAACAGACAGATTGTTGAGCGGGTGGATATCACAGGCAACGACATTTGCCAGCTGGCGCGCGTATGCTCTGTCCGCCACACTTTTTGGCAAAAGCGCCACATCAGGATAGGCTTCCTCCAGATACTCGATAATAGCCGGAGACTGAGATATCCGCACATCACCATCCACGAAGAATGGTACACGCCCTTGCGGGTTCAACTTCAAGTATGCGTCAGAACGTTGCTCAGTTACGCCCGGCTTGAGGTTTATGGCCTCATAGACGTAATCAAGCCCCTTGAGCGCAAGTGCTATGCGCACACGGTAAGCGGCGGATGAGCGAAAATAGCCAAAAAGTGTGCGCATCTTAGCTATCAGCCCTTCTCGACAACCTGATCAATCGCACCAAAGATCGATTGGCCATCTTTTCCAAACATCTCAATGCGGATTGTATCGCCAAACTTCATAAAGCTTGTTGTCGGTGCACCGTTTTCAATCATCTCAATCATGCGAATTTCTGCGATACAACTGTATCCGACACCGCCCTCAGCGACAGGCTTACCGGGGCCTCCATCAAGCTTGTTTGAAACTGTACCCGATCCGATTACAGCGCCAGCGCCAAGCGGACGCGTTTTTGCCGCGTGCGAAACCAGCTTGGCAAAATTGAAGGTCATATCAACTCCGGCTTCCGGCTTGCCGAACATGTCGCCGTTATATCGAGACACCAAAGGCAGGCTGAGCTTCGTATCTGCCCAGACACCGTCGAGCTCGTCAGGCGTTACACAAACCGGGCTAAAAGCACTGGAAGGTTTAGACTGGAAAAAACCAAATCCTTTTGCCAGTTCACCCGGAATCAAACCTCTAAGCGACACATCGTTTACAAGCATAAGAAGCTTGATATGATCACCAGCGTTGCCTTCCGATACACCCATCGGCACATCGTCAGTGATCACAGCGATCTCTGCCTCGAAATCGATGCCCCATCCTTCATCCTGCGGCATCACAATTGCGTCACGCGGGCCGAGGAAAGTGTCAGAGCCACCCTGGTACATCAGCGGGTCAGTCCAAAACGTGGCGGGCATCTCAGCGTTGCGCGCCTTGCGCACAAGCTCCACGTGGTTCACATATGCGGAGCCGTCTGCCCATTGATAGGCGCGCGGCAGTGGAGAGGCGCAAGCAGCTTCATCAAAGGCTTCACCCTTCACGTCACCCGCATTGAGGGCGCTGTAGAGTGCCTGCAGCTTTGGAGAAGAGTTCGCCCAGTCATCAAGGGCGGCCTGTAGAGTTGTCGCAATGTCATCAGCAGGTATGCACCGGCTCAAATCCTTTGAAACAACAACCAGCTTGCCATCACGGCCATGCTTAAGGGAGGCGAGTTTCATGGTATAGATTCCTTAAAGCTTTGATTTATCAGAATTTATTTCTTATTTTGCGCCCACGCTCTTGAATTCACCTTTCCCGTGAATCCATGCTGCGTGCTGAGGTGCTTTTTTGGTCTGCGACCATTCCTCGAGCATCGCAGGAGCAACGCGTTTCAGCTCATCCAGCATGCCCGGCATTGCCGTGTTAGCCGCCAGTTCAAGCCGATGCCCATTCGGGTCAAAGAAATAGATGGACTTGAAAATTGTATGGTCGGTCGGCCCAAGCACGTCAACGCCTGCAGCCTCGAGGCTCGCTTTCGCCTCCAACAGAACATCCATGCTTTCAACCTCAAAGGCAATATGCTGCACCCATTCAGGCGTATTGCCATCGCGACCCATTTCCGGCTGCTCAGGCAACTCAAAAAATGCAAGGACATTGCCGTTGCCCGCGTCCAGAAACAGATGCATATAGGGGTCGTAGGCACCAGTTGAGGGCACATGGTCTTCAGCAATCGCCAACTGGAAATCCATCTTCAGGTGCTTCTGGTAGAACTCGACGGTTTCCTTAGCATCCTTACATCGGTATGCCACATGATGAATACGCTTTAACATCTTCAGCTTGCCTTTCACTTTAGTCCAAGGTCGGTGTGGTTGGGGCCGCAAGTGCAGCCCCACGCGCGACTTAAGCGGCGCTCTCATCCACCTTAAGGGCACCACGACGGATTTGGTCACGTTCCATCGATTCAAAGAGCGCCTTGAAGTTGCCCTCGCCGAAGCCTTCATCTTTCTTACGCTGAATAAACTCAAAGAAGATCGGGCCAACTTGAGTTTCGGAGAAAATCTGCAAGAGCAGGCGGTTGTCACCCTCTTCTGTTGAGCCATCCAGCAGAATGCCACGCCTTTTCAGCTCATCCACTGGTTCGCCGTGACCAGGGAGGCGCTCTTCCAGCATCTCATAGTATGTCTCAGGCGGTGCTGTCATAAACGGCACACCCTTGGCTTTCAAACGGTCCCAGCATTCCAACAAATTATCGCACGAGAAGGCGATGTGCTGAATACCTTCGCCATTATAGGCCATCAGATATTCTTCGATCTGCCCGCTGCCGCCCGCAGCTTCTTCATTGAGCGGGATACGGATCAAGCCGTCTGGCGCCGTCATCGCACGTGACGTCAGACCGGTATATTCGCCTTTAATGTCGAAGTAGCGAATTTCGCGGAAGTTGAAGAAGGTCTCATAGAACTTCGCCCAATAATCCATACGGCCGCGATAAACGTTGTGTGTCAGGTGGTCAATAACATTGAAACCACATCCGGCCGGATGGCGATCCACGCCTTCGATCCACTCAAAATCGATGTCATAGATGCTTTCACCATCCTTGAAACGGTCGATCAGGTAGAGAGCTGCACCGCCAATACCCTTGATGGCAGGCAGGTTCAGCTCCATTGGGCCAGTTTTCATATCAATCGGCTGTGCGCCCAGTTCCAACGCGCGCTTATAAGCGACGTGGCTGTCTTTCACACGGAACGCCATGCCACATGCTGAAGGGCCGTGCTCTTCACCATAATATCCAGCCGGGCAGTTTTTTTCATAGTTTGCGATGAAGTTGATATCGCCCTGGCGCCATAGCTCAACATCTTTTGAACGGTGCCGCGCTACCTTTGTAAAACCAAGCGTTTCAAACACGTTTTCGAGCATACCTTTTTCAGGTGCGGTAAATTCCACAAACTCGAAACCACAAAGGCCCATCGGATTCTCGAAAAGATCACCCATGTTCATTCACTCCATCATTCTCTATATACAGTTTTGGGGTAAGGCCAATTGCTGTTTGCAGCAGATCGCTTTTTCGCGATTATAGGCCCACACAAATTAGTTGCCACCATATTAGTTACATTGGAAACTAATTGCAAGGGCGTGAACGAGGATATGATGAAAAAAAACGAAGACACGCTGCACTTGGGGGACTTTCTACCGTACCGACTTTCGGTGCTCTCCAACCGCATTAGTCGTGCTATTGCAGATGGTTACGAAGAACGCTTTCAACTTGGCCTACCTGAGTGGAGAGTTATGGCTGTTTTGGGTGGCGAACCTGATCTTTCTGCAGCGCAAGTGGCTGAACGCACTGCAATGGATAAGGTTGCAGTGTCTCGGGCCGTAAACAAGCTGCTGGAAAATGGCCGATTGGAACGTCACTTCTCCCCGGAAGACAAGCGGCGCTCTGTACTCGCGCTGTCCGAAGAAGGCCTCAAGGTATATCGAGAAATCATTCCCATCGCGCTAGGCTATGAGAGCCGCATCCTGGAAAAGCTCACCGCTGTGGAGCGTCAGGCACTTGCCACCCTGCTGGAGAAGCTCGAAGATATCCAGCTCCACACCTAAGCGGCAGAGTATTCAAAGCGGCGCATCTGCCGGATACCCAAAAAGGTAACCCTGAAGGTAGTCAACACCTGCACTCTCAAGCATACGTGCTGTCTTTTTGTCCTCGACACCCTCAGCGATTACCTTGATGTCCGACTGCTTAGCAGAATCGACGATATTCGCCACAAGCGTCCATTTACGACCATCCGTAATCAGGTCTTTCGTGAGCGACTTATCGAGCTTTATAAAATCAGGTTGGATCTGGGTAATCGTAGCCAGATTGTTGAACCCTGTCCCAAAGTCATCAAGCGCTATCCTGATGCCTCTCTCCTTCAGGCGCTGGACAAGCGCTTGAAGGGTTTCAAAATCTGGGAATTGCTGGCTTTCAACGATTTCCATAACAAGCTGCTCAGGCTTAAAACCATGCTCACCCAGCACAGTATCGAACCAAGCGCTCAAACCAGATTCGGTATCAATGCTATAGGGCAACACATTTACAAACACACATTCCTGCAAGCTAAACCGTCGCGCTGTGCGGACGGCGCTCTCTCCCGCAGCCATATCCAGCGCATAGAGCATACCTGCCGCCTCTGCTGTTTCAAAAAGTGCCGGCGCAGGGATTTCAGTTCCGTCCGTGTGAAGGCCGCGGACCAAAAACTCGTACCCCAGAACCTCGCCATGATCAGCCGCGTGCACAATTGGCTGCATGAGCGATTTATAGCGACGCTCAGCTAGCATTTCGCCAAGCCAACGCGCAGATAGGCGAAGACCTAATTCTTCAACAGATTGCATCGTACCGTATTCGCTCAGTGCTGGACGCGCGCTGGCAGAAAGGAGCGCCCGAACATCGCGGCGCTCGGCCAAGGACAGTTTATCCTCAAGAACGGGCAAAAGGCTTTCCATATCGTCGGCCAAAAAGCAGACAACACCAGCCTCACCCAGCGGTACCTCAATAATGTCAGCGGAGGACAAAGCTGCACGAACTCGGTCGCGCAACGCAATGTCCGGGCACCAGAAAAACGCATGCCCAAGCCCGGTGACATGCGGATATAGTGAATCGTCAGGCAACACTCGACCCCTCAAGCTGTCTGCAACTATTATGTGTCTTTTTTTTACTCAAACACTTTTAACGGCAGCCGTAAAGGTCTCTTTCCAATTCTTATCGCCCTGCCCCAGTAGCAACGACAAAAGGATGCGGGCTTTCCGCCCCCTTAGTCCGCCAGATGGCAAGAGGCCCCGTTCGATCAGGTCAATCTCGGCACCTTTATATCCGTATGTTCCCTCAAACACCCGGCCCGCCCGTGCACGTGATGCAAGAATCACAGGCATTACCTTGCCAAGCGCCTCGGCCTTATCTGCCCAAACCTCCGATAGGTGTCCGGCACCATAGGCCTCAATAACGAGACCTTTGTACCCCAACTCGATGATATTTTGGATCATGCGACCGTCATCATCCAGCACTGCAGATAAGAGCGCCACCGGCACAAATTTGCCGCCTTTCATTCCGGCACCCATCCGAGCGTTCCGCCACCAGCGAACCTCGCCTTCCACCACACCACCTATCGGGCCATGTTCCGAGGTGAAGGCCTGCAGGCTAGACGTATGCTCCTTGGCAACCAGCCATGGGTCGTGCACCTCGCCGTTCATCACCAGGCTAACGCTTCCCGCATCTGCCGCAAGAGCCACGAGGGTTGCGTCGTAAAGATTGGCTGGTCCGTCTGCACCGGGCTGGTTTGAGGTTCGCATCGCCCCCGTGAAAACAAGCGGCTTCTTACCCGAATACAGGAGGCTGGCCAGAAACGCCGTTTCCTCCATCGAGTCTGTGCCCTGGGTTATGATTATACCATCAGCCGATGATCGTTCCGCCATCCGGCATACTTCTGCGACCAACGAGAAATCCAGATTGGCGCTACCTTTCTGGGCAACGGTTTCGGCCTCGAAATCAGCCAGACTCTGGAGAGCCGGCACAGCCCTGATGAGGTCTGCTGCAGATAATGTAGGCGTGACCCCCGATTGATCACCGGGGGTCATCGCTATGGTTCCGCCAAGAGCGAAAACCTGAATTACGGGCGTCTTTGTCATGCCCGTCTTTTATACTAATTGTGCTTATGCGCCAATAGCTTCTAGTGCGGGAACGTAATCAAGATTCTGATCGCGTGCGACAGCTTCATATGTGATCTTGCCTTCACATGCGTTAAGGCCTTCAAGCAGATGTTTGTCATCCGCCAGCGCTTGTTTCCAACCCTTGTTGGCGATGGCAACAGCGTGACGAAGGGTGGCGTTATTAAGTGCAAGCGTAGAAGTACGCGCAACACCGCCCGGCATGTTTGCCACACAATAGTGAACCACCTCATCAACAATGTAGGTTGGGTTTTCATGAGTCGTCGCCTTGGAGGTCGCGAAACAGCCACCTTGGTCAATCGCAACATCAACAAGCACAGAGCCGCGCATCATCTTGCCAATCTGCTCACGTGAAACCAGCTTAGGCGCAGCTGCACCCGGAATAAGAACCGCTCCAACAACGAGGTCTGATGCAAGAACATTCTCTTCAACAGCGTCATTAGTGGAGAATACGGTCTTAACCTGACCTTTGAAAATATCGTCAAGCTGCTGCATGCGGCGAATAGAACGATCCAGAATGGTTACATCTGCGCCCATGCCAACAGCCATGCGAGCGGCGTTAGTGCCTACCACGCCACCACCGATGACCGTTACTTTAGCCGGCGCAACACCCGGTACGCCGCCAAGCAACATGCCCCGACCGCCCTGGCTCATTTCAAGTGCATGAGCACCAGCCTGGATAGACATCCGGCCTGCAACCTCTGACATTGGCGCGAGGAGTGGTAAACCGCCAAACTGATCAGTAACAGTCTCATAAGCGATTGCAATCGCGCCAGACTTGATCAGCCCCTGTGTCTGCTCGGGATCTGGAGCCAGATGCAGGTATGTATAGAGAATCTGGCCCTCACGGAGCATCTCGCATTCTACTGCCTGCGGCTCTTTTACTTTGACGATCATGTCGGCTTTGGCGAATATTTCAGCCGCTGTGTCGATAATCTTTGCGCCAATGGCTTCATACATGTCGTTAGTAAAGCCGATCTCAAAGCCTGCGTTATTTTGCACAATAACTTCGTGGCCATTTTCAATAAGCTCACGTGCGGATGCTGGCGACAGGCCCACCCGATATTCACGATTTTTAATTTCCTTAGGAACACCTACAAGCATACTGCCCTCCTCAAAAATAATACTGATTGCCTGCATGGATGAAAGGCACCCGCCAGCCCTCCCTGCTTGACGGCGAATTTACTGCAAACAATGCAGAATGTCCTTGCAAAGAGGAGCGTTCCATCGCACATTTTCACAATAATAATCCTATTATGATAAATAATAAGCAAGATTCTGCGAATGATTGAAATTGATAAGATTGATCGTGCGATACTGGACGCCCTCCAAAAAGATGGACGATTATCAAATGTCGAGCTTGCCAGACATGTAGGGCTTTCCGAAAGCGCCTGTCTGAGACGCGTTAAAAACCTCGATGAAAAAGGTGTCATTACTCACTATGCAGCGCACCTGAATGCAGCCTCGGTCGGGCTACCGGGATCTGTTTTTGTGAGAGTCTCACTTGTAGATCAGCAAGAAGAAAAACTTCGCACGTTTGAGGAATCTGTGCGTTCCGTGCCCGAGGTGATGGAATGTTACCTTATGAGTGGAGACGTGGATTATATGATCCGGGTTGTGGTAAAAGGCGCCCCCGATTATGAGCGCATTCACAACACGCTCACCCGCCTGCCAGGTGTGGCACGCATACACTCAAGCTTTGCGCTCAGGACTGTCCTGAAACGCACCCGACTACCCCTACGCTCGCAGGCTTGATCTAATCCTGCTCAGGCTCGCCCTTTGGCGCCTCGCCCATAAGGAGAAGCCAAGCCTGCCCAATGATGATGAACAGAGCACAGCCAGACAATATAAAGGGGTCGATATAGATCGCTTCGTTGAAGGTAAAGGTACCGCCTGAGATTTTCTTCCAACCCATAAAATTCTGTGACGCCGCGACAAATGCACCAAAAAAGGCAAGTACGCTCCCTACATACCTCAGTATCCAGTGCCTGAAGTTTGGCATCATCAAAATAATACCAAGTAGGCCAATCACAGTTCGCTGACTTCGACAGTAAGGGCATTCATATACAACCCCTGTGAGATCCACTGCCCAGGCTGCCACACCAATCACCAAGGATACAAAGCCAATATATCTAACATTATTGGCATAAAAACCCAGATCAAACACCTTCACGGCAATTCCTTTACTATCTTCAAGAAGAAATGCAGAATAATGAAGTCGCCTGAAAAATCAAGACATACAAACAGTATGGGCTTTTGCCTCACCAGGCCCTGAACACACTCAAAGCCAATCAGGGACAGGCAAGTTCTTACCTCTCAAAAAATCTGGGTTGAAGAGTTTTGACTGGTAACGCAGACCACTATCGCAAAGTAGCGTCACAATCGTATGTCCAGGCCCCATTTGCTTTGCCAACCGAATAGCGCCCGCCACGTTAATTCCGGTAGATGACCCAACACAAAGCCCTTCTTTCCGAAGCAGATCAAAAGCTATAGGCAATGCCTCTTCATCAGCGATCTGGAAAGCTTCGTCAATTAGGGCACCTTCGAGGTTAGCGGTTATCCGCCCTTGGCCAATTCCCTCCGTAATCGAGCTACCTTCTGCGCTTAACTCACCGTGCTTGACATAATTGTAAATGGCGGCTCCCATCGGGTCTGCGAGAGCAATCACGATATCCCTGTTGTGCTCCTTCAGGCCCATTCCCGTACCAACCAAAGATCCGCCGGACCCCACAGCGGTAATGAAGGCGTCTATTTTTCCATCGGTTTGAGCCCAAATTTCCTGCGCTGTTGTCTTGATATGAGCTTCACGGTTAGCAACGTTGTCAAACTGATTTGCCCAGATGACGCCATGCTGTTCACTTGCAGATAATTCCTCTGCCAACCGCTTCGCTACATGATTAAAATTACCCGGATTTGAGTATGGTGCAGCAGGCACAAGTTTCAGCCTCGCGCCCATAATACGAAGTGTATCTATCTTTTCTTGCGACTGGGTCTCGGGCATCACTATTAGGGTGCGATATCCCTTGGCGTTCGCAACAACGGTTAACCCAATGCCTGTGTTCCCCGCGGTACCTTCTACTATCAGTCCGCCAGGTTCAAGCAGTCCACGGCGCTCCGCATCTTCAATAATATTGAGTGCGGGACGATCTTTAAGTGATCCACCCGGGTTCGCATACTCAGCTTTACCAAGAATGGTGCAACCGGTGAGTTCGGACGCATATTTAAGCTTGATCAGAGGCGTATTTCCGATGCCCGCAAGTGCCCCAACTCTTTCTGTCATAATACTCTCCGCATACATATTTTCCCTCGTACCGCATCAGGTTAAAAAGAAACAAGATTCTTAATTGGCGAGGCGATGCAACATTTCAAGGCTACTTTCAAGACAATATAAGCAGAATGGTGGAATATTTTTTTAAAGAAAGTGAAATTTGCTCAGATACAAAATTGTATCTGTCCGGACAATTTTGCCAATAAACGGAAGGCAAAGCGTATCATAAGATCCAAAACTGCGGTCCGGCGCCCAGACCATCGGCATACCTAAAATCAGCATAGGTTCAAGATGATACGCTATCCATCTGGCGCGCTAGAGAAGCGCACCAGTGTTCAAGACCTCAGGCATCCCTATCTGCAGCATGGCATGCGCGAATGTTGAACCGAGCCCTTCCTCTACTTGAGCTGTAGGCGTCCAGCGGCAACTACATGCCACCCTGCTCCTGAATTTCCGCTTTGCCTTCTTTAATCAGCTTGTTGATATGAGCTTCAAGAATGAACAGGGGCAAACCGCCATTTTCCAATACTGCGTCGTGGAATGCCTTGACGTCAAAAGCCTCGCCAAGCTGGGCGCTAGCACGTTCTCGCAATTCCACAAGCTTCAACTCACCCATCTTGTATGCAAGCGCCTGCCCAGGCCATGAGATATAGCGATCCACCTCCGTACGAATATTGTGGGTCGAGAGTGCCGAGTTCTCTTCCAGCAGCTTTATGGCCTGATCTCGCGTCCACCCTTTAGAGTGGATACCCGTATCGATAACAAGCCGGCAGGCACGCCACATTTCATATGTCAGGCGACCAAACTGCTCATAAGGCGTCTCGTATATATCCATCTCAAGGCCCAAGCGTTCGCTGTATAAGCCCCATCCTTCACCAAAGGCATGAGGATAGATACCTAGACGAAAGTCTGGTACGCCCTCTAACTCTTTAGAGAGTGCTATCTGCAGATGATGCCCCGGCGCAGCCTCGTGCAATGTGAGGGCTGGCAAAGTATAAAGCGGGCGCTTGTCCAAGGCATATGTATTCACCCAGTAATAGCCGCCGCGCGGGGCATCCAGCGGCGCACCGGAATAGCGCCCGGTTGTATAGTTGGGCGCCAACACCGCTGGCACAGCCTCAACGCCATACGGCTGACGGGGCATCTTGCCAAACAGTGATGGCAGCCGTCCGTCAATCTTTTTCGCGATATAGCTAGCGTGCATAAGCAGTTCTTTTTCCGTCTTAGCGTAGAACTGCTCATCTGTACGCAGGAAGTTCAGGAATGCCGCGAAATCGCCCTCAAAGCCAACTTGCTTGATAATCTCTTCCATCTCGGCACGAATACGGGCCACTTCGGACCGGCCAATCTCATGCACTTCATCAGCGGTCAGATCTGAAATTGTGGTGTAATATTGCACCATCGCTTCATAATATTCCGCGCCACCTGGCATCTCGGACGCACCAAGGCTCTCCCGTGCAGCCGGATAATATTCATCCTGCATAAAGTCACGAAGTGCAGTATAGGCGGGCATCACTTTGCCCATGATCACATCTTTTGCCCTACTGCGCAGGTCTTCCTGCACATCTGATGGCACCACATTGTTCATTACGGCGAAGGGTTGATAGAAAGGACTGTCTTCAGCTTTCTCCTCAATAATCGCGTCAAAACTAGGCAACAAGCCGTCAAGCACCACCTTTGGCATTGTGAAACCTTCAGCAATACCTGTACGCAGGTTGGCTATATTCTCTTGCAGGTAACGCGGTAGATCTTCAAGGCGACGAAGGTGCGCCTCGTAGTCTTCGACCTTCCTGAAGTTTACAGACTGCCCCATCCGCACCGGCCATGTATGGAAACCGCTGTCGGAAAATAGCGGCATACGCCAGGTACGAAACTTCGCCTCTGTAAGGTCGCTTTCAATCATGAAGCGGAACATGTCATAATTTAGCTGATCTTCCTCGGAAAGCTTGTCACGTTTGATTTTGTCTAGCGCCTTGAGGAAGCCTTCGCTTGTCGCTTGCCTACGCACTTGGTCGGCTGGCGTAACCGTTGGCATGTGGTCTGCTACAGGGCGCGGCTTTCCGCGCGGACCAGTGCCAGGGTTTTCCGCATAATGATGATCACGTTCTTTTTGAAAGAGAATATAGAGCGCGTCCGTCGCAGATTTACTTGGTGCGGCATAAGCACTCGCACTCATCAGCCCAACGGCGCAGAATAGCGCTACAACATGCTTTATCAGTTTTGGTCCCACGATCACTCCTCCCCGGAAGTCCTAAATTATTGTGTGCCGACAGCGTTTCCGGCCTTGAAACTATTTCTTCCATGCGAAACAATCGCGCGCAAGTCAAAAGGGAGGGATATATGTGGCTCAAATCTATCGCAAAAACAGCTGCTATCGCAGCACTAACACTCGCGGGAGGCACCAGCATGGCCTCGGATAATGAAAAACCAGAGTATGCGCTCGTGATTCATGGCGGCGCTGGCACCATCACGCCAGACAAGCTAACACCCGAACTGGATAAAGAAATCCGAGGGACTTTGCTCAAAGCTCTTAGCACAGGACAGGAAATTCTCGCGTCCGGGGGCACGTCTCTTGATGCCATAACCGCAACCATTCAGGTTATGGAAAATTCCCCCCACTTCAATGCTGGCAAAGGCGCTGTTTTCACCGCAGAAGGCAAAAATGAGTTGGATAGTTCAATCATGGACGGCGCCACATTAAACGCTGGCGCAGTCTCAGGCGTTAGCAATGTTAAAAATCCGATCACCCTGGCCCGTGCGGTGATGGAGAAATCTGTTCACGTAATGCTGCAAGGGCACGGCGCAGAGAAATTTGCCGATGAACAAGATATTGAACGCGCGGACGACGACTATTTCTACACCGAATACCGCTGGGGTCAACTGCAGGATGCCAAGGCTAAACAACAAGGCCCCGTTCTTGATCATGACGGTAAAGAACATTCCAGCGTCGAAGACAAGACAGCGGGCGATTATAAGTTCGGAACAGTCGGTGCGGTCGCGCTCGACAAACATGGTAACTTGGCCGCAGGCACGTCCACAGGCGGTATGACCAACAAATCACATGGCCGTGTTGGTGACAGCCCCATCATTGGTGCTGGCACCTATGCCAACAACAAAAGCTGCGCGGTTTCAGCAACCGGGCACGGTGAGTTTTTCATTCGCGCAACTGTCGCCCATAGCATATGCGCGCTAATGGAATATGGCAGCCTGAGCCTCGAAGAAGCCTCAGACCGCATTGTCATGAAACAACTCGTCGAAATGGGCGGTGATGGCGGCATCATCGCCGTCGACAAGGACGGCAATATGGTTATGCCTTTCAATACCGCAGGCATGTTCCGCGGCAAGGTCAGCAGCGATATCGAAGCGGATGTCTCAATCTATAAAGACTGATCTCACCGAACATTCATGAAAGCTTAAAGAGCGGGCATTTGCCCGCTCTTTTTCTATATGACTAAGTTCTAAAATGTGGCTTGGAAGGATATTTTCACATTACGCCCCGGAAGCGGCACGAGGTCCTTCAGGAAGCTCGTATGCTGGCGTGCGTCGACGTTGCCCAGGTTGCTGCCCCTTACCTCAAACGACAAGTTCTTGTTGTCGAAAGGCCGAACCGTCAGGTAGGCGTTCCAAAGCATATAGTCCTCTGTTGGTAACTCATTTGCTGTGACTCGTTTTTGCTTGGCTGAATATTCCAGCTCGGTACGCAGATCAAAAAGCTCTGCTCGCGCCTCAACCCCAAACAAAGCCGACATTGGCGGAATACGCGGCAAGTTATCATTGCCCGCAATATTCTTAAGTTCCGCACGAACCAGATCGGCTTGAGCATCCAGATGCAAGTCTATTTCGCCGAACGCAGATGTCTTGTACGTACCCGCATGCAACTCAGCTTTGGCTTCGAAACCATAAAGAGCCACATCGCTGACCCTGAAGGCAAACACGGGCAGCTCATCTTCTTCATCGCCCGTAGCCACCTCATAGATAAAGTCATCATACGAGGTGTAAAAGCCGTTCAGTACAAAGCTAAATGGACCTGTCGCATAGTTGAAGGTGGCCTCTAACCCCAAGGCCGTTTCCAGGCCCAGAGTTGCATCGCCAAGCTCGTAGGCGCCCGTGGCAAGGTGGGGACCATTTGAAAACAGCTCTTCAGTTGAAGGCGCACGCTCAGTCCTGAACAGTGACAGCCCGACAAAAGCAGCGTCAGAGATATCATATCCAGCGCCCGCCGACAGGCTGATGCCATCAAAGGATCGCCCATCCTGCTCTGATGTTACATCCTCGATAGTATATTTGGTGTGTTCATACCGTGCACCCGCCTCAAACTGCCACGCGCCCGCTGAGAAGTCTTTCACGCTATACAGGCCGTATTGTGTACTCACTGTCGGAGGAACAAACGCTTCTTCGCCAATCGCAGAAAAATCACGACGTTTGATTTGAATGCCTGTTGCCCCGTTCCAGCGTTCACCACCTTTCTCAATCAAATCCAAACGGCCTTCCCAACCTTCGTTGGAAAACACGGTACCAATTTCATCGCCTTCAAGCTCTGTGTGTTTATAATCGGCATATCCAAATCGAATTTTCGCCTTCTTGAACCAGCCGAAGTCACCATTGAACTCTCCATGCAGGTCATAGCGGATCTGGTCAAGGTCGATGGTCACGGCCTCGTCGTCATGCTCGTCCTCGTGATCGTCGTGGTCTTCATCTTCGTCATGTTCTTCATCATGATGGTGTTCATGGCCACCGGGCACGCCGTAGGTGCTATCCATCTTGCGAACATTGAAACCAAAAAAACCATTGTCGAAAATGAAGCTCAATCCCGCAGAGCCGCCCTTGCTCTCTGTTGCAGAATTTTCGGCAATACCGAAGACTTCCTCATCCTCGTGTTCTTCATGATCGTCATGGTCATCGTGTTCTTCATCTTCCTCGTGCTCATCGTGCTCTTCTTCCTCTAAAGCCCGAAAAGCCTCGGATTCTGCGAACCCAGGTATTTTGTAATCGTCGGTTTTGCGGTACATCGCATCACCGTGGAAAACGATATTTGCATCTCCAACACTGCCAATATTCGCTGTAATGGCGCCCGTCACCTCATTGCCGTGGTTTACCGTGCTGTGCCCATAACGCACACCGCCATCTACACCGCCTTCCGGTACTGCAGTAGCGATCCGGCCGTCAAACACGTTTACCACCCCGCCAGCGGCAGAGCTGCCATACATCAGCATGGCTGTGCCGCGAAGTATTTCGATCCGTTCCGCAAGCGCAGGTTCAACCGCTACAGCGTGGTCCGGGCTAGTTGACGAGGCATCTATTGATCCAATGCCTGCATCAAGCACCCGAATTCGGTCTCCACCCAGCCCCCTGATAATTGGACGGCTGGCGCCGGGACCAAAAAAAGTTGACGACATACCGGGTTGGCGACGTAAAGTTTCGCCAATCGAACCGTCGAGCTGGCGAAGGATTTCCTCTTTGCGCATGACCGTCGCACCCAGGATCGTTTCTCCGAGCTTTCGCCCCTCAAACGCACCTGAAACTACGATCTCTTCAAGCTGTTCATCAAGTGGTGGCGCCAAAGCCAGCGTCCCTGTTGTCGGGACAGTGGCGAATGTCACCGCAACTGTTGCAAGCAGGCGTTTCTTGTTGTTGCGATATATTGATTTGATTATTTTACTGGACATGGTTGTTTCCTGTAACCCTGATTTACGGTGTTGACAGTGAGTCCTCTCACTGGGCCAACAAAACTGAATTTTCGGTATTTAAAGGGGGGTTACAAAGGATGGCGGCGCGCGGATCGCACCAATGCTGTCAAGAAATATGCGGCTTAGGCTACGAAGCGCTATTACCCATGTCACCTGCTCATTTTCTGGCAGGATCAGGTTTGTGCTTTGGGGCTTAAGCGTTGGGGTTTGATCAGAAAATTTGCACAATGCACAAACACGGTCATAAGGCGCGTCGACCTCATGATCTGAAACGTGTGCGCTCGCTGCAGCTGTTACCACAAAATATGCAATAACCGCGAATAGCCGAATGCCGATTTGAAAGAATGAGCCCTGTCTCACTACCTGTCTCTTAACTCTGATTATAACGGCCATAAGTCAATTCAGGACTTACAGCAGCTCCGGCGCAGCAAATAGCCGCGCCAATCCCCAACTTAAATATTGTGGGGTAAAGTAATCAGAGAGAGGGCGGGCCACGCGCGCTCGCGCACGCCTTGAATGATGGGCAAGGAACGGAAGCCGTATCGGCCACATAGAAAATATGCCAATCCGGTGCCGCGAGTTGAGCAACAGGTTTCGCTGCATCAACGTCCGGTGTGTGCTTGCAAGCCGTTGCAATGATGCAAGGGTGACCATCGTGGGTATGTTCGCTATCAGCAAAGGCCGCCGCATGCGCGCTTGCAATGAGCTGTGCCGCAACAAAAAGCATAGCCAGCCATGGGGCAACCCTCGTCAGACCCAAACGGCCAATACTGTTTTCTATGTTGCGCGGCGATTTCATCGTCCGTACGGATCTTCCTAAAAGGATACAATATCTTGGGGAATTTACGCTATAATATTACGCGTTTCAAGCCTTAGTGAAATGCCCTAGAATCTGGCTTAACCAAGCTCGTCGAGAAGAGCGTCTAGCGGATCGCTTGTCACAGCAGGCTCCGCAGTAGATGGCTTGGCGATCGCAGCTTTTGGCTTTACTGGTTTTTTAGAGTCGGCGCTCTTCTCATCCGACAAGGGCAGATCCTTGATCTGCTTGCTTTTTTTCTTGGGCACAGGCTGTGCCTCAGTCGCAGTACCGTGGATTTCCTCTCCCAGCACCTGATTAATGACCAACAGCAAATGCCGACGATTGATTGGCTTCGTGACCACATCTTCCATGCCAGCCTGCTTAAAACGCTCAAGCTGTTCAGGGAATGCATCAGCAGTACAGCCTACGATGGGTACATTTGCCTTATCGCCATCCATAGCCCGGATCCATTTAGTGGCATCAATGCCACCCAGAACGGGCATCTGGATATCCATCAGGATAAGGTCAAAGTCGGTTTCTTCAACCAAACCACAGGCTTGAGCACCGTTTTCAACTGCAACAAGTTCATGGCCAAGCTTGCCAAGCATGTTCGCCAAAATGCGCTGGTTGATCAGGTTATCGTCCGCCACCAGAATTTTCAGGGTACGGTTGGCTTTTGCGTCCAAAACTGCTGCACGCGGGTCAAATGCCGGGCTGTCCGACACATCGTCCGCATTGCCTTCTTCACACACGAAGGTAAACCAGAAGGTCGCACCTTCACCTTCATCGCTGTCGACGCCGATATCTCCGCCAAGAAGTGTGCAGAGTTGCTTGCAAATCGCGAGGCCAAGGCCCGTGCCACCAAAACGCCGGGTCGTTGACGCATCCGCTTGTGTAAACTTCTGGAACAGCTTGCGTTGCGCATCCTTGCTGATACCAATCCCTGTATCAACGATGGAAACACGGACTCTGATATCCTTGCCGGACTTACTTTCCTGTTCAGCTTTGATAATGACGCCACCGTCTTCGGTGAACTTAAGCGCGTTACCAACAAGGTTAAACAATATTTGGCGCAAGCGCGTCGGGTCGGAAAAGATGACCTCCGGTAGCCGTTTGTCACACTGCCAAGTAACACTGAGGCCCTTCTCCGTCGCCTTCGGCTCAAGGAAGTGCACGGTGTCAGAGATAACTTTCTCTAGTTTGGTAGCCTGATTATCAAGCTCAACCTTGCCGGCTTCGAGTTTGGAGATATCGAGAATATCGTTGATTACCGTCAGCAGCGTTTCAGCTGATTGTTGCAGCGTCATCGCAAAATGCCGCTGGTTTTCGTCCAGCTCTGTATCTAGGAGAAGATCGATCATACCGATCACGCCATTCAGGGGCGTGCGGATCTCGTGGCTCATGGTCGCCAGAAATTCAGACTTGGCAACATTGGCAGATTCGGCGGCATCCCGTGCTTTTGAGAGCTCATTTGCGAGTTTTGCGAAAGCTTCACGCTGCTCCTTAAGCACTGCTTCGTTACGGCGCTTGTCTTGCACAACCTGCTGCAAGTTATATTCGACCTCGGAAAATTCTGCTAGCCGCTGCCGCGTAGCCTCAGCGCCAGCACGTAGCTTGATAAGAGCATCCATAAGGTCGGGCCGAGCCTCGAGCGTCGCCTCAACTTCCTCGCTCATAACGTCAAGCTGTTTGGTTCCTTCAGGCATGCTCCCGATAAAAACCTCCACAGGCTTCACCAAATGCCGTTCAAGCGCAATTTGCAGTACGACGCCGAGCACGCCGCCGAGGAACCCTGCAGACAAAACCGCCACAAAGGAGATCGGCACCTCAGGAACCAATATTAAGGGAAAGCACGCGCCACCAGCGGCGGCGAGCCCTACAATCCAAGGTAACGCTTTCAAAACGTTCGACATAAACTCTCAGTAAACAGGTTGACCGAAAAGATCTTCAGTCAAAGATTACTTGCATGCGACCGCAGACGCAACCAACAGATGTCCTGATACCTCAGAACTGTACGCGGGCCAAGAAGCCGCCATCAACCACGAGGTTCGCGCGTGTTACCCAACTGGCCGCCGGACTGGCCAGAAACGCGACACAATTTGCAACCTCATCTACAGAGCCTAGGCGGCCCATGGGGTGCTTGGAAACCGTCGCATCATAGGCTTCCTGGTTGGTGTGTTGCACCGTGCCCCAGAATCCATCATCAACATGAATGGGGCCCGGCGATACAGTGTTCACCCTCACTCCGTGTGGAGCTGCGGCCGCTCCAAGCTGACTGGCGTAGGATATCAGCCCTGCCTTGACCGTATTGTACGCTGACGGGCCACCAAAAGCCTCGAGGCCAGCAATACTGGCAATGACGACGATCGCCCCGCTACCGGACGTCGCCAAATAAGGCAAAGCAAGATCACAGCCCCGCACTGTGGCCATCAGGTCAACGTCGAATGCAGCCTGCCAGCCTTCTTCGCCCGCCTGCGCACCGCCACTCACGTTTGGTATAAATATATCAATGCCACCAAGTGCTTCGGCAGACGTTTGAATCCATCGAGTCAATGCATTACTGTCAGACACGTCACACGCTGCTCCGACAACGCTATGCCCCTCAGCCTGCAAGGTATTGCTTACTTCCGAGACCTCATTTGGGTTCCTTGCACAAAAGGCTACACTCGCCCCCTCTGCAACAAAGCGCCGCACTATTGCCGCACCAATGCCACGGCTTCCCCCGGTCACGAGTACGCGTTTACCCTTCAGGCCAAGATCCATGCAGCGCTCCTCTTATATGTATTTAGCTAATTGCGGCCTCAGCATGCGCGAGGTCACGCAGTTCACGCCGCAACACCTTGCCGACAGGCGACTTGGGCAGTTCATCTACAAAACAGATGACCTTCGGTACTTTGTATCCCGTCAAATGTTCCCGGCAATGAGCAATCACGTCATTTTCTGAAAGCCCCTGGTCCTTACGGACAATGTAGGCAACGACCTTTTCACCGCTTTCTTCATCTGGCGCGCCAACAACGGCTGCTTCGGCTACCCTATCGCACCGAGTTAAAACATCTTCAATATCAGTAGGATAGACATTGAAACCGGAAACAATGACCATGTCTTTCTTACGATCAACAATCGAAAGATAGCCTTCATCATCAATGACAGCCACATCGCCCGTCAACAACCAGCCATCTTCTGTGATCGTCATTGAAGTGGCTTCCGGGTTATTCAGATACCCTCGCATGATCTGCGGGCCGCGGATCAGGAGCTCGCCCGGCTCGCCCTGAGGCATGTCTTGGCCGTCTTCACCCAGAATCCGAATTTCAGTGCCCGGAATAGGAATGCCACACGTGCCCCTTTTGGGCGGGCGGTCAAACGGCATTGAAGAAACCACACAGGTTCCTTCGGTCAGCCCGTAGCCTTCATAGATGAACGCACCCGTCAGGTCTTCCCATCTTTTTGCTGTCGCAGGCTGTAGTGGTGCGGCACCAGAAAAACAGAGCCGGAGATTTTTGGGAGGGTTCTCAACAAACCATTTTTCTTGCAAAAGCCCCAGATAGAGCGTGTTTACACCGGGCATAATCGTAATATTGAATTTCTCGAATACAGGTTTGAGGTTCAAGAGCGGCCGCGGAACTGGCACCAGCACCACGTGGGTACCAGTGTACATGCTGTTGAGCATGCCAACCGCCAACGCATAGACGTGATAGAGCGGCAGCACGAGCATCAGAT
The DNA here is from genome assembly GCF_965216265.1 of Kordiimonas sp. Classification (GTDB taxonomy): domain Bacteria; phylum Pseudomonadota; class Alphaproteobacteria; order Sphingomonadales; family Kordiimonadaceae; genus Kordiimonas. The sequence goes on from NZ_OZ244153.1 coordinate 230,055, forward strand.
GGTCACCATCTTCGCGCTCCAACCCGTCATCGCGCTTATTTGCCTGAGAGATATTGCTAACCACATTGCCGTGCGTAAGCTCCGCCCCCTTGCTCCGCCCCGTCGTACCACCTGTATATTGATAAATAGCGTTCGTATCAGTGCCCGCACCGTCCCGGTAAGCGCGCACGTTCGCACCTTGGGCTAGGTGTTTTTCCCCCGCCTTAAGCACGGATGCCAATGTTCCGGCCGTGGTCGCATTCTTTGCAGGTACTGCTTTCTTCACGTATTTCAGCGCAAAGCCAAGCAAGGCTCTAGGCAAACCAGGGAAGAGATCAACAAGCGAGAGTGTGTAAACGCGCTCAACCTTGGTCCCGTCGACAGATTGTTTGATACGGTCGCCAAACACATCAATCACAAACCAGACCTTTGCGCCACTGTCCTTCAGTTGGTGGTTGGTTTCATCCGGCGTGTATAGCGGGTTCACGTTGGTGGCGATAAGCCCTGCCTTAAGAATACCAAACGCCAGAACTGGATAGGCGAGTGTATTGGGGCACTGGATCGCTACCACATCACCGGGTTTTAACCCCAAGTCCTCACGCAGATAAGCTGCCACAGCGTCTGAGTGGCGCCCGATATCACTGAACGATAATGTATGCGAATGGCCTGTTGGTAAAATGCAGCTGACAGACGGCTTGTCCCCGTGCTCTTCAACACAGATGTCAACCAACTCCCCAAGATGCCCTGCAAGCATGTCTTCCGAGGTAAAGGACACCCCATTCATAACTGCACCTTCCATTATATCTCCCACTCCCTACTTCATAGTAACTCATTATTCTGGTGCGGCTTCAAGCCTTTCCAGCAGTAAATCTGGCTTTTCCAGCATTGTCGATAGCTCGTCCGCCAGACGGTAACTTTCATCAACTACCCTGCGCCAATAAGGTTTACGCTCCGTATCTTCCATCTCGGAAAAATTCTTCCTGTCCGGAATACGGCCATATGGCAGTGATGCGACAAACTCTTCGCTCGGCGCTAATACAAGCTGTTGATCAAGTACCTTTGCTCCGGCTTTTCGGTTCCTACGCATCTTGTCAAACCACCCCGGCACCAGATGGCTGTAGAAGTGCGGATATAAAACAATCCCGTCCTCATAAGTCCAAGGTATGTCAAAGTGGTAGTCAATCACGCCGCCATCCCGGTACACCCCTTTGGGTGCACCCTCAATATCCACGACAGGGTCAACCGCGAAGGGTATAGAGCCAGACGCCATCAAAGCATCATGCAGTGAAGCTGGCACCAGTTTCGCATCGATGCGGTCAAAATCTCGCCAAAGCTCTGAACACGCAACACTCTCGCCGCTATAAAAAACAGCGCGTTTAAAAAAAGTACTTAGAGTGGCACGACTTACGGCATTAAGCGAGGCAGCTGCCAACAGCCCTGCCCCTTCCACAACACGTGAACTACTTGCCGTTGGTCCAACGCAGCGCACTGCAACGATGTTGAGGTTTCTTTTAGGGTTTGTGATGATCTGCCTGCAAACCTCTGGGCCCATGACCTTGTTTAATATCGCATAGGAGGCTTGGGTAACTGCCTGTGGGCTCGCACCGTCTTCCTTCCGATAGCCAAAATAAGCCTCTTCGAAACGCTTGAACATCAAGGCTGGATCAGGGTGACTTGCGATTGTCATGCGCCATGCGCCGATTGAGGACCCCACCATATCAATATGACTGTCGGTCTGAGACAACCAGGAGCCAAAGATGAATTGATCCAGCCCTCGGAGCACCAGCCATTTCGGGCCACCAGACGCACCAACGACCATGCGCACCAAATCTGGCGTCAATCCGTTTGCTTCAATTCTCTTACGTGCAGTTTTCCCGGCAACCAGTCTAAGGGCCTTCATAACTCCCCAATCTCCTTTGATAAGAGAAAATATATGGCCCGACGACTTTTTCAAGACTAAGCAGTCCAGAAATTGCTTTTTAGCAAAAATAAAGGGCCGCGAGCACGTTATTGCATTCGGCGGCCCTTGTATCACTCAATTGGCTTTATGGCTTGAGGATAACCTTACCTTTTGCACGACGTTCGCTCAGGCACGCAAAGGCTTCAACCACGTCTTCAAGGCCAAATACGTCGTTCACGAGTGGGTCTATCGTCCCCTTATCAAACATCTTGAACATCTCCATCGTGTTCTGGACTTGAATCTTGGGGTTAGCTCGCGCCCAGTTGCCCCAGAAGACACCGACGATGGAGCATTGCTTTAACAGGCAGAGGTTCAGTGGTGGGCGCGGTATGTCACCTGCAGCGAAGCCTATGACAAGATGCCTGCCGCCTGCGGCCATAGTACGAAGCGCTATCTCCGTATAGTCACCACCCACAGGGTCATAAATAACGTCCACACCCTTGCCGCCTGTGATCTCTTTCACACGGGCTTTCAGGTCTTCGTTAGAATAGTTAATCAGATGGTCAGCGCCGGTTTTCTTGCAAACTTCAAGCTTTTCATCGCTGCTTGCCGCCGCGATAACCTCAGCGCCCATGGCTTTACCAAGCTCAACCGTCGCAAGCCCAACGCCGCCAGCCGCACCCAGCACCAAAAGCGTCTCACCCGACTGTATGGCTGCACGCTGTTTGAGCGCATGATAGCTTGTGGCATAGGTAATAGTGAAGCCGGCGGCCACTTCAAACGGCATCTTGTCCGGCATAGGAACTAGCGTGAGCGCAGGTGCAGCGATTTTTTCCGCAAAGGCGCCGGTCTGGTTAAAGAAAATGACCCGATCACCGACTTTGACGTTGGTGACACCCTCACCCAGCGCTTCAACAATGCCTGCTCCTTCCCCACCTGGGGTGAACGGTAAATCGGGCTGGAACTGATATTTACCCGCAACCATCAGGATATCAGGAAAGTTGAGGCCGCCAGCCTTCACGTCGATGAGCACTTCACCTTTACCCGGCGTTGGTACAGCAATGTCTTCAACAACGAGCTTCTCGTGCGAGCCAAGCGCATGACATCTTACTGCTTTCATGTTTATTCTCCCTCAAACAAACAAGGCGGACAGCGCACGATATCGCCGCGTCCGCCCCTGATTGTCTATTATTATCCTTATGCGACTTCGAACAGACCCGCAGCGCCCATGCCGCCACCAACACACATGGTGCAGACGACATATTTCGCACCCCGGCGCTTACCTTCGATCAGCGCGTGACCAACCATGCGTGCACCGGACATACCGTAAGGGTGTCCGATAGAGATAGCACCGCCGTTAACGTTCAGGAGGTCATTCGGGATACCAAGCTTGTCGCGGCAATAAAGCACTTGCACCGCAAACGCCTCATTCAGCTCCCACAAGCCAATATCATCCATCTTGAGGCCATTTTTCTCAAGAAGCTTTGGAATTGCATACACTGGGCCAATTCCCATTTCATCTGGCTCGAGGCCTGCAACCGCAATACCGCGATAGTAGCCAAGCGGATTAAGGCCGCGTTTTTCGGCTTCCTTCGCTTCCATTACCACAGCAGCAGACGAGCCGTCAGACAGTTGGCTGGCATTACCAGCCGTAATCGTCCCGCCTTCAATGACAGTTTTCAGCCCAGAAAGGCCCTCAATCGTGGTCTCAGGGCGGTTGCCTTCGTCCTTCTCGAGCTTCACATCATGGAAGGTCATCTCTTTGGTTTCTTTGTTTACCTGCACCATCTTGGTAGCGATAGGCACAATCTCGTCATCAAACTTGCCAGCTAACTGTGCGGCGGCTGTGCGCTGCTGTGACTGCAGGCTATATTCATCCATCGCATCGCGGCTAATGCCGTAACGATCAGCAACAACCTCAGCAGTTTGCAGCATCGGCATGTAGGTGTGAGGGTGCATCTCAACCAAGCTTTTGTCGATCACTTGCCAGCGGTTCATATGCTCGTTCTGCACCACAGAGATACTGTCAAGACCACCACCGACAGCAATATCCATCCCATCATGCATGACCTGCTTTGCAGCCGTCGCAATCGCCATCATGCCGCTTGAACACTGACGGTCAATTGTCATTCCTGATACGGTAACAGGGAGGCCTGCCCGAAGTGCTGCAAGGCGGCCAATATTTGTGCCGGATGAGCCTTGTGTGAGCGCACAGCCCATGATGACATCTTCTACTTCCGCACCTTCAAGGCCTGCGCGCTTGACTGCGTGTGCGATCGCGTGCCCACCAAGTGTGGGGGCAAGAGTAGCATTAAGAGCGCCTCGATAAGCTTTACCGATTGGCGTCCGCGCCGTTGAAACGATGACTGCTTCCCGCATTATACTGCTCCTTAACCCATTTTTATGCCGAGCGCTGCTGCGGCTTTTCCGATAAATTTCATTGATTGCTGCCCACCCTGCACCAGCTCTTGCTGACCTTCAGGGTTATTGATGTTACCCATCTGGGCGCGAACATTCTCAGGTGTTTGATCGTCTGGCTTCAGATACACGCCGTCGGTCTCGTAAACCACAGCACGAGCATAACCACCTGCCCCGGCTGAGAGTACCGTGCGGTTAGGCGCATCCTCGTCGCAAAGCGTGATCAGGCCAGCCGTCACTGACTCTGGCGTGGACAATTTAAGCGCGGCCTCAGGCAACAAGCCCTCAGTCATGCGCGTGGCGGCCATTGGTGCAAGGCAGTTCGCGCGAATGTTATACTTCGCACCCTCAAGGCACAGTGTGTTCATAAAGCCAACAAGGCCCATTTTTGCCGCACCATAGTTGCTTTGGCCGAAATTGCCGTAGAGGCCCGACGAAGATGTCGTCATAACCAGGCGGCCATAGGCTTGCTCCCGCATAATCTCCCACACGGCTTTTGTACATACGACCGAGCCCATCAAATGAACCTGAACAACGAAGTTGAAGTCTTCGACTGTCATTTTCGCGAAGGTTTTATCGCGCAGCACGCCTGCATTATTCACCAGTACGTCTACCCGGCCCCATTTCTCCATGGTTTTAGCCACCATGTCTGCAACTTGTTCTTCATTTGTGACGTTGGCGCCGTGCGCAAAGGCTTGTCCGCCCGCGTCAGTGATCTCTTTAACCACGGCCTCTGCCGCAGCAGAGGAGCCACCAACACCATGCACGTCACCACCCAGATCGTTTATCACAACCTTAGCGCCACGACGGGCAAGTTCAAGGGCATGTGTGCGGCCAAGGCCACCACCTGCACCGGTTACAATTGCAACACGATCGTCAAACCGAATACTCATTCCACTCTCCACACTATTCTATTAACTGGCCAGGACCTGCATGGTCAGCCACTCAGCGATGAGCGCCGGGCGCTCCTCACCCTTAATTTCCATTGTCAGTTCTGTTTTCAACAGGAAGCGGTTCCCCGGTTTTTCGCTTACACTCAAGAGCTTGGAACGAGCGCGAATTTCGCTGTCCACCTTCACCGGGCTCATAAAACGCACCTTGTCTGAGCCGTAGTTGATGCCCATCACAGCACCTTCAAGGCCGATTGCAGCATCTGCCATCAGATACGGTGCCATCGACAGGGTCAGAAACCCGTGGGCAATGGTAGTTCCGAATGGAGTCTTTGCCGCCTTCTCCGGGTCTACGTGAATAAATTGATGGTCGAGCGTAACGTCCGCAAACGCATTGATGCGTTCCTGATCGATTTTAAACCAATCAGATACACCCGTTTCTTTACCGATATAGTCTTGAATTTTGTCTTTATTTACAATGATCGCCATTGTCTGATCCCGTATGAAAAAGTTTCAAACTTAAGGTAGCGCGGAAATGCCGCCGTCAAGGGGAATTACGCCACCTGTGATATAGCTACCCGCACGTGAGCACAACATGATGAGCACACCTGCCACATCTTCCGGTTCCCCACAGCGATGTAGCGGTACGCGCTCCTCTGCGGCGCGCCTGCGCTCTTCGTCGTCGGTCACAAAGGCCATCATGCGACTAGGAAACGGCCCGGGTGCAATAGCGTTCACTGTGATATGAAAACGCGCGAGCTCGTTAGATAGTATTTTGGTCAAATGATGCACTGCCGCCTTCGATGCGCCGTAGGAATAAGCGCTATTGGAGACCGGCCGGGTCCCAACAACGGAGCCCAAGTTGACCACCCTTGCCGGGTCATCTTTAGTGCCAGCCTTTTTCAGCAGTGGCAGCACTAGGCGCGTGAGGTCCGCAACCGCAGTCACATTTAGCCGGAACACGTCATCCCATTTCTGACGGGGGAAGTCTTCAAACGGAGCGCCCCATGTCATACCTGAGTTATTGACGAGAAGATCCAGCTTGCCTTCACGCTTAGCGATCTCGTCCGCCAGCCCTTCGGTGCCTTCAGCTGTTGATAGGTCAGCCTGAAGGGCAATCACCTCGCCCGGCCCAACGGCATTGAGCTCACTTGCTACATCTTCGCAACTCTCCAGCCTGCGGGAAGCAATATAAACCTTACAACCCGCCCGAACGAGCGCTTCAGTCGCCATCGCGCCGATGCCCGAGCCTCCACCCGTCACCAACGCGACTTTGCCTTTAATATCAAATAGTGTGCCCAGTTCCATCTCGTGCCCTTACGCGCTGTTCGAGCGGTATTTTTTAAGCTCGGTCCGCGCAATAACCATGCGGTGCACAGCGTCTGGCCCGTCAGCAAACCGCAGGGTACGCTGGCCGTGCCACATATTCGCGAGCGGGAAGTCTTGGCTGATGCCCTGTCCACCATGCATCTGCATGGCTTCGTCAATCACCTTAAGCGCCATACGTGGTGCCACCACCTTGATCTGGCTGATATACGGCTGAGCAGCCTGTGTGCCGACCGTATCCATCATGTGAGCGGCCTTCAGACACAAGAGGCGTGCCATCTCAATCTCGATCCGGCACTCCGCGATGATGTCATAATTGGCGCCAAGTTTGACAAGCTGCTTGCCAAACGCCTCTTTTGCAAGTGACCGTTTGATCAGGAGCTCAAGCGCGCGCTCCGCTGCACCGATGGAGCGCATGCAGTGGTGGATGCGGCCTGGTCCCAAGCGGCCCTGAGACACTTCAAACCCGCGCCCCTCACCAAGCACAAGGTTTTCTTTCGGCACTCGAACATCCGTAAACCGAATGTGCATATGGCCGTGCGGCGCGTCATCATGCCCAAACACCATCATCGGGCGCAGTATCTCTATACCCGGTGTTTTGGCGTCGACAAAAATCATGCTGTGCTGGTTTTTGCGGGGTGCGTCGGGGTCTGTGCGCACCATGGTTACATATATGGCACAGCGCGGGTCACCAGCGCCCGAGGCCCAGTATTTTTCCCCATTCAGAACGTATTCGTCCCCATCCAGAACCGCGGTCATGGCGATGTTGGTCGCGTCCGACGACGCCACTTCCGGTTCCGTCATGAGGTAAGCTGAGCGGATTTTGCCCTCTAGCAATGGCTTGAGCCATTTTTCTTTATGTTCAGCCGTGCCGTAACGCTCAATAACTTCCATGTTGCCCGTATCAGGCGCCGAACAGTTGAAGCTTTCCGCCGCGAGCTGGGAACGCCCCATTTCTTCCGCCAGATAAGCGTATTCAACTGTCGTAAGGCCGTAGCCCGCATCAGAACCGGTAAGCCAGAAATTCCAAAGCCCGTCCTTACGAGCCTGCTCTTTCAGGCTCTCCAGAATTTCTGTCATACGCGGCGTAAACTCGAACCGGTTACCTGTACCGCCAACCTCATGGTGGTATTCATCTTCTACCGGTACAACATATGTATCGATAAATGTGCGCACTCTTTCTCTGAGTTCTGCGCCCCGTTTTGTCAGCCCTAAATCCATCGACATAATGTTCCCCTTTACTTCACAGAAGACCGCCAAAGGTCCTGATATGCTGTTTTGATGCCGTTTCTATCGATCTTGCCGGAGGCAATGACCGGAAGCGGTTCGTGTGTAATCCAGATTTTTTCAGGCACTTTAAAGCCCGCAAGGTGTTTGCCCACCTCAACTTTAAGTGCTTCTTCCGTAAGATTTTTATCAGCGCTTACAACGGCACCGACAAGCTCGCCCATGCGTTCGTCCGGCAGGCTAAGCACCATAACATCATGCACGCCTGAAATGCCGTGCAGAACGCCTTCCACCTCAAGCGTACTGATGTTTTCACCGCCCCGGATAATGATCTCCTTCAAGCGGTCCACAATGTAGAGATATCCCTCGTCATCAAGGTAGCCCACATCGCCGGAATAGAACCAGCCATCACGGAAGGCACGTGCTGTTGCCTCAGGGTTGTTCCAATATTTGCGAATGTTGGTAACACTTTTTATGCAAACCTCACCGGGCACGCCGGTGGGCTGATCTTTCCCCGTATTCGGGCAAATAATCTTCACATGAATAAGCGGCGGTGTTGGCTTGCCGGTACTGGTCGGCCTTTCAATATATTCGTCTGCCGAAAGCACCGCCCCCAACGAGTTGGTTTCTGTGAGGCCATAACCAATGCCCGGGTTTGATTCCGGAAACACCTGTTTGATCAGCTTAACATGTTCTGGTGGGCGCGCTGCGCCGCCGCCGCCCAGGTCGACGAGTGTAGACAGGTCAAATTTATGCCGAAGAGGTGATGACGCCATCTCAAATGACATAGTTGGCACTCCGGTCATGCCGGTAACACCTTCTGCCTCAATGAGCCTGAACGCGTCTTCGACGTCCCATTTATGCATCAGCACGAGCTTTCGCCCCAAAGTGGCGGAAACAAGCAGAACAGGTAAAAGCCCTGTTACATGGAAAAATGGCACGGTAGCCAGCATGACAGGCTGGAAGTCCGGGTCCATATTCAACCGGCCAAGCATCTTGAGCGCGAGCGCGATGCATACCCAGTTCATCAATACTGAAACCACGGCGCGATGCGTCGAAAGCGCGCCTTTCGGGAATCCCGTTGAGCCCGAAGTATACAGCATCATCGCGTCATCTTCTGAGCCAAGGTCTACGCTCGGCCAAACCATCGGCTTTTTGCCTTCAAGGGCCGCACTGAAAGAGAAAAGCCCTTCGCTTCCATCAAACGCGTCCCTCGCGACAATCACTCTAATGCTACCGTTTTCCACAAGGGGTCTAAGCCGTTCAGCTCGCGGGGCATCTGTGACCGCCAACGTGGCGCCACAGTTATCCATTGCCCAAGCAAGTTCTTCTTCGGTCCACCACGCATTCATCAAAACCGCGATACCGCCAGCGGCAACAATGCCCATATAGGCGATTGGCCATTCAGGGTAATTCCGCATTGCAAGCGCAACACGGTCCCCTTTCTTGACACCAAAATCGTCCGCAAGCGCCTGTGCAAACTGGGACGCCATGGTGATCGTCTCCGCATAGGTGTACCGGTCTTCACCGTAGACAAGGAATTCTCTGTCTGCATGCCCCAGAAACATCATGAACGCGTCCCGCAAGCTCGGTGGCTGGTTCACAAAGGCTGTGTGTTTGGTTCCGTCAATATCCAGTTCCTGGATTGCGAAGGGCATCTCAGGGCGCGTCAGCAAGCCAATAACATGGTCGAGCGGCAGGTCCGGGTCCACTGTGGGTAGTTGAAGCGTGTCAAACATGCTGGCCATCTTTCCCTCAGTATCCAGAGAGGTGGGCAAAACGGTCTGCATGGTAATTGAAATCACCATACAAATGTTGCAATACCCGTGCTCTCTTAATGTAAAAACCCATGTCGAACTCATCGGTCATACCAATGCCGCCGTGCATCTGAATGGCCTCGTTCGTGGCCAGCTCCGCAGTCTTGCTGGCTTTTGCTTTAGCCAGACTTGCAAACCATGCGACATCACCGCCAGCATCTGCCATCTGGAGCGCTTTCAAGACAGCTGACCGTGTCACCTCGATCTCCCCATAGAGCTCAGCAGCACGATGCTGCAAAGCCTGGAAAGAACCGATCGGTACGCCAAACTGTTTGCGTTCCTTCAGATATTCAACAGTTTCGGTGAAGCAATACTGTGAAATGCCAAGCAATTCCGCCGCCACAACAATCCGTGCCCGGTCAAGCGCCGGCTCAACAGTGTCCAGAGCCTTGCCCTCGCCTCCGATAAGCGCACTACCATCCAGTGAAACACCCTCAAAAGTGACTTTTGTCCAATTTCGGCTATCCACAGATACGATAGAATCGATGATCAAACCCTTTGCCCCACGATCAACAATAAAAAGGCTCAAACCATCGCGTTCACCTGCCTCGCCGGAAGTCCGTGCGAGGACAAGAATTTTGTCCGCACCACTGCCATCTGGCACAAAAGTCTTCAAGCCGCTGAGCTTGTACCCGTCCCCTGCTTTTTCAGCCTTAAGCGCCACATCTTCCGGGCTATGGCGACTTCCTTCATCAATTGCGAAGGTGACAACCAATTCGCCTGAAGCAATCACGGGCAATAGTTCTGCTTTTTGAGCCTCAGACCCAGCAGCGGCAACTACCGACGCGGCGACAATACTGCTCGCCATAAAGGGCGACGGTGAAAGTGTATGCCCCATCGCTTCCGCGACAATGCCCGCGCCTACATACCCAAAGGCTGTGCCGCCGTGGTCTTCGTCAACCAACAGGCCAGCAAAACCCATCTCGCTCATCTCAGCCCACAGGCCTTTCGAATAGCCAAGCTCGTCTTTGTCATCGCGCAAACGACGCAACTGGCTAACGGGTGCCTTCTCTTTGAAAAACCCTTCTGCAGATTCCTTGAGGAGCTGTTGTTCTTCATTCAGTACTAATGCCATGATCTAACTCCCCCTTAACTCGGCAAACCAAGAATGCGCTTGGCAACAATATTGAGTTGTACTTCTGTGGTGCCGCCCTCAATCGAGTTACCTTTGGTCCTGAGCCAGGACCGCGCAACCTCACCATTGTTGGAGAACTGCCCTTCCCACTCGAACGCATCAGAGCCGTTCACCTTCACGATAAGCTCATGGCGTTCTTTATTGAGCTCAGTGCCATAGCCTTTAAGAACGGAAGAGAATGCACCCTGATCACCGCCCGCTTTCGCGGCATCTTTGGCCCGCTCAAGCGTAAACATGAAAGACGCAGCGTCTATCTCATGCTCCGCAATCTGGTGCCGCAGCAAACTGTCTGGCAGTTGACCATCTTTCTCGCCAAGTTTCTGTTTCGCCAACATACTGAGAGGGGTTGGCACGCCCATGTCGCCGATATTGCTGCGTTCGTGCGTCAGCAGGTATTTGGCGATAGTCCAACCCTTGTTTTCCTCACCCACGAGATTTTTCTTCAAGACCTTCACGTCATCAAAGAAAGTTTCGCAGAAAGGTGAATTTCCAGAGATCAACTTGATGGGCTTGGTGGAAACACCCTCTGTTTCCATATCGAAAAGCACAAAGCTGATACCTTCATGCTTAACCGTGGTATCGGTCCTGATCAGGCAGAAAATCCAATCAGCCTTATCGGCGTATGAAGTCCATATCTTCTGGCCATTGACGATATAGTGATCGCCTTTGTCTTCCGCCTTGGTTGCAAGGCTCGCGAGGTCTGAGCCCGCATTGGGTTCTGAATACCCCTGACACCAACGAATTTCGCCGCGGGCAATCTTGGGCAAATGCTCAAGCTTCTGCTCATGCGTGCCAAACTTTAGAAGCGCTGGGCCAAGCATCCAGATGCCAAAGGATACCAGCGGCACGCGCGCCTTAATGCGGCGCATTTCTTCCGCAAGCACTTTGCCTTCTTCTTTCGAGAGGCCGCCGCCGCCATATTCCGCGGGCCAGGTTGGAACAGTCCACCCCCTGGCGCCCATGCGCTCAAGCCACAACTTTTGATCATCGCTTTGAAAAACGAAATTGCGGCCACCCCAACAAAAATCCTGCTCGCCCTTCATCGACGTACGCATTGATGCCGGACAGTTGGCCTCCAGCCATTCGCGCGTCTCGGTGCGGAAAGCTTGCAAATCACTCATGGTACGATACCCCTCTCCATTCTCCCTTCGGCTCTTCCCGGAGCCGACGTTCCAGCGCAGGACGTTACGTCTGCCTGAAAAGCTAATGGTAAGGAGTAAGGCGGTTTCCCCTCTATTCAAGGCTGACAAGTGAAGATTGTGCTTATTCTTTTGCACTCGTGCGATATTTCCCCCGGCACTCTAGCCAGACCAAAAAATTGCCCTAACTCATTCCGCTAAGCTGCCATTCTGGCAAAACACCCGAGCACGAGAGCATATGGCGGCCTTCTCATATAAAACTGTCTGGAACCTTGCAGGGCCGAATATCATCAGCAACGTCCTGATGGTATCCATCTCGTTCGCTCATCTGTGGATTGTGGCTCCCTTTGGCAGGGAGGCCAGTGCGGCCGTTGTAACAGGGGGACGCGTGCATTTTCTTCTGATGGCAGCAGCCATGGCACTTTCTGTTGCCACCACAGCAGTTGTGGCGCGTGCGTGGGGCGGTGACGACGGTGAAGAAGCATCCGCTGCCACCACAAGCTCCCTTGTGCTCGCGGCGCTCATTTCCCTGTTTCTGGGGTCCATTACATATCTTTTCGCCCCCAATATTGTTCATCTCTTCGGCCTGGACCCGCATACTGAGGCGCTGGCTGTGGACTATATTCGCCCGGCCAGCCTGCTGAATGTGGTTTTTGCGCTGATGATGACGGTGGCGACAGCCTTTCGGGCGATTGGTGATGTCATCCGCCCCCTGAGGTTTACGGCAGTCAGTACGCTTTTCAGCGTGCTTGGATCGTTGGTTCTGGTTCATGGGTATCTCGGCCTGCCTGAAATGGGAGTTTCAGGCATACCTTGGGGCACAGCTACTGGCCAGCTTGCCGTGGTACTGTGGTTTGCTGCGCGCTGGCTAATGAACAGCTATGCGCTTACACCCAAGCTGAACGAAGCCCTTGATCGGCGCCGTGTGGGAATATTGGTCTCTATCGGCACACCAGCCGCGCTTGAGCAAATTCTCATCCAGGTCAGCTTCCTCCTGTTTATGATGTTGCTCTCAAGCTACGGCACTGCAGCTTTTGCAGCATACGGCATTGGCATCACCGTCCTCAGCGTTACCATAGTTGTCGGGCTTGGGTTCGGGACTGCGAGCGCCACTCTCGCGGGGCAGCGGCTGGGAGCAAAAGATGCAGAGGGTGCAATCGCGAGCGGCTGGGCCGCCACACGCCTTGCCGTGCTTGGCATGACGCTGCTTGCGATTCTGACCTTTTGCTTTCGTGGCCCTATCGCGGCACTTCTCTCAACCGATGAGACAGTGCGGGCCCATACGGAGTTTTTTGTGCTTATCCTCGCGCTGGTACAGCCCCTAATGGCGATTGAGTTTGCAATTGGTGGCGCCCTTCGCGGTGCAGGCGATACCCGCTTCCCGCTCTACGTCACGTTTGCAGGCATGATCGTGGGGCGACTCTCTATCGGTTTTATAGTACGCGCACTTGGCGGCCCGGTTGAAGCAATGTACTCGGTTATCATTGCCGATTACCTGATCAAAGCCACGCTTCTGATTATTCGCTTCCGCAACATTGACTGGAATGAGTTGGAGACCCACCCGCACGCGCCGCTGGCTCTACAGTCCGTCGCGGGAGTTAGTCGCGGTACGGTTCGCACGTTCTTCAGCCGCAAGAGCGATACCAAACCCGATTAAGTAGCTAATTTCTATTCGCCTTTGGACGTCAGTATAATTTGCTCTACTTTTTATTCTGGATAGCCAAAACTCATAGGCTATCTTTCGTGTTTTGATCAGGAGGGGAACATGGCGAAACCTGGAATGTTGGATATTGGTTCAGTGAAGGACAAAGTGTCCGCCACAGAATGGGAAACACGGGTCAACCTTGCTGCCGCCTATCGTATGGTGGCGCATTTGGGCTGGGACGACCTGATCTATACCCATATTTCCGCCCGCATCCCCGGTACAGATCATCACTTCCTTATCAACCCGCTAGGGCTGATGTTCGAAGAGATCACCGCCTCAAGTCTTGTGAAGGTCGACCTGAGCGGCAAGCAGCTTATGGACACACCCTTCATTCCCAACGCCGCTGGGTTTGTCATCCACAGCGCTATCCATGAAGCGCGAGACGACGCCATGTGTGTACTGCATCTGCACACAGACTACGGCATCGCCGTCTCCAATCAAAAAAATGGTTTGCTGCCGATTTGCCAGAGCTCTATCCCACCATGGATGAGCGTTGCCTATCATGATTATGAAGGCTTTGCCGTAAATGATGGTGAGAAAGAGCGCCTGGTTGCCGATATGGGCACCAAAAACGCACTCATCTTGCGCAACCACGGCACTCTCACAGCGGGCAGCAGCGTTGCGAAAGCCTTTGAACTGATGTTCTTCCTTGAGAAGGCCTGTAAAATTCAGGTGCTGACGCAAGCAACGGGGGTGCCATTGCATGCACCCAGCAAAAGCTCACTCGACAACGCGGTGCGGGACGTGCAGGTCGTCGCTGGTGCCAATGGTGCAGATAATTTTGTCTGGCCTGCTATTTTACGTAAGATGGACAGGCTTGACCCAAGTTTCCGGGATTAAACCCCAAAAGTTATCCCTACCCCATGAGGATTTATGAACACGGTACAACCGATCATTGACGCGCTTGCTATAGAGCGGCTGGATAACCTCCTGTTTCGTGGCGACCCAAACGACTGGCCCAACAAACATGTGTTTGGTGGCCATATTCTCGCGCAGGCGATGGAAGCTGCAACATTGACGGTTGAACCCGCCTACAAGCTACACTCATTGCATTGTTATTTCCTAAGGCCCGGCATTGCTGGTCAGCCCATTATCTATGACGTGGACCCTATCAGGAACGGCCGTAGCTTTGTCACCCGCCGAGTTGTTGCCATCCAGAACGGTGAGGCAATTTTCACGATCTCGGTCTCCTTCCATGTGGGGGAAAGTGGTGTTGAACACCAGATCGACATGCCAGAAGTGCCAATGCCGGAAGATCTTGAAGACGATGAAGCTTATTACGCTCGAGTGCTTCGCGCCTTTGGCAAACAACCCAAAGATAAGCCCTTCATGCCGTTTGAGATGCGTTCGATTGACAGGATGGACCTGGAAAACCCGGCCCCAAAAAGCCCGGAAACAGGCTATTGGTTCAAGTTGAAGGAAGAGATATCCGGTGACCAAGCCCTGCACGGCAGGCTGATGGCCTATATCTCCGACTTTGCCTTCCTGTCCGCGAACCTTCGGCCCCACGCCATGATCCCACGGGATCCTCGGCTCAAAACCGTTGCCAGTCTCGACCATGCCATGTGGTTTCACCGCGAAAACTTCCGCGTTGACGATTGGATTTTTTACCGCACTGACGGGTATTGGACCGGCAAAGGCCGAGGCCTTGCCCGTGGCGCGCTTTATGACCGCGCGGGGCGCTTGTTAGCCTCCACAGCGCAAGAAGCGCTGCTACGTATGAAAAAAGAAGATTAAAACCGGGTGGCCAGCTTAATCCGCTGGCCATATTTTTGATTTACCCACTGGTTTCTTCAACTGGGGTTTCTGAGCACTCTTTTTGCGCCACACCACGTAACGTACCTCAACACCGTCGCGAATGCTGCGCCTTAACTGACGACCAACCTTCACCATATCCAGTGCTTCTATCGCGGTGCGTTTCTGACTTTCATCCGGGCTCCAGTCAGCGAGCTCCATATAACTTTCCCGCACGAGGTGGGATGTCTCCTCCGAGACATTGTAGTTTCCTGCAAGGTCAAAATATTTGGTTAGTGTATTCCTCTTGGTCGGCAGGTTGTTTGATACCTGCGAATAGACAAAATAGCCATTTGGCTTGACCATTTGCTGAACATGTTCTGTCCACTCCTGATCTTCCCGAAAAGCGCGCAGGTCATCCATGCAAAAGAGCGCGTCATAGTTGAACTTTTCCCGCCTTGTTGGGTCTTCCAGTTGAGTAGCTGGCAAGACCCTTACAGCTTTTGATGTCAAGAAAACCCGCTCAAGATGCTCAGCGCACTCATGGCGACCCTCAAACGCATCGACGGTGAAGCCTCGCTCCGCCAGTGTTCGCACAAGGCGCCCACCTCCTGCCGCAACAACGCCCACGTTGGCGCGTTTTGGAAGATCCTGGAACATAGCCATTTCATCAATGATGGAAAGGCTGATCGGACGCTCGCAATAATCCATATCCTGACCATTGAACATCAGGTCAAGCGCGAGCGAAAACGCTAGTTTCTCTGCCAATATATTACCCCTCAGTCGGGCCCCACCCGCCTTAGTGCACCAAACATAAACAGGAAGGCCCCTTCGGATCAAACGAATCCGTTAAGCCCTTCTTCAAAAACAGTTGATCACACAAAGGTAAATAAAATGCACCATGAGTTGCATCATGATGCATTATCCGAGCGTGAGCAGCAGATGAAGCGTTAGATATTAGACTTTTCAATCAAATACCGTGCATAATTACCAATCTGGTTCGTGCGCACACCAAAACCTGCGAAAGCCTTGTTCTTGGTTTGCCCGTGATAGTAGCGATAGTAAATTTGCTGCAAAATCACCGCCAAACGAAACACACCGTAAACTAGGTAATAGTCGAACTTGGCCAGGTCATAGCCAGTCTCTTTCGCGTAAATCTCGCAAATTTCTTCACGGGTTAGCATGCCAGGCGCAAGACATGGCTGCATGCACATCCTGATCATGTCTTCCGGGTCGCCGCGCTGGGACCAATATGCCAAAGTGTTGCCAAGGTCCATGAGCGGATCACCAAGCGCACTGATCTCCCAATCAAGTATTGCCTTGATTTCAAAAGGATTTTCTTCGCACAAGATCACATTATCGAGCCGGTAGTCGCCGTGAAGTACAGAATGCCCAACCTCACCAGATGGCATATGGGCGTCAAGCCACTTACGCACGTCTTCAAAGCTCTCGACATCATCAGTGATAACCTTCTCATATCGGCGGTTCCAACCCATCACTTGTCGCTCGACATACCCTTCCGGTTTGCCAAAATCAGCGAGGCCTGCGGCTTTAAAATCGACCTTATGAAGCTCGATCAGTTTATGGAAGAACGAGAGGCATAGCTTGCGCCCCTCCTCTTCACCAAAACCCCAGCTTTCAGGGATAGTCCGGTCCAATTTGCGGCCATCCACCTGCTCCATGACGTAGAATTCAGCGCCCAATGGGCTTTCTTCCTCCGTCATATGGAAATAGGTCTCTGGCACAGCCGGAAACGTTGGTTTCAAGCCATTCATCACGCTAAATTCGCGGATCATGCTATGGCCAGATTTTGGGCGCGTACCAAAAGGCGGGCGCCTTAGAACGAAATTCTTGTTTCCATACTGAATTGAGTAAGTGAGGTTGGAATGGCCGCTGGCAAATTGCCTGATAGTTGGTGTGCCCTCAAGCCCACCAATACGGTCTTTGATGATCTTATCGATCACCTGTGCGTCCAGTTCCTCACCTTCACGAACCTGTACGGTTTTATTCAGTTCTTCTGTCACGATAACGCCCCCTATGCAGTCCAACCACCGTCCATCACCAACGTCGTGCCAGTGGTGAAGGCCGCAGCGTCAGATGCCAGATACAGCACGCCGCCCACCATATCCTCCGGCTTGCCTGCGCGCGGGATTGGGAACTGACTGGTATATTTGGACAACATATCTTCGTTAGAGGTGAAAACCGCTGTCATTTTGGTATCCACCAAACCGGGGCATATGGCGTTAACGCGGATACCATCGTGGCCATACTCGCGCGCGTAAGCCTTGGTCATATTGATCATGGCAGATTTGGTCATCGAATAGATGCCCTGCAGATGGCCGGGCGAAATACCGTTGATAGAGGCCACATTCACGATAGCGCCCCCGCCTTGGACTTTCATCATCTTCACTGCCTCGGCGGACAAGTAAAAAGGCCCCTTGAGGTTAACGTCAATCGTCTTGTCGAACGCCGGCTCGGGGGTATCGCCGATGTTGCCGTAGAACGGGTTAGTGCCACCACAATTCACCAGCACATCAAGCCTGCCGTATTCGGTTTTGATCCAGTCAAACACCGCTTGCACGTCATCCATCTTACCAGCGTGAGCGGCTTTGGCTTTTGCGTCCCCGCCATATTCATTAATACTGGCGGCCACTTTCTCACATGCTTCCTGATCGCGTGAGGAAACGATAACCTTCGCGCCGTTGGCCGCGAAAGCGCGAACAATTGCTTCACCAATCCCCCGGGATGAACCGGACACGAAGACGACCTTGCCGCTAAAGTCCATAAGTTTGGTATAATCCATTTTTCACATCCCCCTTAAATTGGCCGACCCGTGGTTTCCAACTGATGGCGGCGAAACTTGCGCATGCCACCAACCCAGCGGTCATAATCTTTTGCTTTGTTGAGGAAATATCCCTCTACCTGGTCGTGCGGGCGGATCATGAACCGCCCTTCCCGCATGCCTTTAAGCACACGGGAAGCAAACTCTTCCGCTGGCATCACACCATCGCCCGCAGCTGAGCTGTTTTCCGCGCCCGCCGTCATCTTGGAAACAACAGCCTGCGGGCATAAACACCCCACATAGAGACCATCATCACCGTGAGAGATCGCTAAGCTTTCCGTAAAGCCAACTGCTGCATGTTTAGTGGTGGAATAGCTTGTGTCACCAATCTGGCTCAAAAGGCCCGCCGCGCTCGCGGTTACAATGAAGCCGCAACCTTCACGCTTCAGCATGCTTGGAAGAACCGCACGGCACGCGAGGATGTGCGCAAACACGTTCACTTCCCATATTTTTTGCCACTGTTCGTTTGACTGGCTGATAACGGTCCAGTCCGGCGCGTCAGAAAAAATGATGCCCGCGTTTGAGAAATAGAGGTCTATCGGCCCTGCATCAGCCTCAACGGCCCGCGCAAATGCCTCAACAGCCGCCTCATCCGCCACGTCAAGCTTGTAGGCTTTCGCCGCGCCCCCTATATCACTCGCCACGGCTTTGGCACCAGCCTCATCCATGTCGGCAAGTGCAACAAATTTTGCACCTTCCGCTGCAAAAAGCCGCGCAAGTGCTGCGCCAATACCGCTCGCACCACCAGTGATTACAATGACTTTGTCTTTAACGTCCATAAAGGCTCCCTCCAAACCGTTAGGTCAGGCGCCTATATGGATGGTTTCCAAAAGCGCCTTGAACTCTTCAGGTAATGAAGTGGGGCGCCTTGTCTCCTTGTCCACATAAACATGGACAAAATAGCCCTCGGCCGCAGGCACATCACTTTGCTCGGAAAAGAGGCCAATCTCATAGCGAACGCTTGACCGCCCAATATGACTGACGCCAATACCTGCTCGGATATTCTGCGGAAACTCAAGCGGTGCGTAATAGCGGCAGTTGGTCTCAACCACGAGCCCGATGACAGCCCCACCATGTATATCAAGCACGCCACCTTCGATCAGGAAGCGGTTCACCGCTGTGTCAAAAAAGCTGTAATAAACCACGTTATTCACGTGACCATACACATCGTTATCCATCCATCTTGTCTGGATCGGGGCAACATGCTTATAGGCCTTAATTGGCTTGGGCTCAGATCTATCCCTCACCATGCCGCCTCATAAATTGCGCGGGCATCATCAAGCGTCACCTCCCTCGGGTTATTGACCAACAAGCGTGTTTGCTTCATGGCGTCTTCCGCCAGCATGGGGAGGTCATTATGACTGATACCAACGTCCCTTAAGCGGCGGACAACCCCTGTCTCCTCGGTTATCTGGTCAATCCAGCGGAAGAAAGCACCTGCGCTGGCCTCCTGCCCCATATGCGCCGCCAACGCTGCATACTCATGCGCGGCTGCATCCTCGTTAAATTTGAGCACATGTGGCAGCACAAGTGAGTTTGAAAGCCCGTGTGGTATATGGAAGTGCCCACCAAGGGGATAAGCAAGCGCATGAACCGCAGCGACTGGCGCATTGGCAAAGGCCTGCCCTGCCAACATGGCCCCAACCAGCATGGCACGCCGGGCATCAAGGTTTTCTCCGTCACGGCACGCGAGCACGATATTGCTGCCCAACATCAGGAGCGCCTGTTTTGCAAGGCCATCAGAAATCGGGTTCTTTTTGATCTTGCTCGTATAAGCCTCTATCGCGTGCACCATGGCATCGATGCCGGTAGCCGCCGTGATATGAGCGGGTAACCCGGTGGTTAATGTCGCATCCAGCACCGCCAAGTCTGCAAGCAGTGTGGCATCAACAACGCCCATTTTCGTCGTTTCGCCAGTTGTGATGATGGAGATTGGTGTGACCTCAGAGCCAGTACCTGCCGTTGTAGGCACCTGTACCAGAGGCAAACGCCCGCCCCTGATCTGGTCGACACCATATATATCACCAAGTTTTTGTGCGTCTTTTGCCAGAACGGCAACAAGCTTGGCCACATCCATTGAGCTGCCGCCACCAAAACCAACTACAAGATCGGCTTTATGGGCTATCGCGGCTTCAGTAGCGGCAAGCACCACGGCTTCTGAAGGGTCAGCCTCAACGCCATCAAAGAGAGCATGCGCAAGCTCAGCCTCATCAAGCGCCTTTAACGCCTTGCCGACAAGGCCAAGCTTCACCAGCCCCGCGTCGGAAATGACAAAGGGGCGCTCACAGCCAAACCGGGCACGCAAGGTGCTACCCAAATGCTCTGTTGCTCCGTCCTCTACCAGAACGGAAGCCACACTATTGAAGTTAAACGCGATCATCTGGCATCCCCTCGGCCAGCCCCGCCCAACAACGGTGGGTTATTTCAGCTGGCGTTCCACATTTTTCCGCAGCTTGTCAGTATAGGGCGGCACGATGCCGAGAACACCCCCGATCGACATTTTTGGATGCCTGAGCACTGACTTCTGGTGGCTGAACTCAAGAAACCCGTCATAGCCATGATAGTGCCCCATGCCACTGTTGCCCACACCGCCAAATGGCAGGTTTTCGTGTGCGCCATGCCACAAAACATCATTTACCGTAACACCGCCTGATGTCGTACGGCTTAGCACATCTGTCTCTTCCGCCTTATCCTGCCCGAAGTAATAGAGCGCGAGGGGTCGTGGCCGGTCATTGATATAATCAATCACTTCCTCAACCTTGTCATAAGTGCGGACAGGCAGGATGGGGCCAAAAATCTCTTCCTGCATCACTTTCATGTCGTCGGTCGGGTCAAGGATCAATGCAGAAGGTAGCTTGTTCGCCTGGTTTTGCCCGGCGAAATCTTCCTCCGCCGGATTGATGATGCGGACATCCGCGCCTTTTTCTCGCGCGTCCTCGATATATCCTTCCAGCCGTTCACGATGCCGGGCGCTGATGATCGAAGTATATTGGTCATTCGCCAGCATGCTCGGGTACATCGCAGACACCTTTTTGGTGTAGCGATCAACAAATTCGTCACGGCTGTCACGTTTGATATTCAGATAATCTGGTGCAAGGCAGATCTGGCCTGCATTCATATGCTTGAAGGTCGCCACCCTCTCGATCATGCGGTCCATATCCGCACTTTCACCTACAACGACTGGGCTTTTACCGCCCAGCTCAAGGGTCACAGGGGTCAGATGTTCAGATGCTGCCCGCATGATCAGCTTGCCAACAACAGGCGCGCCGGTAAACATCAGGTGATCCCATGGCTGGCTTGAAAATGCCTGACTGGTTTCAACAGCTCCGTTCACCACGGCTATTTCTTCTTCACCGAAGTGTTTGGAGAATACTTCCTTGAAAAAGGCAGAAGTCCGCGGCGTATGCTCGCTTGGTTTGATCACCACCCGGTTTCCCGCAGCCAGCATTTGCGCAAGCGGCACAAACACCATCGTCAGCGGGAAATTCCACGGCGTGATAAGGCCTACAACGCCTTTGGGCTGGGGCACAACTTCAGCCTTTGCGCCCAAAAGCCCCAGCGGGAACTGGAGCGAACGCTTGCTGGGCCGCATCCATTTTTCCACATGCTTGCTGGCATCTTTCAACGCGCCTGCGGACGCAACCACATCTGCAAACAACGTGGTTTCCGCAGACCTGTTGCCAAAGTCTTCTGAGATCAGGCGGATATAATCGTCCTTATAATCCAAGAGGCAGGCGAGCGCACGCTTTAGCCTGTCTTTCCGCACAGAAGCAGAGACAAACCCTTCCGCTGTATAACTCGCGCGTTGCGCAGCCAGTATTGCCGCGATCTCTTCTTTAGGCGTTTCGACCTTGTGCGTGCCGTCCATGGTCACTCCCCTTCCCACATTGGATCACAAAAAATATATGCCTTAAATCTAGTCCGCATTTTCTGGACTTCAAAGTCCAAAATAAAAATGGCCCCCGATGGGAGGCCATTTATCATGTTTTATTGCGGCAATAATTTGTTAAGCGGACTTCAACAGCCTGACTGCTGGTTCAGAGGGCTCTGTCTCTCCACCCTCTTCTCTTGTGTCTCGTATTTCAGCAAGGAAGCGCTCCACCTCCAGCTTGAGTGCATCGGCCTCATTCATCATATGCCTCGCATGGTCCTGCAGGTCTGAGGTCATGGCCTCTGTTTCTGTCGCAGCAGCACCTACAATCGTGACACTCTCGCGCACCAGTTCCGTACCGCTTGAGACATACTGGACATTTTTGGCGATCTCTTCCGTCGCAGCTACTTGCTGCTCAACAGCCGCAACCACAGACTGACTGACTTCGTTCATTTCCCCGATTATCTGCCCAATACGTTCAATCGCACCACCGGCATCGCCTGAAACACGCTGGATCTCGCTCACATATGTAGCAATCTCTTCCGTTGCGCGGCCAGACTGGGCCGCTAGGTTCTTCACTTCATGTGCCACAACCGCGAAACCGCGCCCTGCCTCACCCGCACGCGCTGCTTCAATCGTGGCATTAAGCGCTAGAAGGTTGGTTTGTTCAGCAATGTCTTTGATCATTTTGACAACCGTACCGATCTGATCTGCTGCTTTAGTGAGACCCGCAACAGTTTCTGTGGTGCGCGTTGCCTCTGTCACAGCGCTTTGTGCCACGCTCGCGCTGTGGCCAAGTTCGCTTCTCACAGACCGAAAGGATACTGAAAGTTCCTCCGTCGCCCCGGCAACCGCATGCACATTGTGTGAAGCTTGCGCTGTTGCACTGTGAGTGTTTTCAACCTGATCGTTGGTTTGCTGTGCGTTCGCGACGAGTGACGATGACGCCTCGGCCATGCGGCGGGAGGCGCCCGCCACAGCGTCAACCACCCCCATTACGCGTCGCTCAAACGCATCCGCCATCTGAAGACGTTGTTGCATGCGAGCCTGGCGTCTCTCTGCCCTGCTCTGCTCTTCTTCCTTCTCGCGCTCACGAATTAATCTGGCTTGTTCGCGCTCACGTTCGCGCTGCGCTTCTGCTGCCGTAGCTTCAGACGCACGCTTTTCTTCGGCCATACGTTCAAGTTCAAACGCCTTGCCCTTGAAAATCGCGGCGGCCTCAGCCATCCGCCCCAGCTCATCACCCCGGTCAGTGTCCGGAATAGCTACGGTTTTATCCCCGGCTGCCAGTTTAGCGACTGCACTTGTGATACGAGTGAGAGGATTAGCAACCGAACGACCAATGAACCAGGCAAGGACTGCAGCAATGGCAGCGCCGATCAGCAGCCCGATAAAGCTTTGCTTGGTGGAGGCCTTCACGGCTCGCATCATATTATTCAGCGCCAAAGTTTGCCCAGCCCTTGCGCTTGACTTCACTTGGTCTGTTACCCGCTCAATCTGGCGCGCAGCGTCATCTAGCTGATCGAGCGCACCGTGCATGGCGGTTGATGTCGCCTGCTTTTGGCGCAGGCTTTGGCGTATAACGTCACCATCGCGCCGCACATAACGCACAATAGCCTGTTGGCGGCGGGGTAACGCACGAAGCGCAACAGCGGCCTCTTCTACCAAATCGTCCAGTTCCTGCCCGGATTCGATTGCCGCCTCAAAGTCACTTGATGCACCGGACGAGATATAAGCAATACTTGACTGGTTAAATCTGGCAACAAGCGGAGACACCCGCACCGCCAGCGCTTTCGCATCACCTTCCTGCCCCTCCAGAAAATCCACAAGATTTTGGGAAGTCTGCTCAAGTTTACCCACGCCAATCACGACCACCTGAAGGGCGTCGTTCTCATTGCCGAGGCGGTTTTCCATCGCTGTGAACACCTCGTCAAACGCGGTGGCGACCTCAGTGAGCTTAGTGACAGTTCCCTGTTCACCGTTCGCAAGCAGAAGCATTTCCACCTGTTTGCGGCTAGTGTCCGCACGGACACGTAATTCCGCAACACGTTCTTTGTCAGCATTAAGACCTGAGAAGGCAAATGCGCGCAACGCAAGCGTTTGTTCGCTTACATCGGCCGTATAATCATTCACGAACCGCACTATATCGGTTTTGGCGATGATCTGGCTTGATACGCCATCCAGCCCCCGCAAACCGAAAGCGGAGATCAGATTAGCTGTCGCAAGCGTGACAATAACGGCTGAAAAGCCCAGAAGAATTCTAACCCGAACAGAAAAACGCATCTCTTGACCCCCGCATAACGAAAGGTGGATGCGATGCGCTCGATCCCCTTTCATGATTGTTGCGAGGGACCATACGCGTGACAAATGACACTTTTTTTAAACGCTGATCACACTTCTGTGCACCTGAGAAAACCGAACGGTTTCGTCAAGCGTTTAGGGGTAAAGCTCAGCCAAATTCCAACAGTGCCCAGCGCCATTCAGCGAGAATGTGACACGTTCATGAAGCCTGAATTTCCGGTCGCGCCAAAACTCAAAATAATTAGGCACCAACCGGAATCCCGACCAGTTCTCAGGCCGCGGTACGTCACCCACGCTGAATTTTGCCGTATACTGCGCGATCGCGGCTTCAAACTCAAAACGCCCGGCCATTTCACGAGACTGCTTGGACGCCCATGCTCCGATACGGCTGGCCCGCGGGCGGGATGCAAAATAAGCGTCAGCTTCCTCATCAGAGACCCTCTCAATTGGCCCTTCAATGCGCACCTGCCGCCGCAGTGATTTCCAGTGGAACAGCATCGCCGCGTTCATATTTTCGGCTAACTCCTCACCCTTGCGACTGTCCAGGTTGGTATAAATAACCAGCCCGCGCTCATCGCAACCCTTCATCAACACCATACGAACGCTGGGAAGGCCCGACTTGGTGGCCGTTGCAAGGGCTACAGCGGTCGGGTCGTTTGGCTCACTTGCTTCCGCTTCCTTGAGCCAATCATTCAACCTGCTAAACGGTTCTTTGAATTCTGCAGTTTTTTCACTCATGCTATTTCCTCAAAAGTCCGCTGAATATAACAGGTTTTCTTCAATTTACGCGCTGGCAAAATGTCACGCCATGCACTGCATTATTGCGTGGCTCACCAGACTGCTTATATGATAGCCAAGCAGTTGATTTAGTATATAGTTTTGCACTCAGAAACAATCTTATGAGCGACCTTTATAAAATATTGGGTGTCGAGCGTGATGCAAGCCAGGACGAGGTAAAAAAAGCTTACCGCGAACTGGCCAAGAAGCTACACCCCGACAGGAACAAAGATAACCCAGGCATTGCTGATCGCTTCAAACGCGTATCGGCAGCGTACGGTATTCTTGGTGACGCCAAACAGCGAAGCCGCTACGACCGTGGGGAAATCGACGACAATGGTTCCGAACGTCCAACTCCATACGGATTTGGCGACAGCCAGAGCCGTGGCCGACGTTATAGCTCTGACGGTCGCTTCGATCCGTTTGATTTCGAGGAAGCCAGCGATGTCTTCTCGAGCTTCTTTCGGTCAGCAGGAGCCAGAACCAGCCGTCGGGGCACTGAAGGCGGCGCAAAACGGCCACGCGAAAACCCGTTCGAGACATCCGGCCGCCGCAAAGGGCTGGATATCAACTATAAAATCACCATTGGTTTTGAAGAATCGATCATTGGCGGCACCAGGCGCATTTCGTTAAACGATGGTCGCACGCTGGATATCAAGATCCCCTCAGGCATCAAAGATGGCCAAGTGATCCGGCTGTCTGGCCAGGGCGGCCCGGGTGTTGGCGGCGCTCCTAAGGGTGACGCCCTCGTGGAAGTAGCCGTTGCACCGCACCCTTACTACAAGCGTGACGGGCTCGATATCCTGCTTGATCTGCCGATCTCCCTTGATGAAGCTGTTCTGGGTGGCGACATTCAGGTCCCCACACCCAAGGGACGGCTGACCATTCGTATCCCGAAAAACAGCTCCAGCGGCAAACGCCTTCGCCTCAAGGGCAAAGGCGTGAAACGCGGTGAAGAGACCGGCAACATGTATGTCACCCTCAAGCTGATGCTGCCCACAGAGCGCGATGCAAATCTTGAAAAACTGGTCAAGGACTGGGGCGGCCAAGGTGGTGACGCCATGCGGCGCAAGGCAGGCTTGATCTAATGAGTGACCTGTTGCCCGAAGAAATTACAGCACCCGTAAAAAGTTACGAACGGCACAGGAAAGTTTGGCTGCGGGCCATTGCTCTCTTCTTTGGCAACACTGGCATGGCAGCTGCTGGCAATATGGCTTTCCTGACCATGTTGTCACTGTTTCCCTTCATCATCTTCCTTGTCGCGGTTTCGGGCTTTATGGGGCAGACAGAACGCGGGCTTGAAGCCATTGCTTTCATGCTTTCCGTATTGCCGCCTGAGGTGGCAACCGTAGTTGATGGTCCTATCCGGGGTATTATCAAAAACACAGGCGCCGAAATACTTACCGGTTCCATCCTTTTTGCGATCTGGACCGCCGCAAACGGCGTAGAAGCCGCCCGCGAGGTCCTTATCAAGGCGTTCGGCAAAGAACATGCCCGTGCCATGTGGATCAGACGGCTGGAAAGCCTTGGCATAGTTATCTTCGGTGCCATTACCGTTGTTATCGGCATGTCGGTACAAGTTTTAGGCCCACCCCTTTTCAAGGCATTCACCAGCCTGTTTCCTGACGCAGTTTCCGAAGGCCTCGATGCCTTGTGGGGGTATTTGAGCCTGCTTGTAAGCCCGGCCGTGCTTGCGCTTGGGCTTTACACCATGTTTGCGGCCCTGACACCGCGGCGGGTTTACAAGCCGTCGCGCCTGCCCGGCACTCTCCTGAGCCTTGTGGTGTTGATTGCAACAGCGCGGGGGCTATCGGTCTACCTCAAGTACGCCGGAAACTATGACGTCACCTACGGGTCGCTGGCAGGCGTTGTTATCATGCAGCTCTTTTGTTTCCTCGTCAGCCTTGGTTTTGTTCTGGGAGCAGAGCTGAATGCCGCTTATACTTTCGAAGGTCGTGATAACAAAGAACCGGACAGCCTAGACACTCAGGAACCTCCTGAGATGCCAGAAGACTATCGGGAACATATCGCAACCAGCGAAATAAACGCATCTGACGGAGATGGTGTGGCGGGTGACAGCACGGCACAACCACCGACAGAAAGCGATAAAAGCAAGCCGCAACAAAGCGGTTAAAGCGATTGACGGCGGACATTCTTGGTGTAGGATGCGCCGAAATTTGAGCCTAACAGATATATAAAGGGGGCTATCATGACAAAACTGATGGAAGGTAAACGCGGCCTTGTAATGGGTGTAGCGAACGACCGCTCAATGGCTTGGGGTATTGCCAAGGCATGCGCCGAACAGGGCGCCGAGATTGCGTTCTCTTATCAGGGTGAAGCGCTTGAGAAGCGCGTGCGTCCTCTTGCACAGTCGATCGGTAGCGATTTCCTTGCCGAATGTGATGTATCAGACGGTGCTTCGATTGACGCGCTTTTTGAAACCATCGGTGAGCGCTGGGATAATCTTGATTTTATCGTGCATGCTATTGGTTATTCAGACAAATCCGAGCTTCGTGGTCGTTATCTTGACACCTCGCTCAACAACTTTCTGATGACCATGAACATCTCCGCCTACAGCTTTGTAGCCGTGGCACAGCGCGCAGAAAAACTGATGAACAACGGCGGCGCAATGCTGACCCTGTCCTACTACGGCGCTGAAAAAGTTGTTCCGCATTATAACGTTATGGGTGTTGCGAAAGCCGCCCTTGAGTGCAGCACCCGCTATATGGCGCGAGACCTTGGCGAGCAAAATATTCGTGTGAACTGCATCTCTGCAGGCCCAATGAAAACGCTGGCGGCATCCGGTGTTGGTGATTTCCGCATGCTTTTGAAGTATAATGAGAAAAATGCACCGCTTCGCCGCAACATCACGCTTGATGACGTGGCTGGTGCAGGTCTTTACCTGCTGTCGGACCTCTCGTCTGGCGTCACTGGCGAAACCCATTATGTGGATGGCGGTTTCAACACCACCTGTATGCCGACCGACGATGACGTTATGAAAACTTTCATCTCTCTGCTCGACTAAGCGGAAGTAACCGGAGGGCGCGATGTCCTATAATACGTTTGGACGACTGTTTCGCTTCACCACATGGGGGGAAAGTCACGGACCCGCGCTTGGCGCAACGGTCGATGGCGTACCTCCCCTGCTGGAGATATCAGAAGCGGAAATCCAGACGTATCTCGACAAACGTAAACCCGGGCAAAACAAATATACCACCCAGCGCCGCGAACCAGATGCTGTCAGAATCCTGTCCGGGGTGTTTGAAGGCAAAACAACTGGCACGCCTGTGCAGTTGATAATCGAGAACACCGACCAACGCTCCAAGGATTATGGTGAGATTGCCAAAAGCTTCCGCCCCGGCCACGCCGACTATACCTATATGGCAAAATATGGCATTCGCGATTACAGAGGCGGCGGACGCTCAAGCGCGCGGGAAACAGCTGCACGAGTTGCTGCCGGTGCTGTTGCACGCAAGGTACTAGGGGACGGCATTACCATTCGCGCCGCGATGGTACAGATGGGCCGCACCAAGATAGACTATGCGCGTTTCGATTGGGCTGAAGTTAATAATAACCCCTTTTTCTGTCCCGATGCAGAAACCGCCAAAACATGGGCCACTGAACTGGAAGCTATTCGTAAATCCGGCAGTTCTATTGGTGCTGTAATTGAAGTGGTAGCGGAGGGCGTACCTGCAGGCTGGGGCGCGCCGGTTTATGGCAAGCTGGACGCTGATCTCGCAACCGCGTTGATGAGCATCAACGCCGCCAAGGCCGTGGAAATTGGTGCTGGTTTTGAGGCTGCCTGCCTCACGGGCGAAGAAAACGCCGATGAAATGGTACCCGGCACGAACGGGAAACCGGACTTCCTATCCAACAAAGCAGGCGGCATACTCGGTGGTATTTCAACAGGGCAGCCAGTTGTGGCACGCTTTGCCGTAAAACCCACAAGCTCGATCCTGACACCACGCAAAAGCGTTAATCTGGACGGTGAAGCTACGGAAGTGGTTACCAAAGGCCGCCATGATCCTTGTGTCGGCATCCGCGCTGTTCCTATCGCAGAGGCCATGATGGCGCTTGTGCTCGCTGACCACAAGCTGCTTCACCGCGCCCAATGCGGCGAATAACGCCGATATAGCGCTCCTGCAACTGTCACCCCCATCACCAAGGGCATAAGCCACCAGCTTGGGCTTTCCATCGCCCACAATAGCGCGCCGCGCAAAATCGCCCACGTGGCAGGTGCCAGATAGAGAAGCCAGTGACTTCGTGACGCTGCAAGTAAAAGCGAGCAGGTGGCCAAGACAGTGGCATCAGGCGTGAGCCAAACCATCTCTTCCATCGCCATCTCCCTACCCTCAACAATAGCAAGCCCGGGGACCAGCAGAGGAATACCAACAAACAAGGCAAGCCCAATAAGCCTTATGCCGTACGGTCTGTCGGTGAAGCTCAGACGACCACTAACTACGCCGACTATTAAAAGCAGTGCTTCAAACACGAATAAGCCAGAGAAATAGGGTGCAGCCCAGCTGATGGTGGCGTAATAGCTTTGGAAATAGACAATGGCCGCCCAGAGCCAGCCAGCGGCCACGATCACGCCGACGGCCAACCCTGACCATTGTTTCGGGCGATAGATCAGGCCGATGACAACAAAACTGAGAATAAGGGCCACAAAATGTAGCGGCCATATCGCCTCATTATATCGCGCCAGAAGGCGGTAATAAATTTCCGGTGAATACATCAGGAAATCGCTGATGCTATAGCTCAACAGGTCTTCCATCAAAGGTCTTCTATATATGCCACCATGCGACGGCGCAGGTTTGGCTCAGGCAACTCACCTGTGCAGGCCGCCATATTCTCCTGAACATGATCGACACGGGTCGTGGCAGGTATCGCGCAGGTAAGCGCCGGGTGAGAGATGATATATTTGAGTGCAAAATCTGCCCAAGTCTGCAACCCAGCCTCTGTGGCCCAGTTGGGAAGCGGCTCCCTTTTGAGCGCCCTGATCAGCCGCCCGCCTTGATAGGGCCGGTTTGCGATCACAGCAACACCTCGCTCCTGCGCGAGTGGCAACAACCGATTTTCAGCGTCTTGATCGGCAAGGTTATAGGTTAGCTGCACAAAATCGATCGTCTGAGAGGAAAGGATGTTCTCGAGCTCCCGGTGCCGCCTGCCATGCGACGTGGTGACCCCAATGTAACGCAAGGCGCCAGCCTGCTTCATCTCACGCAGCATAGGCAGATGTTGCTGCCAATCCACAAGATTATGAACCTGCACCAAAGAGAACTGGTTGATGCCCCAATGGCGGGTGCTTTCTGCAATCTGGCTCTCGCCATCACCGCTGGTCCAGACCTTATCAGCTGCGATCAGCCCCTCTGGCCGACCAAGGGCGTTTAGCCCAAAGCCAATTGTGCTTTGGCTTGAGCCATACATGGGTGAGCTGTCGATAAGCCGCCCACCGGCCTCAAAAAAGGCCTTCATCACCTCTGTGGAACGCGCCAGTCCGGTCGGGTCATCGCCTACATTAAAGGTAATCCAGCTACCCAAGCCAACGGCTGGCAAGGCTTCACCACTTGCAGGCACTGTTTTTACAATTCTCTCCAACGCTTTCAGCGGATAGTTCAAGGCAAACGGAAGCATAGCCGTGGCCAATGCCGACTTCAGGAAAACCCTTCGCGTTCGCTCGGCCTCTATTCCAGCTTTCATAGCGTTTCCTCTATAATTTCATTATATAATAACATAATTATAGAAAATGCTCATGTGCCCATTGGTTTATTCCCCCGGTGGCTCTATCGCTAGCTTTGCCTGCATAACTGAGCTACCCTTCGCGCGATCAAGGGGAAGTATATGGCTAAATGGCTCAAATACGGGGTGGCTGCACTTGTGCTGGCCCTAGCGCTCATTGTCTACTGGGCGTGGACACCGGACATTCCCCACGAAGTGCTGGCAGAGAAATACGCGACCGGTGCCTCTGATTTCCTTGAACTGCCGTCAGGCGCGCGCGCCCACATTCGTACACGCGGTAATTTTGAAGGCAAAACACTTATTCTGCTGCATGGTTCAAACGCTTCTCTGCATACGTGGGAGCCTTGGGTTGATGCGCTGGACGCCGATTATTTCATCGTCACTGTCGACCTGCCCGGCCATGGCCTCACAGGTGCAACGCCTTCGGAAGACTATACATACAACGGCATGGTAGCTTTTGTTGATGAGCTTGTAGAAACGCTCAACCTCGAGAATTTTGTTCTGGGCGGTAACTCAATGGGCGGCGGTGTCACCCTCGCCTATGCGCTCCAGCATCCGGGAAAACCGGACGGGCTGATCCTTGTTGATGCTGTAGGCATTCCCGTGCCCGAGAACACCCGCGTTGAAACAAGTCGCCCGCTCGCGTTTGACCTTGCGGGCCATTGGTATAGCGACTGGATTTTGGAAAATATCACGCCGCGCAGCATCGTTGAGGAAGGCTTGAAGAAGTGCTTCTTTGACAATAGCAATGTCACGGAAGCTAAAATCACCCTATATTGGGAGCTGGCGCGCCACCCTGGCAACCGCGGAGCTACCGGCAAACGTTTTGCCTGGTACCGCGATGGCCGGTCCTCGTTGGACATCACCCCGATCAAGCTGCCTACGCTCATTCTGTGGGGGGAAGAAGACAGCCTTATCCCGGTGGAGACTGGGACACAGATGCATCAGATGATAGAGGGCAGCGAACTGATCACCTACCCCGAGGTCGGCCACCTGCCGATGGAGGAAATCCCGGCCATTTCTGCAAATGCCGTCCGCACGTTTCTCAACCAGTTTACGGCCCCCGCTCCCGTTGAACCTGATAACAGCGCTGAGTTGGAAGCCGAGGTCAGTAATTAGTCTTCAGTGGTTTTCTGCGAGCTGCACATTTTTACCTGCAGCGGCCTAGCGCGCCGATTACTGGCCATCCAGCATTCCTTGTATAGTGAGCAATAACAAACACTTACAACAAGGTTTTCTGAAAATTTGCGAAGAAGCGCGGCGTTCTCAGGCATGGTATCCAGCTTGATGGGCACAAGGCTTTCACCTGCGGGAATGAAGGTGCCTGCAGTGGCCGCTGAAAGTGTCACACCGTCAACGTTGCGCTTATCACCTGCAATATGGACCTGATCATCGGTGCCGCTAGCAATGATCTCCTGCCATCCGCGTGCGGAACTACCTTCCACCTCAACTGAAAAGCCTTCCAACACTGCCGGGCCGATACCCTGATTAACCAACCCAACGCTGAAACTGCCCTCGGTGTCGCCAATGTGACTGCCGGTATACACAAGCACCGCAGGCATAACTGAGAGGCGCTGATGCTCACGTTCCATCATCGCTTCTTCGCGCATGACCTGAGTTTGCAGTATAGCCACAACAACAGCTGCAACGGCGGTAACCATCGCCGTTATGGAAACCAGAACTTCCAGTTTGATTTTCAAGCTAGCCTCCCCGCTCTACAATCTTCTAGTGAAAACACCCACAAGCTCAAGGTGCGGAGACCAAAGGAACTGGTCAACCGGCAAAACGCTTTCAAGCATATAACCGCCATCGACCAAAGTGCGGGCATCCCGGCTGAAGGTATTGGGGTTGCACGATACCGCCACAACGCGGGAAACGCCCGACTTTGCAATCTCAGCAACCTGTGCCGACGCACCCGCTCGAGGTGGATCAAAAACAACCGCGTCAAAAATCTTCAGCTCATCTGCGGTGAGCGGCCTGCGGAACAAATCCCGATGCCGGGGAATAATCTGCTTAAAGCCGTCCGCAATATTTGCGGCGGCGGACAGCGCGTCAAGCGGCCTCTTGGCACCTTCAGCCGCCAAAACCTGATGCTCACGCGCAAGCGGGAAGGTGAATGTACCAATACCGCAGAAAAGATCGGCAACCCTGCCAAGGCCCTTACAGGCGTCTACCACAGCCGCTGTCAGCGCCAACTCGCCTTCGTCAGTGGCCTGAACAAAGCTTGCAGGCGGCAAAAGCACCCGCGCGCCAGCAAAATTCATCACAGGTTCCCGCCGGATGGCAACCGGGTCCAGGAAACCCTGTTCCTGCCAATGCAGCGCGGCAATGTCATGCTCGTTCGCAAAATCGCTCAGGCGTTCCCGATCTGCGAGATCAAGCGCTTTGGGTGCCTCAATCAGCATATCAATGCCGCTTGCCGTCAGCGTCATATGCACGGTTGCCGCCATGCGTTGGCTGAGGATCGGGCCTAACAAATCGCGAAGCGGGGTAAAGAGCGTGGTCAGCTCAACCCGTGTCACGGGGCACATATCCGCGTTGATAATTCGGTGGCTTTGGCGCTCGTTAAAACCAAGCACCACACCAGCTGCTGTCTTCAAGGCTTTAAGGGCCACACGCCTTCGGCTGGATTTTGGGCTGATCGCGGGCTCAAGAACAAGCACATCGTCGAAACCATGCTGCCTGAGCGCCATAAGCGCCCGCTCGCGCACCCAGTTTTCATAGGTGTCGTCCCCAAAAAATTGCAATTGGCAGCCGCCACAGGCGCCAAAATGCACGCACGCGGGCTCCTGCCTCACCCTGCTCGGCGTCAAAATCTCAACAAGGTCACAATAAAGGCCGTTGCGGCGAGTCTCCAACACCTTGGCACGCACCCGGTCCCCCGGCATGCTGAAGGGGACAAAAACCGGTGTGCCGTCATACTCACCAACCCCGTCACCCTGGGCACCAAGGCTGGTGATGTCCACCTCCATTATGTCAGCCACACTGTTTCTCGCCATATATCAGGAACTCAATGTTGCCCTCTGGGCCTTTTATGGGGCTTTCGGTAATACCAACAGCCCGCCAGCCTTCAAGGCCACCCAGCCAGGCACGAATATCATCGCACACCGCCGTGTGAAGCGCCGGGTCGCGCACCACCCCGCCCTTGCCAACATTCTCTCGTCCCACCTCAAACTGAGGTTTGATAAGCGCTATCAGCTTGCCGCTCTCTTTCACCAAAGCAAGTGCTGCGGGCAAGACTGTTTTGAGCGAAATAAAGCTGGCATCACACACCACCATATCTATGGGCTCGGGAATTTCGGCCTCCGTCAGGTAACGCGCATTGGTTTTCTCAAGCACGACAACACGCTCGTCATTCCTGAGTTTCCAGGCAAGCTGGCCGGAGCCCACATCAACCGCATAAACACGCGACGCACCATTTGTCAGAGCCACATCCGTAAAACCACCTGTTGACGACCCCACATCAATGACAACAGCGCCGGCGACATCCACGTCAAACTCAACCAGCCCTTTTTCGAGCTTCAACCCACCCCGGCTTACCCAAGGGTGATCTTTCCCGCGCACATCAAGAGGCTGGTCATCTTTAATCTGCTGCCCAGCCTTCAGAATCTTGCTTTCGCCAGAAAACACCACGCCTGCCATAATCAGCGCTTGCGCTTTGGCACGGCTTTCAACAAGGCCCCGGTTCACCAGCGCTACATCAGCCCGGATTTTTGCGGCCATATCGTTTAGTCCCTAAGTCTTAGGCTTTGTTTGCGGCAGCTTCGGCGGCGCTATCGCCAAGGTCGTTGCGGCCGAGCGCCTTCAGCACCGTTGCAACGATGCCTGAAGCATTGAGCCCGGCATCCTCATACATCTGCTCAGGTTTGCCGTGATCCTGGAAGGTGTCCGGCAGCTTCATGGCGCGGACCTTCAGGTTACCGTCCAATATGCCTTCTTCAGCGAGGAAATCCATCACATGCGCACCAAAGCCGCCGATGGAACCTTCTTCAAGCGTGATCACGAGGTCGTGGCTCGCTGCCAAATCACGAATAAGCTGCTCATCAACCGGTTTTGCAAACCGAGCATCAGCCACAGTGGTAGAAAGGCCTCTTGCATCAAGCTCTTCCGCCGCTTTCATTGCTTCGCCAAGCCGTGCGCCGAGCGAGATAATCGCAACCTTGCTGCCCTTTTTGACGATACGGCCTTTACCGATCTCCAGCACCTTGCCTTCTTTGGGCAATTCCACACCGGAACCTTCACCGCGCGGATACCGAACAGCGGAAGGCCGATCATCAATCGCATGCGCAGTTGCTACCATATGCATCAGTTCAGCTTCATCCGCCGCAGCCATCACCACCATGTTGGGCAGGCTCGCCAGGTAGGTCACATCAAAACTACCGGCATGTGTCGGGCCGTCAGCGCCCACGAGCCCTGCACGGTCAATAGCAAAACGAACGGGCAGCTTCTGGACCGCCACATCATGCACAATCTGGTCATAAGCGCGCTGTAAGAAGGTGGAATAGATCGCAACAAACGGCTTGTAGCCCTCTGTGGCCATACCAGCCGCGAAGGTAACCGCGTGCTGTTCCGCGATGCCCACATCAAATGTGCGGTCAGGGAAATCCTTACCAAACTTGTCGAGGCCTGTGCC
This sequence comes from Kordiimonas sp., assembly GCF_965216265.1. Lineage (GTDB taxonomy): Bacteria > Pseudomonadota > Alphaproteobacteria > Sphingomonadales > Kordiimonadaceae > Kordiimonas. Next base: position 265,488 of record NZ_OZ244153.1, read on the forward strand.
AGATGGCATCGCCGCCGTGATAGCAACAACCTTTTCGTCTTTCTCCGCAACCTGGGTCAGTGCTTTTGCGAAAATATTGGTGAAGGTTGGCGCGCTTGGTACCGATTTTTTCTTCTCACCCGTTACCACATTAAACTGTGGCACTGCGTGATATTTTTCCTGATTTGGCTCTTCAAACGGGTGCCCGCGGCCCTTTTCTGTCACCACATGCACAAGGATTGGGCCGTCGATCGCGTCCCGCACGTTCTCAAGCACTGGCAGCAGGTGTTCCATATTGTGGCCGTCAATCGGTCCCACATAATAAAACCCAAGCTCATCAAACAATGTACCGCCGCCTGCGGCCATACCACGGGCATATTCTTCAGCCTGACGCGCGCGATCAGCCAAAGGCCTTGGCAGCATGGCGATCATTTTTTTGCCAAAGTCTCTGAGGCTCAGGAACGGGCGCGAACTGATAATTTTTGCCAGATAAGCGCTAAGCGCGCCAACCGCTGGCGCAATCGACATATCATTGTCGTTCAGAATCACAATAAGCTGATTGCCTGCCTGCTCGGCATTGTTCATGGCTTCATAGGCCATGCCTGCGCTCATGGCGCCGTCACCAATCACGGCAATTGCCTTGCCCTTCTTGCCAGACATCTTGTTGGCAACCGCCATACCAAGTGCCGCGCTGATAGACGTGGACGAATGGCCCGCGCCGAAGGGGTCAAAATCGCTTTCACCACGCTTGGTGAAAGGTGACAAGCCCTCAGGCTGGCGGATCGTACGGATACGGTCGCGGCGGCCGGTCAAAATCTTGTGGGGATAGGCCTGGTGCCCTACGTCCCAGATCAGCCTGTCCTCAGGCGTGTTGAACACATAATGAAGCGCTACGGTAAGCTCAACCACACCAAGCCCCGCACCAAAATGGCCACCGGTGACAGACACCGCGTTGATCATTTCTTCACGCAGTTCGTCCGCGACTTGCCGCAGCTTATTGGCTGGCAACTTACGCAGTTCTTCCGGCGTGTGGATCGTGTCCAGCAATGGCGTTTCAGGTCGTACGCTCAACTTCTTATCCTTCTTCGGCATCGGCCTTAATGTATTTATAGTATTCTTTAGCCGATGGCGCCTAGGTACGTCGATTTATAGCAAAATGCGCGACAGCGCGCAAAAGCGATGCTTTATCATCGAAGCCCGCCAAATGTTCAATAGCTTGATCAGATAGCATTTGCGCCTGCTGACGGGCGCGCTCAACACCCATCAGGCTCACAAGCGTTGCTTTACCGGCCTGGGCATCCTTGCCGACAGCCTTACCAAGCTCGTTCTCGCATCCTTCAACGTCCAGAAGGTCGTCCGCTATCTGGAACGCAAGCCCCAAATCGCGGGCGTAGCCATGCAGCGATGACCGAGCCTGTTTGCCTGCGTGGCCCATTACCGCACCAGCCTCTGCGGAAAAACTGATCAATGCACCGGTTTTCATCTGTTGCAGACGATGCACAAACATTTCGTCCATGTCATGCTCGTCTGCTGTCAGGTCGATCATCTGCCCACCGACCATACCGTGATGGCCGGACGCGCGAGCAAGCTCCCGCACAAGCTCAAGCCGCACGTAGGGGTCCGGGTGGGTTTCTTCCTTTGACAGCATCTCAAAAGCAACACTCATGAGGGCGTCACCCGCCAAAATGGCGGTCGCCTCATCAAACGCCTTATGCACTGTGGGTTGCCCTCGGCGCAGGTCATCGTCATCCATCGCTGGCAGATCATCATGAATGAGGGAATAACAGTGAACGCATTCAACAGCCGCCGCAACGCGCAGCGCTTGCGCACGGTCGACATCAAAAAGTTCCGCGCTTGCAAGCACCAGAAATGGCCGCAATCGCTTGCCACCTGAGAATATCGAATACCGCATGGCTTCAACCACACGGTCTTCAGGGCCACCGGTTAGCGCGATGATAGGATCAAGAACACGTTCAATTGCGCCAGAAGTGGCCGCAAGTGCTTCTTTCAGGGGACCATTGTCTTCCACGAGAGCCCCGCTTATTCTACGTCAAGCGGCGCGGTGCCAGCCGCATTGCCGGAGGAATCAAGCGTGATCTTCTCGATCTTGGCTTGTGCATCCTTCAGCTTGGCTTCGCAGTGTGCCTTCAGGGCAGTGCCTCGGGTATAGAGTTCGATAGACTGTTCAAGCGACGCGTTACCGGACTCAAGCTTGGCCACCACTTGCTCCAGTGCGCCCATTGCCTGCTCGAAGCTCATGGCTTCAAGGTCCGTGTTATTGTCCGCTGTATCGCCCATGCGTTCCACCTTAGTTCTGTCAAACCTATACTGATCACAAAATATGCCGCTGTTATAGGCCCGCTAACTACAGGACGCAAAGATTATTGCTGCGAATGTTTCTCAATAACTGCCTTAATAAACATCTGAGAGCGCGCGCATCTCAACCCCTGGCAGAGAAGACACCTGAGTGAGCAGATTTTCCTGATTTAACGTACCTTTAGCTTGGAAGCTGTATACGTCATCTTTGCTTGTCCGGTTCATCAAGCCAATCGATTCCAGGAGATGCAGGTGGGCAATGGATTCGCCAAGGGCGAGATAAAAATCCATGCCCGAGACTTTGCGTCGGAAAAGTGCCGGGAAAGTTTCAACAGGCGTGCGCGCTTCCGAGCACCATTCGTGAAGCGAGGCGAGCTTCTCGATGTGCCCGCCAATTAACGCGTCAAGCCGCGCCTGCAGGCCCACGAAGACCCTGCCATGGCTTGGCAGCACCATCGGATCACCCGGCACTGCTTTCATGCGTGCAAGACTTGTAAGCCAGTGCGCAAGGGGGTTGGCCATAGGTTCTCGCGCATGAACCGATACATTTGACGTGATGCTGGGCAATATCTGGTCACCCGCAATAAAAAGCGGCTCGTCAAGGCATGCAAGACAGGCATGCTCAGGGCTATGACCGCGACCAACAACCACTCGCCACTGCCGACCACCAAGCTCAACAAGCGAGCCGTCCTCAATACGGGTATAGGTATGCGGAAGCTCATGCACCCCGCGCTTATAGTTATCAAACCGGGCGGCCCGCACCATCGGCTCGAAAGAGCGGTCAACGCCGTGCTTGAAGAGAAAGTCCACTTCATGCTCCGGCATGGTCGGTGTTCCGCCAAGCCATAGGCTTGACGCAAGCAGATATTCGGTTTGGGTTGTGGTAAATTCGGCACCAAAGCGCTCCACAAGCCAGCCGGCCAGGCCCAGATGGTCTGGGTGCATATGGGTGGCAATAACCCTGTGGATGGGTTTGCCGCCAAGGAATTCGCGCTCAAGGGCTTCCCAGGCTTCCCGGCCCCGGTTGCCGTTTGCACCCGTGTCCACTACCGTCCAGCCGTCGCCCTCGTCAAACAGATAGACGTTGATATGATCAAGTGACCAAGGCAGCGGGATACGGGCCCAGATCACACCGCTGGCGACCTCGATCGTGGTTGTGCCTTCCGGTTTACCGGTGAACGGAAACACGAGCCCTTCCTTGCGGGCTCGCTTCATCTCGCGGTCTTCAGCAGCGGCGTCCTTCGCGTTACGGTGGTCCGCAACGTCAGAGCCGTCCACCTCGTCACTCTCCGCTCCAGCGACAGCCTTTACTTTTTTACTCGTCATTGGCTTTCTCGCTTTCCAAATGCCCAAACCCAACCCGCAGGCTGCTTCACTTGATGCACAGCTCTCAGCTACTGACGAGCGAAACTTTCTTCACTCATTGCCATCAAGGTCGAAGCACCATCCTTAATAGGACCTAGAAGCGCCGTCGCAGAAGGCAACAACTGCTCGACAAAAAATTGCGCTGTGGTGACTTTGGCCCGAAGAAATTCCGGGTTGCCTTCACCACTTTCCAGACGCTTTTTGGCTTCCTCTGCCTGCACCGCCAGAAGGTAACCACCAACCACGGTTCCAAACAGCCGCAGATAGGGCGTTGCGGCCGCCGCAGTGTCCACCACCTTCTCAAACCCGTTGGAAAGCAGGAATTCCGCGGCTTCCGACAGGGCTTCGACCCCCTCGGAGAGCCGCCGCACCTGCGCCTCACTTTCGCCACACCCCTCGGCAACAAAATTACGCATCTCCGCAATTAAATTGCGCCAATGGGTGCCGCCGTCCATCATCAGTTTGCGGCCCGCGAGATCTAGTGCCTGAATACCGTTGGTGCCTTCATAAATGGGCGCGATGCGGCTGTCTCGGTAGAACTGAGCAACGCCGGTTTCTTCCACAAAGCCCATACCGCCGTGTATCTGGATCGCAAGTGATGAAGCCTCAACACCGATATCCGTAGAATATGCTTTAGATATTGGAGTTAGAAGGTCTGCTTCACCTTTTGCTTTAGCTTTCTCACCTGCATCATCAAGCTTATGAGCCCGGTCAAGCGCCCAAACGTTGCGGTAGACAATCGCGCGGGCTGCCTCTGCTGTGGCCCGCATTGTCATCAACATACGGCGGACATCAGGGTGGTGAATAATGGTGACACTGTCGCGGGATTTCGCGCCGATTTCGGCGGACTGCAAACGCTCCCGCGCGAACGTCACTGACTGCTGGTAAGCCCGCTCTGCTACCGCAACCCCTTCTAATCCCACACCAACTCGCGCGTGGTTCATCATGGTGAACATGTTGCGCATGCCCTGGTTTTCCTCGCCCACAATGTAACCGATGCAATTGCCCTCATCGCCAAATGACATCACGCATGTAGGGCTCGCATGAATACCAAGCTTATGCTCGAGGCTTACACAGCGCACATCGTTGCGCTCGCCCGGATTTCCGGCAGCATCCAGATGGAATTTGGGCACCACAAACATGGATATACCCTTGGTGCCAGCGGGCGCATCCGGCAGCCGCGCGAGCACGAGGTGGATGACATTTTCCGCCAGGTCGTGCTCACCCCAAGTGATGAAAATCTTCTGCCCGGCAATTTTATAGCTACCGTCTGGCAGTCGCTCCGCCTTGGTACGCAACGCGCCAACGTCAGAACCAGCGCTTGGTTCCGTCAGGTTCATGGCGCCTGACCATTCACCTGTAATCATTTTAGGCAGATAGGTCTGGCGCTGTTCTTCCGTGCCATGCGCAGCGATCGCTTCAATCGCGCCAGCGGTCAACAGCGACAGCAAGCTATAGGCCATGTTGCCTGAGGTTACCATCTCGGTCACCGCGATCGAGAGCGCGTTTGGTAGCCCCTGCCCGCCCAATTCAGGATCGGCTGACAATGTGGACCAGCCGCCTTCAACATAGGCCTGATGCATAGGTTTAAACGCATCCGGGGTGATAACAGTGTCACCCTCAAGCCGTGCACCGATTTCGTCCCCAATGCGGTTAGTGGGCGCAATTACGCCGCTTGCCAGTTTGCCTGCTTCTTCAAGCACGGCGGCGGCCAATTCTTCGCTCGCCTCCTCAAATCCGGGCATATCTGCCCATTCTTTCATTCCGGCTACGGTCTCAAGGGCAAAGCTAATCTCTTCAAGCGGTGCGATATAGTCACTCATTCATCTACTTCCTGTTAAAAGTGCCATCATATCCATTAAGGCATTGTCAGCCGAGGCACAGTCGCCTATCAGCTATAGAGGTTACCAGCCTGTGGGGCTCCACGGCTGGGTATTTTTGCTTTGTCCCGTTGAGCGGAAGTTGTGCATGGCAACATTCAAAACTCAAGTCGTTTCTGAAAGACAAGATGGTGCGGTTTTGCTCGCTGTCGAGGAGTTGGCGCGAGGAAATCTCGTCGCAATCCCCACAGAAACCGTCTATGGTCTGGCCGCTGACGCTACGGAACTTGGTGCAGTGCAGCAAATTTATGCCGTAAAGGGCCGCCCGTCCACCAATCCGCTCATCTGCCATGTCGCCGATATCGATATGGCAAAAAAATATGTTGAGATCTCGCCTCTCGCCGAGCAGTTAATGCAGCATTTCTGGCCTGGGCCGCTTACTTTGGTGCTTCCAAGCCTGCCGGGATTCGGTATTGCCTCACCGGTTTCGGCCGGTTTAACCACGCTGGCCGTTCGTTGTCCCGAAAGTGAAACAGCGCGGCTGATCATCGCTAAGCTGGGCAAGCCACTGGCTGCACCCAGCGCCAATCCTTCCGGCAAGTTATCGCCTACTTCAGCAAATGACGTCCTGGCTGAACTTGGCGGCCAAATACCCCTCATTGTCGATGGTGGCGACACTCAGGTAGGTATTGAATCGGCCATCATCGGCGTAACTGACGAGAAACTCACCCTGCTTCGCCCCGGCAGTATCACTGCAGATGATATTACTGCAGTTGTGCATACGCCGGTTTTCGACAGGAACAGCAACCAGATCACCGCCCCCGGCCAACTTGCAAGCCATTACGCCCCGACGGCGAAGGTGCGGTTGAATGCGCATTCAGCGGAGGCCGGAGAAATATTGATCGGGTTTGGTGAGGTAGCTGGAGATATGAACCTTAGCGCCTCATCTAAATTAGAAGAAGCTGCGCATAACCTATTTAAATTCATGAGAAAAGCTGACTTGATGAGTCCTTCTTGCATTGCGATCGCGCCTATTCCCAATCACGGTGTTGGCATAGCAATCAACGACCGGCTGCACCGCGCGGCAGCCCCAAGGAACCGCTGATGCTTGCGGATATTCATATCGATAATCTGCTTTCAATAGCAGGCCCCAAGGGTGCCACTCTTGATGCATCAGTAATCGCCCCTCATCTTAGGGAGTGGCGCAATAAATTCGAAGGCCAAACCTCTTTAATGCTTATGCCCTCAGACACGACAACCGCGGCAAAGCTCATCACCTATTGTCATGAACACCATATTCCGGTCGTTCCCCAAGGAGGCAATACGGGCCTTGTTGGCGGCGGCATTCCCGGCCTTGATGGGCGCAGCGAGGTTCTTTTCAGCACCCGCCGCATGACAGACCACTGCATTGTTAACGCTGAAGATTTCTCAATCACCGCATCTGCTGGCAGCACTGTTGCCGCACTGCAGGCCGCTGCATCAGAAAGAGGACTTCTCTTTCCGCTTTCTCTGGCGTCTGAGGGCAGCTGCACCGTGGGTGGCGTGGTTTCCACCAACGCGGGCGGCATACATGTGCTGCGCTACGGCACCACACGCGCCCTCACCTTGGGGGTTGAAGCCGTGTTGCCAACAGGCGCTGTGGTTGATGAGTTGACCGCGCTCAGGAAAAACAACACCGGCTACAACCTCAGCCAATTGCTTGTTGGTGCGGAAGGCACCCTTGGTATCGTTACCAAGGCCACGTTTAAACTTTACCCGCAGGAAATACAGAAACATACCTGTTTTCTCGCGGTCGAGAGCCCACAAAAAGCGCTCGCCCTAATGGCTTCCGCACGGCGCGCCACTGGTGACCGTGTTTCCGCGTTTGAGCTTATACCTCGTATGGGACTTGATTTTGTGCTGCAGCATATCCCTGGCACATCGGACCCGCTTGGCGGCAGTTATCCTTGGTATGTGTTGACAGAGATCGCGACCAGCAAACCAGATAATGCGCTGGAGGCCGAGGTTTTATCATGGCTGGAAGCAGAGCTTGCGGCAGGCACTATCCTTGATGGAGCCGTGGCAAGCTCCCTTCAACAAGCGCAGGATTTCTGGAAGCTGAGAGAAAGCATGTCTGAGGCCCAAAAGCTGGAAGGCGGCAGCATCAAACATGATATTGCGGTTCCCGTCTCCCGCGTGCCTGCATTTCTTGAGCGGGCGACCAGCGCCGTTCAAAACTTCAACCCTGATGCGCGCCTCGTGGCATTTGGGCACTTGGGGGATGGTAACATTCATTTCAATGTCATGCAGCCTTCGGGCAGCGACAAGGCCGCTTTTTTAGCAAGCTGGGAAGAGATGAGCACCCTCGTCCATGATATTGTCATGGAATTTGGCGGGTCCATCTCTGCCGAACACGGCATTGGCACCCTCAAAAAAGATGAGCTATCCCGACTGAAGTCCGCCAGTCAACTTGCGGCCATGAAGGCTATCAAGGCAGCCCTCGACCCACACAACATCATGAACCCCGGCTGTCTGTTTACCTGAGGCGCTATTGGTTGCGTGGTTTCACGCCGGTCTTCTGTGCGTAGAACGCCTGAATAGTAGCCATATCAGCCGCCATATCACCTGTTGGCCTGAACACTGGCCCTATGCCGATTTCGCGCTTCCTGCTGTCAACAAAGGCGAGCACGATAGGCACCTCCGCCGCCACAGCAATACGGTAAAAGCCGCTTTTCCATTTTGTGACTTTGGACCGCGTACCCTCAGGCGCAAGGCCAAGGATCAGCTCATCGTGAGATGCGAAAGCTTCCGTTGCCCGTGTTACCACAGCAGCAACATCGCCCCCCTCGCGCTCAACCGGGATACCACCCAACCAGTAAAACAACCAGCCAAGCGGACCTTTGAAAAGAGTGTGTTTGCCAAGGAAACGTACACGTAGCCTGAACACCCCAACAATCGACATAAACAACGGGAAATCCCAGTTGCTGGTATGTGGTGCCGCGATCGCAACAAATTTTGGGATGTCCGGTACCTCGCCAACCACTTTCCAACCGCCAAGACGAAGGATCATCTTGCCCGCACGGTATAGCAGCCCTGAGAAAAAGCGGTTTTGGTAAATGAGCCGGCTGGCCATCAATGGGGTCGTCCATCTAGGTGAGGAAATTTAGCGTGTGCTGCTGTAGCCCATAAAATAGGGGCGGACAAGCAATTGCTATAAACCCAAAATTAGAGCACGACCCCACTCAGGCAAAATGGGGCCGTGCTATACTCTTTTGAGTCCCCGTCAGATCTCAGGCAAAATCTTCTAGGTGCTTTAATCATCGCAAGCGACATGCCAATTTTTTTATCGTTTATATTCAAATACTTGTAAATACAAGTCCCGAATTGAAACAAACGCCACGTCCCAATATTGTATCATATTGGCACAACGCATCAGAATGAAACACTTGGCCTAGACTTTTATGGCCGAGGCGAACACAGCTTCATCCTGTTCATCGATCCAGAGATGTGGTGCGATCCGGAGCGTGTCACCCCGGACGCTGGCCGACACATTCGCAGCCTTGAGTTTCATGAGAAGCTCATCGCCTGCCGTTCCGATATGCACACCCAACAGGTGCGGGCCCCTGTAGGCTGCGTTTACCGGCCGGAAGCCTGCATCCAAGGCCAAAGCGGCAAATCGTGCGTTCAGTGCCATCAAGGTTTCCGCAATATTCTCGATGCCCCATTCAAGCAGTTGTCTGAGCCCCTCCCTATAGATAGGGGCGAGGATGAAGTTTGATCGCTCCCCCATATCGAAGCGTCGCGCGCCTGGCTGATAATCGCTCTGGTAGTTCACGAGACGGCGGAAGTCTTCGCTAGCCTTACGTGCGATCCAGTTTTGTTCAAGTGGCTTGCCCTGTTGCCAGCGCGGCGCCACATACATAACTCCCAGGCTATAGGGACCCATCATCCATTTGTAGCCGCCTGCGATGGCAAAGTCCGGGTCAACCTTTTGCATGTCAATGGGCATTGCACCGATCGACTGGGTGAGATCAAGCACCAACGCTGCACCGATGCGTTTGCAAACAGCCGATATGCACACAAGGTCCAGCGCCGCGCCTGATGACCAATGCACGTGTGGGAGTGCCACGATGGAAATTCTGTTACCAAACTGCTCCAGAACCTCAGTAACCGCTGTGGTCCAATCATCGTCCTTCGGCGTGGCCACCGTTATGATCTCACCGCCGACCTTGTCCGCCAACGATTGCCATTCATAAACATTGGAGGGGAACTGTTCTTCTAGTACGAGGATGGCTTCACGGGGTGCCAGCGGCAGGTTTTTTGCCGCTGTCGCCATGCCGTAGCTTACGGCAGGGATAATCGCCATACTGTCAGCATCCGCATTCAGTATCTGGCCCGCCAGGCTGCGAATCTCTTCAACAACCGGGAAAAAATCATCCGCAGAAACTTCCCATGGGTGCATGGAAAGTGACAATGCCTCCTGCCCAGCCCTGTGCTGCTCTTTCGTTAGCGGCGTCATGTAGGCAGCGTTCAGGTAACAGATATTTCTTGGTATATCAAAAAGGTGGCGTTGAGGTGCCAGTATCATAATCTTCCCTCGCGTCTGCGGGGCAATATTATTCTAGTGGCCCCGGATCAATCGTTCGTATGCAATCAGCAAAACACCAATAACCGATTTTGAAAACCCTGCAGCTTCCAAAAGTCGCGCCACGATTTTTTTATCGCCCTGTGCCAGCTTGCCTTCAACCGCCTCGTAAGGGCGGCCGAGCCGTACGGCAACAGCCATGGTAAACAAGCGAACATTGCCATTTTGCAAATAGTTGAGCAATACGTCTGAAGTTAGCCCTTCTATGGCCATCAACTGCTTGAGGTAGTTATCTATTTCGGAAAGCGGCGCCATCTCAAGCGTGCGTGAGAAAACCTGCCGGTTGGCCATTGAGACAAGGTAAGACGCATAGTCTGTTGCAAGCCCGAACTTTTCCGACAGATACTCGCCGTAACGCCTTGATACCTTGAAGATGATGCGCTCGACAACAATCGGCGGCAGATCTGCGCGTTCCGCCAACTTCTCCATCAAACTACGTTCTTCCGGGAACCGCTCAACAACACGGTTGCAACTGCGTTCTGAAACTTCGGCGCCATCATTCTCTATCAAGCAACACACCGCATCAAGGGAGCCAACATCGCTGATGGCAAAACTCACCGCCTCGGACAAGCAGGAACGCTGCGCAATGGCTTGCTGGGCGTTGGCGCCGCAACTCCGCACGATCTCTTCCAGGAAAGCATCATCAATGGCTTGGGACGCCATAAGGAACGGCATGGAGACTTGATCAATATCCTGTGAAAGTTTAGAAACCAACTCAAGCGGCAAAAAGCTACACGTACGCAACTCTTTGGCCAATGCCTCGCGTACAGATACCGCTACGTCTTCAACAAGCAACTGCGCCAACTGAAGGGCGTCTTCGTTGCCGTTGCCATTTTCCTGCCGAGCGAGAATTCTGCCGACTTTACGCGCGATCTCTTCGCGCGCGTTCTGGTCGATGTTTCTGAGTTCTTCCATCTGCGAAATATCGATACTCATGCAGGATCACCTAATCCATTCAGGCATTTTGTCTTTTCTATACTGTCGCGGTGCGAATACGTGTTTTGCACAAAAATTCCTAGGAAAAAGTGATCTCTTTTAAACCATTTGCGAAACGTTTGGCGTTCTCTTGGTATATCTTTGCTGACATATCTATCATTTGGCGCTCCTGCTCCGTCAGCTCTCGCACCACACGCGCCGGTGACCCCACAACCAGCACACCGTCCGGGAACTCCTTGCCCTCGGTAATGAGGCTATTAGCCCCCACGATCGAGCCAGTACCTATTTTCGCGCCGTTCAGGATGGTGCTTCCCATACCAATCAATGTTTTGTCTGCAATGCTGCAGCTGTGCAGCATGACTTTGTGACCAATGGTGACATCCTCACCGATAACGATGGGAGCGCCGATATCAGTGTGCAGAACTGAATGATCCTGAATGTTGGAGCCTTTGCCGATTGTGATAGGGTCATTGTCACCCCGGATAGTTACACCAAACCAGACACTAGACTGTGCTGCTAGCTTGACATTGCCTATAACACTTGCATTGTGCGCAACCCAGATGGTGTCATCCTCAAACTCCGGCTGCACTCCATCAAGTTCAAAAAGCATAAATCCCCCACATAAGTTCGTTATATTAGTACTTGGTCTCTAGGATGACGTCTTATTGACCTTAAATCAATGCGGACAAATGCCAAACAATCGTTTATTAAGCCGCTTTAGGTCAAGAAATCGACACTTCATGGTACAAAAAATAGAACATAATGACTTGGCCTGGCGCGGGAATTCACCCGTGTCGACCGCGTTTGACGATGTCTATTACTCAGCTGACAACGGCCTTGAGGAGACCAAGCATGTTTTCCTGCACGGTATCGGCGCCCCTGACGTATGGATGGGGCGCGATCATTATGTCATCGCTGAAACCGGTTTTGGAACAGGGCTCAACTTTCTTGCCACCTGGCGCGCGTTCAAGGAAAGCGGTGCCAAGGGCCGCTTGACGTTCATTTCAGCTGAGGGGTTTCCTCTTACTGAAGACGCTCTCCGCAGTGCCCATGAAACATTTCCCGAAATCGCGACCTATTCCCAGCAACTGTGCGCCGCATGGCCACCCGCCTCTGACGGATTCCACCCCCGCATTTTTGAGGACGGGCGTATAACCCTGCTTTTGCTTTTTGGCGATGCCCCCAATGCCCTCAGCCGCCTTAATGCAAAGGTGGACGCCTGGTTTTTAGACGGCTTCGCGCCGGCAAAAAATCCAGCCATGTGGTCGGCTGAAATCCTTGACCAAGTGGCACGGCTCGCAAAACCCGGCACCAAACTAGCCACTTTCACCGCTGCGGGTTTCGTGCGACGCGGCCTATCTGAGCGTGGTTTTGAAATCGTCAAGGCACCGGGATACGGACGCAAACGTGAACGCCTGATTGGTGAAGCACAAGCGCCCCTCCCCCTCACTCAGTGCACCCACTCGACCGTTCCGGAATGGGCCACATTGCCACCGCAGTCCGAGGGACCGTTTGTGGTCGTTGGCGCGGGTGTCGCCGGGCGCTCTGTCGCTTACGCACTTGCGCGACGCGGCAAAGCTGTGACGCTACTTCACGATCCTGCATCCCCTAGCGCGAGCACAGTACCCGCCGCGATCCTGGCGCCCCGGTTTATTCTGGGCGAACAGTCTCATGCAGATTTTTTCACAAGCGCCTACGCGTTTGCCCTCGTACACCCATCATTTGCCGGTCATTGGGCAGATGTCGCCAGCGTAGACCTGTTGACAAAAAGTGACGCTGCGAGGGAACGATACTCAAAACTGGTGGCGCACCTGAACTGGTCTACAGATTGGCTAACGTGGGACGGTGAGACACTGCATCTGCCCAGAGGCGGCGCGATCGCAACACAGTCCGCGCTCAATGCCCTGACCGCCGATATCGACATGCGCGCGTTCCGGATCGATGCTCTTGAGCAGGTCGGCAGTATATGGCGCCTGACCGATCATACCACAGGCGAAAGCATTGAAGCCGCCCATGTTGTACTCGCAACCGGCGTGAGCACCGTAGGTGTTGACCAGAGCCTCTCCAAACCTGAGATACGTCCAAACAAAGGGCAAGTCGAACTCCTTCGTGATGACGAGCTTGGACACGCCCCACCCGTCTCGCTCAATTATGGCGGCTACCTGACGGCAGCAACCGCCGGCATTCGGACATTGGGTTCGACCTTTGAAAAGATAGTTGAGGTGCGGGAGCGAGATTATGCGCCAAATGACACTAGCCGTATCGCAATAGAAGAACAGTTTTCAGCGGCAACCGGGCTGCGCATACCCGCAACGGCGCACAGAGCCAGTTGGGCAGGCGTACGCGCCACAACAGCAGACCATATGCCCTACGTCGGCGCATTGTATAACACTAACCAGATATTGAGGCAGTACGCAGCGTTAGCCAAGGATGCCAAAACGGTTAAACTCGGCCCCTCTGAGCCATTGAGCGGCATCAGCGTTCTTACAGGCCTTGGCGCCAAGGGGTTCCAGTATGGCCCAATCTTGGGTGAATTTCTTGCTGCCAGCTTATGCGGTGACCCTCTTCCGTTGCCGGAAGACCATATCGCGGCACTTCATCCGCTCAGACAGGTTATAAAAGCGATCAAAAGAAGCAACTAACCTGCGTCTTCCTCCTCAAGCTGTTTGGCAATGTCTTGCAATTCCTCAAGTTCAGATTGCTTCTTTTTCATGTAAGGCCATAGGGCAACCATCACCACGATCAGCGCTATTAGGGCGGCCCCGATGGTATATTTCACTCGCAAAAGCTCGTCCGCAGCGATGTTTGGGTCTTCATCCACAATTGTCCACCATGCGAGTGGCAGCATGGCAAACGACACCAAGCCCAGCCAATAATTCGCCTTCACATACAATATGGCCGATTTGGCCCGCCGTATTTGCAACACCACCAGTGACTGCGCTGTATCGCCCGGATGCCCCCAAGCCCCACGCCTGATACGAAAGGCCGCATAAATACCCCCGGAACTTAAAAGCCATGCCGAGAAGGCAAAAATATATGTCGCCAAGGTGGTCGCTCGATACAATAAATAGAGCGTCACGACAAAACCAACGCTACACATCAGCAGCTCGATGACGAAATTCACCCGCATGCGCCACCATACAAACCGGGCTTTTTTCGCCATTCTATCCATATCAACGGGAGGGCTATCCTGCCACAATTGTTGCAAGTTGTCCCAATTTGGAGCTTCCAGCATGTCCTGGTTGTTATCCATTATGCGCACCTGTCTTGCGTGGTTCCATCCCGGTTTGTTTTGGCCTATCAGGTCTACCGAGGCTTACTTTTAGAACGTCCTTAGCCCGATTAAATCTCACCATCGCGTTATTTTCAGAGATGCCAAGCGCCTCAGCGATCTCCCGATGAGAAAAACCTTCAAGAGCCAGAGTGGTCACCTGCCTGAGATTGAGGGGTAGTTCTCGCACCGCAGCCAGCAGGTTTTGTCGCATCTGCTCTCTCGCCATATGTTCATCCGGCGCAAGAACATCGCTCTCCAGCTTCTCATCAAGAACTGTCTGGCGCGGTGCCTTGGCGGCCTTTGATACATGTGTGATGCATTTGTTCTGGGCAACTCTGGCGATATAGCCTTTCAAGCTGCCATCTCCACGAAACTTGGGCAGCGCTTGCCAAAGAGCCAAAGAGACTTCCTGCAACAATTCCTGCTGTTGGGCCGGGTCCGCCTCATAGGAAGCGACGATCCGGCCCAGCATGGGCCCGTGTGATTGTAATGTGGCCTTAAAGTCCACCAGAGTAGTCCCACCCCATATAGCTCTGTTAGCTATCCGCGATCATATGCTCGCTTGAAAGCCGTTTCGAAGTCAGCATAAGGCAAAGGGCGGTCCCCGCAAGCCCTGCCATTATCGCAGAGCCCGTCACCTGAGGGTTTATAACGCCATCAAAGAATATGCTGCTTAGGCTTTCCATGTCCGAGAAGATTGGCAGATAGTTCACAAATCCCGGCAGCTTGCTTTCGCCGTATATCTTTGAATACCCCACGAAGACCGGAACGATCATCATCATGGACATGTATGTCTGGCCTTCTTTAAAGCTCTTGGCATGAATGCTCACGGCCATCTGAAGAGATGCCACAAACATGCAAAGCGTCGCCACCTGAAGCCCAGCCATCAGAAGGCCCGGCACTGTTACCTTAAGTGCGAATGGCAGCAAATCCGGCGGAAGGAAACTAATTGTCACGAGGTTTAACGTCGCTGTTGCAACGGTACCCACGAGCCCGAATGTCGCCACCATGGCCCATTTACCAAGGGTGAGAGACATGCCACTTATGGGCTGGGCCATTAATGTCGCCAAACTTTGTTTCTCACGCTCGCCAGCAAGTGCATCCAGTGCCACACTGAGACCAACAACAAATGGCGCGAGCGCAAAGATCAACATGAGCATATTACCCATGACTTTGTTGATAAAACTCGTTTTGGAGATATCAGCCAGCGACAGCGAGATTGGAGACAACAGGCCTACAGGCACGCCACGGCTTATTACACGAATACCCGCCACATGATTGCCGTACGACAGTATGGCGCTTCGAATATCCTCGCCGCGTTCTGTTGAAACACGGGAAGTTTCATCAACATACAGAAGGGCTTTTGCCTGGCGTCCTTCTTTCAGGGCCGCACTATAATCCGCCTCCAGTACAAGGAACGCGTCAGCGCCCTGCGGGATATTTTCCGGTGCAATAGCTGTATCCTCGTCCGCTGCATCAACAACCTCGTATCCGTCGCGCTCCAGATAGGCAACGAGCCCGGGTGCCTGAGCCATACCGTCGATAGCAACGGATGATTTAACGTTCTCTCCCCGGTCGTCCGACATCAGGAAGAAGAGAAACGCAAACATGACCGGCACACCAAGCACATAGGACAAAATCGCTATTAGCGCCCTCTTGTCTCGGACCATGTCCCGCATTTCCTTGCGGTATACTGTTAATATTTGAGCGTTCATGCGACGGCCCTCCCATGGGTATCAGTTGCTTGGTCGTGTACTTCAGTGATGTATACGAACGCCTCCTCGAGGTTTGGCTGACCGCTTTGGGTGATAAGCTCCTTTGGTGTGCCCGCTGCACACAGCTCGCCAGCGGCAATCATCACTACCTGATCAGACAATATCTCTACCTCTGCCATCACGTGTGATGACAGCAAAACACAGTGTCCCTGCTTCTTGAGGTCAAGTAGCGTTTCTCGAAGCAACCGTATGGCCATAACGTCAAGGCCACGGGTAGGCTCATCAAGCACGATGTTCTGTGGCTGATGCACTATTGCCCCGGCAAGCGCGACCTTCATCCGCTGCCCTTGGCTGAAACCCGCGGTACGCCGATCCAGAATATCAGACATATGCAACTGCCCCGCGACACGCTCTACAGCCTCGTCGCGCGCCTTGCCTCTCAGTCCATGCAGCTCAGCAAAATACCCAATGTGCTCTCGCGTTGTCAGCCTCGTATAAAGACCAAACTGATCCGGGAAAATGCCGAGCCTTCGCTGTGCCTTGAGAGGCTCCTTCGCGACATCGATACCATCAACATGGATCGAACCAGTGGCAGGTTTCATAAGCCCTGAAACCGCACGCAAAGTGGTAGATTTACCTGACCCGTTGGCACCCAACAGCGTCGTGATCACACCGTCCCCAGCCTGAAAGCTCAGGTTCTTAACGGCCACCACATCACCAAAGTTTTTTGCAATATTCTCTACTATAATCATATCAGCCCCCTAATTCGTCGCGCCGTTAAGTCCAGTCGCGAAAGGCAACCGTTTCAAGTGCTCAAAACATGAAACGTCGAGCGCCCCTGCGTCCAAGTCCTCGAGGAACTCAGCCATCAACCCGGGCATACAGGCAATATGTCCGGTGTTATGGCCCGTGGCAGGAACCACAATGTGCCTGCCATTAGGAAAGCCTTTTACAAAATGATCCCCCATACTTGGCGGCGTGATCGGGTCAAGGTCTCCTGAGAGCACGAGCGCGGGCACATTTCCGCTAATCGGC
The DNA here is from genome assembly GCF_965216265.1 of Kordiimonas sp. Lineage (GTDB taxonomy): Bacteria > Pseudomonadota > Alphaproteobacteria > Sphingomonadales > Kordiimonadaceae > Kordiimonas. The sequence continues at coordinate 282,552 of NZ_OZ244153.1, forward strand.
TCGAACGCGTCTGGGGCAGCAGCAGCACTTTCCCACCCCCTGCATCCAGCGCTCCAGAACCGGTAATAGGTGTCGCCTGCGAAACTGCTTTCACCCAGTGATTTGGCTTCGCCAGCTTCTACCCTTGAAATTTCGTCACCACACAGGATGGAAAATGTAGCCCCCAGAAACATGGTGTCCGATACCGCCGTGCCACCCAGGAGGGCGGAGATCAGTGGTTTCAGATTTCCCTTCGCCGCCTCACCGATGACAAGAGGAATGTAGGTGGTTTGGTCCGCCGCATAAAAGGATGACCGCAGCGCCTCGACAACAAGGCCCCTGCCAATGTCCAGTTTTATCGGCTTGCCGCTAACAGGGTCTGGCCCCTGATAGGAGAGGTTTCCGGCCTCCGCCTGCGTCAACAGGTTATCAAGTTGCCCGCTCAGGTCTGGATAAGTGTTTGCGCAGGACGTATTGCTTTCACAATCGACCACGATCATCTGCATGGCACGGTCCGCATTAGCTGCAACCGTCGCAAACAAAGGAACATCTGGTGGCAACACACCATCAACAATGATGCTGCGCACTCGTTCAGGATAGCGTTTCAGATAAAGCGCGACTGTTCTGGTGCCATACGATCCACCCCAAAGGTTGAGCTGCTCGTACCCTAGACGCTTACGTATTTCATCTGTATCTCTGACCACATTTTCCATCGTGATCAAGGCAGTGTTTGCAGACGTTGCTGCCATGCAATCCTGGGCCAGCTCTGTAAAACGTTCGAGCGGATACGGCATTTCCTCGCTTTCACACCGAATACCGAACGACCGCCCTGTACCACGCTGATCTATCAGCAAAATATCGCGTTTGGCCCGTATATCTTTGAAAGCCAGCCTGACAAGCGCACCATAATCTCCCGCAGCTTGCCCCGGCCCGCCGGCAAATATCACAAACGGGTCTTTTTCAGGAGAGCCTGACTTGGCAGACAAGTGGGTCAGGTGAATTTGTACCTGCTGACCACTGGGGTCGGCATAGTTTTCAGGCAAGTCTACCTGGGCACAGCTCACCCGTTCCTTAAGCCCGCGCACATAACAGGGCGAAAACTCAACTGGCTCTATGCTGGGTTCATCTGCACGCGCGCCTGCCTGTACCGTCAGAACGGGTACAAGCCAAACGCCGGTCATTATTGTCGCAACTCGGATTATTTTTTTCACGGTCATCTCCTCTAGAACCGAAGCTCACAAGCTAACAGTCCCTTAGAGGAGAAAAACCTTACAAAATATTTTCGCTCGATCTTAAAACACCGACTGCAAAACCACGCGGTTCAAAGTCGTCGCTTTTCTTCAACCCCTTCCAGCACTTGTTCTTTGAGCCGCCCAGCAAGTTCATTCAGGTGATCAAATTCATGCTCAAAAGTTCCAATTCCCTGAGTTACAGAACGGAGCTCAATTATAAGATCCTGCATTTCAGAAGCAGGCATCTGCGCCTCAATCTGGTCCCAACCGGGCCAACCATCGCGTACGTCAAAGCCCATGATCTGCCCTCGCCTGCTGGTGATCATACCATTAATTTTTGCCATATAGCTGCTTGGGGCCATCACGCGCACATGCTCAATAGGCTCAAGAAGCACGGGCTCACACCCCGGCAAGGCATCCGCCATCGCCATACGGCCCGCTGTTTTAAACGCCATATCTGAACTGTCCACGTTATGATACTGGCCGTCCTGCAGTGTGACCGACACATCCACCACCGGAAAACCAAGCGGCCCTTGTTTCAGGTATTCCTTCACGCCAGCCTCAACACTTGGGATATATTGTTTCGGGATTGATCCTCCGTGAATTTTCTCAGAAAATTCAAAGCCTTGTCCCAGCCCTTTTGGACTGACCTCGATGACCACATCACCAAATTGACCATGGCCGCCACTTTGTTTCTTGTATCGGGTGTGCTGAACCTTGGACCGTCTGATTGTTTCTTTATAGGGCACCTGCGGGAAGCTGAACGTAACACCAACACCGTATTTCTCGCTCAACCGGGCCATGGCCGTCCGCATGTGAATTTCACCCTGCCCCCATAGCAGCAATTGGCCAGTATCTTCACGGTGCTCAACTTCAAATGACGGGTCTTCTTCGACCAACCGACTAAGCGCATCGGAAAGCTTTGCTTCGTCCTTCCTGTCATGCACCGTTATAGCCTGCGCATAGACAGGATGAAGCTTTTGCGGCCGTGGCGCGCCCGGTGCACCAATCGTATCCCCCGTCGTCAAGCCTTCCAGGCGTGGGATGGCGATGACATCGCCCACTCCTGCTTTTGAAGCTTTTTTCAGGTCTGCACCATCAACGGCAAATAGCCCGCTGACTTTTGTGCCCGCCGTCGTCATCCCGTCTGACAAGCCGCCGCTTAACACCCGTGCGAATGAAAGTTTTCCCATGTGTGGCAGATACTTGGTTTTAAGGACATAAGCTGCGGGCTCAGAAGTTACTTCCGGCAGCATGCGCGTGGCCGCCAACTCAAACCCGGGCATCTCATGACGCAACGCTTTCATCAGACGACGCAACCCGAACGAATTGATAGCACTTCCCATCAGGACCGGCATGATCCGGCCTTCCTTAAGGTCTTTAGCCAGATCTGAGAAGATTTCTTCCGCCTGTGGGTCAATGTCTTCCAACAGTTCTTCCATCAGGTCGTCATGAAAATCCGCCAACCGTTCCATCATTTGGAAACGTTCATCATTCACCTGCTCAATGTAGCTGGACGCAGTTTCAGTGATCTCAAAGCTGCCATCAGCGCCGTAGGAGTATGCGCGGCGGGCAGCAAGATCAACAAAACCGCTGATCTCACCATCCTCCCTGATGGGAACGTGACGCAAAACAGACGGCAACGCGCTGACTTCGTCCAGCGCCTGTGCGATATCCCTGATGTGGACATTGCTGTGGTCGATTTTGTTGATAAACAGAAGGTGTGGGATGCCCTCTGCTTCAAGCTCATGCAACAGCGGGCTAAGCGACTGGATTTTATCTGGTTCCGGATCAGCAACCACCACAGCAACATCGGCAGAGTGCACTGCAAACCGTGTTTCCTGCAACAACTCTATAGAGCCCGGACAGTCTAGGAAAATATAGCGGTCACCCAGGTACTCTGCGCTTGCGACATTGGCATCAACCCCCATCGAAAGCGCTTTTGCTTCAACACTATCGTCACCAAAAACCCGCTCACCATTTGCACGGCGGCGGGTTGTCTTTGTCATATAAAGAATATTTTCGAGAAGTGTGGTTTTACCACTTGAGTATGGGCCCACGAGTGCAACTACCCGCGGGCATTTCTGAGTGCCATTGATCATCATTTCCTCCGTCCCAGGACATCAACCATTAATGGCGGAGCAAAGCTCCGTCGGTTTAGGACACAGGCATGTAAAATGAGCGGATAAATATGGTACCAGAGCCAGAGATAATTTCAAAAGGGCGGTGTATTCCCGGCCTCACTCCATCAAACGACATTGATATGCTTGAGCTTTTACGAGTGTGCTCAGAACGGCACTAACGGTGCTGGAACACAAATTACCTTCACGCGAGTCGTATTAACGTCAATCACCAGCGTTGCTATTCCCGCAGTGCAACATTATCTATGAAGCTGTATTTGGTAAACAGATTGGTGGGTATAATGCTTAAGAGCTCTGCTGTTGAAATCGTTGAGGTTGGTGCACGTGATGGCCTGCAAAACGAGAAAATCCTTTTCACGACCGAGCAGAAGCATGCGCTGATCACGCGCGCCATGGACGCTGGGCTTAAGCGGCTGGAAGTTGCGAGTTTTGTGCACCCCAAGTTGGTTCCTCAAATGGCCGATGCTGAAGCAGTTGTGGAAAGCCTGCCTGATATAGCTGGCGTCGAATATATCGGCCTGGTTCTTAATAAACGGGGTTACCTGCGCGCGATTGCCACACGGGAGGGGAACAAACGCGGTGTTGATGAAGTTGGTTGCGTGGTAACTGCCTCAACTACCTTCGGGCAAAAAAACCAGGGCCAAACCCGTGAGGAATCTATCACTGTTGCAAAGGAGATCATCAAGCTCGCGAAACGCGATGACCTTCAAGCTCAGGTGACCGTGTCAACCGCATTTGGCTGCCCTTTTGAAGGTGAAGTCTCCAAACAGACCGTCGTAGATATGATCAAAGAACTTGCAGACGCCGAACCGAGAGAAATAGCGATTGCAGATACCATCGGGGTTGCTACCCCAAAGGATGTCAGCCAGCTTGTTGCCATGATCCGGGATGCCCTTCCCGACGTTACCTTGCGGGCCCACTTCCACAATACCCGCAACACCGGCATCGCCAATGCATGGGCCGCTTATGAAGCTGGTATACGAATTCTGGATAGCTCGATCGCAGGCCTTGGAGGCTGTCCGTTCGCTCCGAGGGCTACGGGCAATATTGGCACTGAAGACTTGCTCTACCTACTTGAGCGGTCAGGAGTTGAAACCGGCGTAGAACTAGAAAAAGCCATTCAACTGGGCGAATGGGTAGAAACTATTCTAGGCCGAGCGGTCCCTGCCATGGTGACTCATGCTGGCGGTTTTCCTCAACCTGCCACCAAGTAAGACAGTCGAGAGCCCGGAAGATCGACCTGGGAGCGACCTTCCGGGGTGTAACTTATGGCCGTTATTTCGCTTCTGCAACAAGCCTGTTATGATCCGCTTCAAGGGAAGCCAACGCACTCACCGTAAGATCGTTTGAACTGATATCTTCCGCGCGGCGATAATCAGCATGTGCAGCTTCATAGCTACCTTTGGCTTTGTAAACATTGCCTCGGTTCACATAAGCCCGCCAGAAATGACGATCCTCACCGATGGCGCGGCTGCAATGCTCCTCAGCCGAAGCCAGTTCACCAAGCGCATACTCAACAGCACACAGGTTTGATAGCGCAGGCACAAGACGCTCTGTGCCAAGGTCTGCCCTGACGGCCCGGCGAAGGTGCTTCGCCGCCGACTTCAGATTGCCTTGACGAAGCGATTCCATACCGCGCTCAAGATTACCGTTCTCGCTCAGATACAGGGTTTTCGTTGATTGCGCTTCCGCATTAACTGAAACAACTGAAACCGCAAACACCAGACCTGCTATCGCTACCGCCTTTGAAATTTTAAACATCTTTTGTCTCCTCGCGTTCTTCACGCCTCTATCGGTTGTGATCCCGCTTAAATCATGTTGGGGATAGACCCTATATTGGAATACGTATCTGGATAGTAATTGACAAAATATGCAGCTTAGGTATTCATATTTGAATTGGTCATGGAGAAACGACGATGTTGGACTGGGAAGACCTGAAATATTTCTTGGCTATGGCAGAACATGGCAGCCTCTCGGCTGCTGCCCGCAAGCTGAATGTAAGCCAGCCCACTCTGTCTCGGCGCCTCACCGCACTTGAAGAAAACATCGGTGCAGAACTTTTCGCTCGTACCAGAACCGGGCTTGAGATGACGCTGCTGGGTGAACAAATGCGCCACCACGCGCGGCACATGCAAGATGACGTACATGCTATTGAAAGGCTTGTAACCGGGCACGACAGCAGCCTGTCGGGCAGTGTCATGATCTCTTGTATTGAAGCTGTTGGCGCTGTCTGGCTGGTGAAAAACCTCAAACCCTTCAACCAACAATACCCAGGGATTACGGTCGACGTAAAAGTTGACAATGCGGTATCAGACCTCCTGCGCCGCGAAGCAGACATCGCGCTAAGGATGTTCAGGCCGGTTCAAAACGATCTCGTGGCCAAACGGACGGTCACCATGAACTATGGCTACTATGCCAGCAAAAAATATTTGGCGTCTCGCGGCACTCCGGAACGGCTTTCGGAACTCAAGGACCATAATTTCATCTTGCCTCATGATGAAATTCTCACCCACACCAAAACCGACCCACGAAAAATCTATGCCCTCTCACGCTCCGCAGCGTTTCGCTCAAACAGCATGATGGCGCTGGCAACGGCGGTAAAAGAAGGCTTCGGCATCGGTGCGTATAGCTGCGTGATGGCGGCGGAAGAGCCAGATCTTGTGCGCTTGTTCGATGATCTTGTGGTGTTCAGTACTGACATCTGGCTCGTGAGCCACGCCGAACTGCGCCGCAGTGCACGCATCAGGGCAATGTTTGACTTTCTGGGGGATATGCTTGTTGCTAACGCAGATACCTTCAGCGGACGAATTTCCGTGTCCGCCGCTTAAGCGACGCTTCCCAGCCAATTGATGGGCTTGGTTTGCACATGCTGGTGATAGCTTCTCCAACTGGGGTCCACATGCTCTGTCTGGAATGGCAAACTCTCAGGCGGGATCAAACTCCAGACCAATTCACCTGTTCTGTTGCAGGGAAAGATAAGGTCAGCAACCCGTGTATGCCACGGTTCGCTATCGCCAAAGTCATCAAAAAAGTCCCAGGCAATCAGCTTGCCTTCACGAAGACCAATACTTTGCTGGCAATTACCCAGAATGTCTTCGACTACATCACTCAACTCCACCTGCTCCCGCACGTTCCCAAGTAGACAAAATCGCTCAGTACCGTCACGATCCCTGAGCAAAAAACCACGAGAGTTTGGCAGGTAATAATATTCCGTATAATCAAACGTTCTGTGAATTTCCCGCATCAGTTCAACGGTATCATATCGCCCGAGGCTATGGCTACCTGACGCTTGCAAGGCTTTGGTCAGTGGTTCAAGCTTGTCCGCCATATACTCCTTGTGCAACTCCACCATCATGGTCTTGATTTTAGTGAGAGCGGCGGGGTCATTCTTGGATACAAACCTGTCAATCAAGCCGTTATTGAACGCTGCAATCGTTGCTTCATCGCTCATCTGGCCGGTGAGTAGAATGGTCTTCACACCCAGGTTCTGAATTTCTGCACAGAACTCCAGCCCACTTTTGGATGGCATCACCTGATCGACAATAACCACAGAAATCATCTCAAAGCGCGATCCTGACATCGCTAAGCGCCGCAGCCGCGAAGACTTCAAGAGCAGAAGATGGTCACCAGCCTCAGCCCCTGCCCCTTCGGCACGACTGCCATAGTGAGCAAAGATATCGAAAGTTGCGTCTACAATTTCCTGCGCATGGCTGAGACATTTCAGTGCGCAACTTGGAGAGGAATAGCCAAGTATAGCGGCTTCCTGGCCTAAAACGGCCTTTAAAGACGCCAGAAAATCCTCATCGTCGTCCAGCAAAAGTGCTGTGCAAGGATGATAAACAGGAATTTCAGGATAATAATAAGGTCCGATCATGCTGCCTCCCCCGCAGGTAACCAGATTCTAAATTCGGTGTACTCACCAGCTTCCGATTTGCATTCCAGTGCGCCTCCAAAACTATCTATAACGCGCTTACAAAATGCAAGGCCCAGCCCTGCACCTCCTTGGGTGTTAGAGTAGAACCGATCAAAAATCTTTGTTCTGGCGTCGGCCGCTATCCCGCGGCCGGTATCTCTAACACACATAGCATTTTTTCCCTCTATTCGAGAAAAATATATCTCAACCTGCCCCTTCTCTGCCGAAGCTATAGCTTCAAACGCGTTTTTCAACAGGTTCATCACGACATGGGACATCAACAAACTATCACCCCAAAACGTAAAATCTTCGTGTTCCCGTACCCTGATTATTTCGCGCTCCCTCTCGGTCAGCGGATACCGTGCGAACACGTCATCTAGGACAGTTTGCATCGAATGGTAGGTGAAACCGCGACTGTCAAACGCCTCATCCCGCACATTCAAGAGTAAACACTCAACCATATGAGAAGCTTTAAGGACGTGCCTATTAACGCGCCCGCTTATCTCATCACAATGTCGGGCGTTATCGGTGCCTCCAGTCAGCGCGGTATCCCGGCAAAGCTTTGAAAAATTCTCTAGTTCCAGGCGTATCCCTAAAAGGGGTGTACGCAACTCGTGAGCAATGGAACCTGCGAGCGCCACAGCACGCTTCTGGTTGTGATGAATTGTCCATTCTTCAGCAAACTTGAGTATAAGCCCGCCACCAAACGCAAACAAAATAACCGGTGCCGTCTCATACAGTCGGTAAGGATCGATCTCATTGTGAGGTAGTCCCATATAGGTCGCGACCGCCGCAAGGCTACCGAGCAGGAACATCATGAAAAAGTTGGATATTTCGACTGCAACAGCGAGATAAAGCATGCCGCAGATCATCGAGCCCAGCCAAATGCCTGAAGCGTTATTTTGCAAAAACATATAACAAAAGAAGAACGGCAGGCATGTCGTCAGAGTTACATAAGAAAGCACCTGAAATGCGCGGGACCGGTCAGGCGCAAAACGATCGACGACCAGCCAACAGACAAGAACACCAACACAGAGCGCCCGTAGCAGCGCGTTTTCATACCCTTGTGGGAATACATCCTGCCATATGAAATAGTAGAGTGGAAAGCCGCCAAGACCGACCACTGCACCGGCTCGCATCTTTGAACGCGTCAGCTCAAAACTAGCCGTGAATTTTTGAAACACCCCTATTTCCATTTATACGCCATCTTCCATGGAATTTAGGCTAAAATGCTACCTATGTGTGTAAAAATACATATCTAACATAAAATTACACGACCTCCAACAATGAGGAAGCACCAGATGGCAAATTCAGCAGTATGTGACCTTGGTCGCGCCACAACACCACAAGGCCCGCTAGAGCCTGACTTCATTACCCAGATCACCGACGAGGAGCTTACCGACCCTCAGCACAAACACTGGGGTAGAGCCGTTTTGACCAACAGTCGCCCCCTGCAGCCAGCAGTACGCATGCAGTCTAACGATTATCTCTCCATCGCTGGCGACCCAAGGGTATCACGCGCGAAGGCAAATATTCTCACCGAGGTAGGGCACGGTGACGCCATTTCCCGTGTATTCTCTCACGCCAAGGAAGACACTCACCGCAAGTTTGAATACAAAATCGCATCCCTGATGCAAGCAGAAGACGCGGTGCTTGTCATGTCAGGATATACCGCCAACACAGGGCTGGTGCAGGCGTTCTCTAAGCCCGACACCCCAATCTATATTGATATCATGGCGCACGCCTCTCTTTGGGAGGGCATTTTATGCGCTCGGGCAAAAGCCCGTCCTTTCCGACATAACGATGTTCAGGACCTGCGAAAAAAAATTCGGCGGTATGGTCCCGGTCTGGTGATTGTCGACTCTCTATACAGCACAAACGGGAACATGTGTCCGTTGTCCGATATTGTCGATGTGGCGGAACAAGAGGGCTGCGCCATCGTTGTGGACGAAACTCACTCCTTCGGCTGCCATGGCCATAAAGGAGGCGGTATGGCAGTGGCGCAGAACCTTGCACACCGCATACATTTTCGCACCGTTGGTCTCTCGAAGGCCGTTGCAGCACGTGGCGGTGTGGTCGTAGGCTCCGCCCGCAATATGGAGTATTTCCGTTACGAAGCGCGGCCAATGATATTCAGCACCTCTGTGCTAGGGTATGAAGTTGCGGGCTTTAACGCAGCCCTTGATATTATCGGATCGGAAGATTGGCGCCGCAGCCGTCTGCACGCCAATCACCGCTACCTCCGCACAGGCCTTCTTGCGCTCGGCTATGACGTTACGGAGAGCGACAGCCAGATTATTTCTATCATTACAGGCACTCTGGAAAACACAGTCTCGTTTCGCACGTTTCTCGACCAGAGAGGCGTATTGGGTTCGGTATTTTGCCCCCCCGCCACCCCTCAAAACCGCATGCTGTTGCGCTTGACCGTAAATGCAACGCTCAAAGCTCATGAGTTGGCTCATGTTCTCGATATCTTTGCGGAAGCTAGGGAAAAACTGGATATGAAAGGGTGGCCGACTCTACTGCAATAAGCTAAGTGGAGCCCTTTTTCCTGTTGCGATAATGCGCATGCACTTCGTTGCCGTTTCCGTGGTATGTCAGTGCATTAAAGCAGCTTTTTGCCATCGTAATGCCTCGGCCATGCTTCTTGTCATGCCCAGATCCATCTTCGGTGAACGCCAAATAGTCAAAGCCCTCACCTGGGTCTTTTACCGCAACGAAGAGATCTTCTTTCTCACGTTCAAACGAGACGACGACATAATTGTCGTTAAACTCGGGAAGGCTACGGCGGCGGGAGATCTCAGCGTTCAACGTCCCCTGCTCGATCAACTGCCCCTTTTCAACGTGACCAATACCCAAACACCCGTGCTCGATCGCATTCACAAATAATTCCATCAACCCAATCGACACACCAACCGGGTCTGAGGTGGAGGCGGCGAGCTTGGTAGCGATCTTCTTGGCTTCCCGCCGTGACTGAAACTCAAAGCGCCCATGAGGTGCGCTGGAACTAAGCGCTGCAAAATCAGGTGTCCGGTGAATGGCAACCGCAGTGAGGTCATCCGGCAATGCCCCAGGCACTCGGTGATAGAATTGCTCCAAAAGTCGCTCAACCAGCGTTATACGCGCGCCCTCGCGCTCACATTCCACGACAAAGTCTACTAGGCCCTCTTCACCCATGAAATCACCTGCGGGGTTGGGGGCTTCCGTCAAGACGTCCGAATAACAGAACAGGCTCTCGCCCATTTCCAGCTTGTCATACCTGTTCTCATACTCGGGCTTACGTAGGATAGCGACCGGCAAGCCAGAACTATCCAGAAGCCGCACATCACCATCAGCTGACAATATCATCGGCCTTGGCGCTCCAGCACCTGCGTATACCAGCTCATTGGTTTCAAAGTTGAGAACCGCATAAAACATCGTTGCAAACTGGCCTAACGGGAAATTGGGCTGCAGCGCAGAGTTCAAGACCGTAAGAAATGCGGCAGGGTCCTCACGTGCCGCTTCAAAGCGGGCCATGGTGGCATGAACCCGAAAGGTATTGAGCGCGGCGCCTACACCATGCCCCGCAATATCCAGAACATAGAGCCCCACGCGGTCATTTGAGATTGGCCAACAACCCCAAAGATCACCGCCCAGTTCAAAAGATGCCTTATAAAACGCCTCAATCGTGCCGCCGCTGAAGTCCTCGAGTTTTGCGATTGTTTTAGGGTCTGGCAGCAACGAATGCTGCATCTCCCGCGCCATTGACAATTCCGCCTGGATACGGTTCTGAAAAGCGCTTAAATTATTGATAAGAAACTTGTTTTCAAGGTGCATACACGCCCGCGCAAGGAGCTCGGGTTGATTGATTGGCTTGGATACAAAGTCGGTTGCGCCGGACGCAAACACCTCAACCCGTTCTTCCGCCGTTTCCGAGGCAGACTGAACAAGAATGGGGAGATTTTCCGTTTTAGGGTCCGCCCTGAGGGTCCGGCAAACTTCGTAACCAGAGACCCGAGGCATATTGAGGTCGAGCACCACAAGGTCAGGCATCTCTCGCTCAATAATTTCAAGCGCCTCTGCCCCATCAGCGGCATAATCGATATTGCTGAACCCACCTCGCTTGAGGCAATTGCCGATCATCGTCCGCATAAGCGGCATGTCATCCACAACAAGAATACGTGCAGCGCTTACTTCGTCAGCGACATCGGTTGCTCGTCCAGGAATGTGAATGCCATCTTTTGGGGCCATAGCCTCAGGTCGCACAAAGTGTACGATTACCCCTCCAGCAGGTCAGAAAGTTTGGTGAGTTTCAGCATGCTGGCCACATGCCCCTGCGCACCGGTCACAGAAAGCTTCCAGCCCCCTGTATCGGCCTGCTCTTTGGCTATCAGGAACATGCCAAGCCCCGCAGAATCGACCATTTCAACTGATGAAAGGTCAAACACGCACGCCTGAATATCCTTCTCGGAAAGATCCTTCAATAGCTGACGAAACGCCACATTCTCTGAAAAGGTAATATCCCCGGTAAAGATGACCCGCGCAGTACTGTCGTCGCGACTTTCGATGCGGTATTCCATGTTCTCTCCCCTGACTACAAGGTTTGATTTGTTGGTAGGCTTACGGCTAACAGGTAACGTAACCTCATAATATCGACTACGCATCCCGCCACAAGTAATTTAGCTGAAACTACAACTATTTAGTTAATCGACTTTTAACCGGCTGATTTAGATTACCCGCCTTTTACAGTCTTTCACGATCACAGCCGCTGCGTTATGACCTGGTACGCCGGTTACACCGCCGCCCGGATGAGCCCCAGAGCCACATAGATAGAGGCCCTTCACCGGCATTCTGTGGTCCGCATGACCCAGCATGGGCCGCGCCGAAAACAGCTGGTTTGGAGTGAGTTGCCCGTGGAAAATATCCCCGTCGATCAATCCAAACTTTCTCTCAAGGTCCAGCGGTGAGTGAATTTGCCGCGCAATGATGCTCTCCTTGAAGTTTGGAGCATATTTGTTGACCGTTTCAATAACGCAGTCCGCTGCCTGTTCGCGGCAGTCATCCCAGGACTTCCCACCCGGCAGGGTTGGAGCAAAATGTTGGCAAAAAAGACTAGCGACATGTTTGCCTTCCGGCGCGAGACTATCATCCAGGGTGCTTGGTATGAGCATCTCTACAATTGGTTCCCTGGACCAGCCATATTGCTGAGCGTCCAAATAAGCTTTTTCCAGATACGCCACACTAGGCCCGATAACAATGCCGGAAGAATGATGCTCTGCCTGACCATCGGACGGCTTGCAGGTAAACCGCGGCAATTCGTTAAGGGCCACATTCATACGGAAAGTTGCAGAGCCGCTTTTCAGGCCGCGTATGCGCCGCAGAAAGTCATCGGGTACAACGCCGGGGTCGACAAGCTTGTCGAACAGCAACTTCGGCGCAACATTGGAGGCCACCACGCGGGCTTCGATCTTGGTGCCGTCTTCCAAGACAACACCGCTCGCTTTCCCACCCGTGGTAATGACCTCACTAACTCCTACCCCGGTTCTTATTGTGACACCGGCCTCTTCCGCAGCTTTACGCATCGCGGCGGTGATAGCGCCCATGCCGCCAACCGCATGCCCCCACATGCCCTTCTTGCCATTCACCTCTCCAAAGCAGTGATGAAGCAACACATAGGCTGTTCCAAGAGACTGAGGACCCGCATAGGCACCCACGATGCCGTCGAACGCATAAGCCGCCTTGATAATATCGCTTTCAAAATAACGGTCGAGCAAATCACCGCACGACTGCGTAGCCATATCCAGAAGCAACCGCTGCGCTTCAACGGGTTTCCGAAGAGCAGACAGTCCGAGCGCCCCAGCTTTCAGCAGGTCCGATAGTCCGCCGCCCACATTAGGGGGCGACTTAAGCAAAAGTGCACGCAATTCATCAGCCACCGCTTCGATATCTGCCTCATACTCCTCAAGCGCTGCTGCGTCTTTTTCCGAGAACTTAGCAAACTCCCGGCGCTTTTCTTCGCCGTCGACCGGGAACATCAGATACTGGCTATCATTCAGCGGGAAAAAGTTTGAAGCAGCGCGTTCACGCACTTCAAGTCCGTGCCGGTGCAGGTCAAGATCTGCGATGATTTTGGGGTTTAGAAGACTTACCGTGTATGAGGCCGTTGAGTTCCTGAAGCCTGGGTGGAATTCTTCCGTAACCGCAGCGCCACCTACGATATCCCGACGCTCCACAATGAGCGTTTTCAACCCGGCTTTCGCCAGATAGTACCCACATGTCAGGCCATTATGGCCACCACCAACAATCACTACATCATACATTAACAAAGTCCCCCAAAAGGCCCGATACACCTTCATATTTTGTTCGGCATGTTGCCGTATCTTCGCTTCACAAGCCAGATGCAATTCGATACAAGCGTATGAAAACTAGATAACCTGCATATGCCAGCACGTTAAGAAGGGGCACCAAATGAAGACTGTTTTTGTCATGATCAAATGTGAGCTTGGCCGAACCTATGATGTGGCTGCCCACCTTGCCGACAATGTGCCCGAAGTAAGAAGCGTATACTCAACTTCAGGCAACTATGATTTGCTGGCTCAGTTCCAGCTTTCACCTGAGCAGGAAATTGGCCGGTTTATTACACAGACCGTACAGGTCGCGCCCGGCGTCAAGGATACCTATACCATCATCGGCCTCAACGCATTCACAGACGACAAAAACGTGACCGGGCCAGACGATATCTAAACCCTTCCGCAGGGTTTGAAAAAAGAGCGCTGTTTTCAGCGCTCTTTTTGGTTTCTGTTATTCGGCAGAAGAATAGACCCGCTGCCCATCGACATAAGTCTCGACAACCGAAATATCGCTGATCGCTGATGGATCAATTTTATAGGGGTCTGCGTCTATCACGATAAAGTCGGCGCGCTTACCTACCTCGATAGACCCCCTGATACCTTCCTGCCCCATCAAGTATGCGCCACCCATGGTAAGCGCATGAATCATGTCATCAACAGTGAGGGTTTCCACCTCGTTCCAGGTCTCGCCCTCATCCGTATACGGATCGCGGCGCAGCACAGCTACCTCCATGGAATCAAACGGGTCACTGGTCGAGACGGGCCAATCACTACCCCAAACCAGCCGTGCACCGGCATTTTTAAAGCTCCGGGCGGGATACAGCCACCGGTGCAGTTTCTCTGCCAGAAACGGCTCCGTCAGGTCCGTGATGTAAGCATCCCGGTAATGCCAGAGCGACTGCATATCCGCACTCACACCCAGCGGCGCAAAGCGGGCAATATCTTCTGGCTGTACAATTTCCAAATGCGCGATCTGGTGGCGGCGCGTTCTGTCGCCATTGGTATCTTTAGCGGTTTCAAGCGCATCTAACGCCATTCGCACAGCCCTGTCGCCAATCGCATGCATATGAACCTGGAAATCCGACGCTTCAAGCGCGGTCACGTATTTTTTCAACGCTGCCTCACTCAGGTTTGGCTCACCCCTATGGTCCGGCCCAAGTGGTGCCCCAACGTATGGCTCCAGCATCGCCGCCGTGTGATTTTCAGGCACGCCATCAACAAATATTTTTACCGCTTCGGCGTTAATCCGGCCAGCGGACGCGGCGCGGTATGTCTCACGGCGTGCCTCAAGGCGGGTGACAGCATCCAGGGCATTCTCTTCGGTGATGTTTGACGTCACCATCTCCTCAGCTGCCAACAGAGAAATTCGCACCCGCTGTGGCAAATTCTTGTCCGACGCGGCTTTAAGGTAGGCCTCTTCGTTCACGTCGTTCATGATCGCGGCGTCGATGGTGGCGGTAATCCCGTTATGCAGTTGGTAACCGATACCCGCACGTAGGTTCTCGCTCACTTGCTCGATGCTTGGTTGCGGTATATAGGCGGCAAAAAGCCCCATGGCTGCCTCACGGAACGTACCCGTCGGGCTGCCATTATCATCACGCTCGATACGGCCATTCTCTGGGTCCGCCGTCTCGGCAGTCACACCGGCCAGCTCGAGCATCGCCGTATTTACCCAGCCATTGTGACCATCTGCTGCTGACAGGAATACCGGGCGATCTTTTACAATTTCGTCCAGCAGTTCTTTCTGTGGATTAGCCTCATCGAAGAGGCTGAGCTCCCACCCTGCACCGACAATAACCGGCAAGTCAGGGTTCGCGTCCGCATATACTTTCACAGCATCGAGCACTGCCTCAGCAGAGGTCAAGCCAGCCAAACCAAGGCCCAGAATAGTGCCGCCCCCGTCAGGCAAATGAGCGTGACTATCAGTGAACCCTGGGAAGACGATCAACCCATTGAGGTCGCGCTGTTCGGTGTCTGGGCCAATAAAGCCCGCAACACCCGCCGCGCCACCAACATAAACAATCTCGCCCGCCCGCACAGCAATCGCCTCAGCAACGCTGTTGCCTTTGTCGACCGTATAAACGGTACCACCGGTCAAGACATAGTCAGCAGGTTTCTCTGCGGAAATTGCAACAGATGACGACAACGCCAAACCAAGCGATGCACCATAGGATAAAATACGGTTCATGATTGCTCCCGAATAATGTGATCACATTTAATCGTATCGTGACAAAGAACGCCCAGCCAAGCAAGTAAATAAGTTTATATGGCCAACGATACCTGTAAATCAGACACGCTGTTTTGTGATCACGATTTAACCTAGGTTAGGCCTCTCTGCATCCACTTTCCCTTGGTGTAGCCGACGAAATATCACCACCATCCAGATTAGAAGTACGGCCATGATTACACATCCGATGAAAAGCGGCAGTTCGTGCTGAACAAGGTATAACACGCCCACTATCAAAGGGCCTAACGAACGCCCAAGCGCCTGCATGGACTGAAACACGCCCATCGTCAGCCCCCTGCCCAGTTCACCACTGTTGTAGGAAGCAACCGCAAGCACACTCGTATTATAGATACCGGTGCCCGCACTGATAAAACCAAGGCCAATAAATACGCCCAGCGTGCTAGCCGACAGAGCTAGGATTGCCAATCCCGCCCCCATCATGCTTACACCCGCAAGCGTCAGCTTTTCTTCGCCAAACCGACGAGCCAGTCGGCCAACCAGCCCGCCCTGAACAACGATAAGGATCACACCAAAATAGGAGAACATGACGCCCAGATCTTTTGGCCCCCAACCATGTCGCACGTTCATGAGGTAGGACATGATTGCTTCCATCATCGCGAGCGCGAGCGTGAACAGGCACATAGCCACCGCGAGCTGCATCAGGGCAGGTTTTTCACTGACCCTTATAAGCGCGGCTACTCGCCCTGTGCCATCGAACTGGGTCTCGCTTTTGTCTGCGTCTAATGTCTCCCGAAGGAAAACAGCAACGACACATGCGCCAACAAGGCACGCAACCATAGAAAGGCCAGCAGGTGCTGTAATATCAGCAGCTTGAGCACTGACCCCGCTTAACACTGCGCCAATTGCAGGGCCGACGGTGAAAGCCAGCCCCACACCAGCCCCCATCATGCCCATACCCCTTGCCCTACCCTCATTGCCCGTAATATCTGTCACTGCAGCGTAGAGTACCGCCGAGTTGCCCGCACAAGCACCCGCAAGAACGAGCCCTATATGCATATGCACCACACTATCGGCAAAGAAGGCGATAAAACCATAGGCCGCAGCTGCAAGCGTCAACCCAACAATCAAAACAGGCTTTCGGCCAAGACGATCTGATAATTTACCCCATGACGGACCGGTAAGAAACTGAGCAAAACTATAACTCGCCAGGATAGGCGTCGCCCACGCCTCGCTTGCACCCAAATTTTTGAGCACGAACATGATTGAGGGAAGCAACATCGCGAAGCTTCCCATCACAACAAAAATAACCAGGAAAAGAATGGGCATGAACGTCCTCACCGTTAGAAGCGGAGGACAAGACACCACACCCACGGGTGGGGCTCAAGACATTTCAAGAAAGACCTTGGTCGTCAATCAATCCTGTGGTGGATCAACATCATCCTCTTTGGGAGGCTCATCAGTGTCCTCTTCTTTCTTTTCATCCTCAGTCGTATCTAGCCGCCCCTCTTCGATCAAAGCCTGACGAGCTTTTTCCATCTCTGCACGTTTTTTGGCAAGCTCTTCGCGTTTCTTTTCCTTGTCGGCTTCAGCCTGCAGTTTTTCTTCAGCCTCAAGTTTTTGCCAGGTAACAATGAGGTCCTCCAGATACTGCACAAGGTTCTTGTCAC